>JBDGQP010000148.1:0-6269 GCA_042218975.1 Salinibacter sp.
CATTCGAGAGGTCGCTCACGTCGACCGTCTGCTCGTGGTACCCGGCCTCCGCCTTGCCCGAGAGGGTTTTCACCTGCCGCCCCAGCATGTCGTAAAGCTGCATGCGGACTCGCTCTCCCGCCCCCACAGGGTTCTGCCGGTTGGGCAGTACATAGCGCACGGTCGCCTCCTCCTGTGCCGGGTTCGGAAACGTGCCCAGCAGCTGCGTGGACTCGACCCCCTCCCCCGACGACGACGTGGAAGAGGACTCGCCGCGCTCCTCGACGCTCACCAGGCCCGCGTCGATGTACTGACCGCCCCCGTCCTGGTGCACGTGCACCGCAAGGGTGTTTTCGACCTGGCGAAGAAGATTTTGGGCCGACCGATCCAGCTCCACGAACGTGTAGCCCGTGGTCCATCCTTCGAGATCGCGGATCTTCTCCCCGTTCAGGTAGACCTCGGCGGCATCATCGTGGTGGATGCGGAGGTAGAGATTCTGCGAGGTCGAACCCTCATGGGTGAAGGTGCGTCGGATCCACAGATCGGAGGAGGACCACTCCGTTCCCACCACGGCTCCCGGGGTCTCTTCCGTGCCGAAGCCTGCGGGCCCCTCCTTCCACCCGTCGGCGTCGAAGGTCGGATTCATCCACCCGTCGGGCGGGGAGGCGGTCGTGTACCGCCACATGATGGTCCCCTGCTGGGCCGTTTCCGCAACCATGTCCACCTCGGGGGCGGGCTCCTGGTAGAGACGCCGGTTCATCTCGGCAACCTCCGTCGTGTTCATCTTCAACACGTCGCGGTCGTAGGTCATGAGGCCGTTTACCTCAATCTCGACGTCGGTGATCTGAGTGTACACGGCCGCCGACAGGCCCGGCTCCGCTCGCAGGAGGCGAAGTTGATCGAGCTGCGCGCTGTAGATGGAGTCCAGCTCGGTGGGCGTCTCGGCAGGGTTCGCGTACACCCCCAGCTTGTCCTCACTCAACCAGGTGTGGCCGGTGACCGGGAGGCCGCGCCCACCGTATTCACCGAGCACGATCGCCCGGTCCTCCTCCGCCGGCGGGGCCGCCGGCCCCGGATACGCGTGAATGTCCCGCACGTCTCCGGCCCCCCGGTCGGTCCAGCCGCTCGCGTTGCTCACGAGGCGGGTGGTGTCCCGCTTCTCAACCATCTGCGTGATGCGACGGGTGTCGTACTGTCCCCATCCCTCGTTGAACACGATCCACATCGCGATCGAGGGATGATTGTAGAAGTCGTCGACCAGTTCTTTCAGCTCCGCCTCGAACTGCTGCCGGTCGGCCTCGCTGCGCTGGACTTCCGGCGTGTTTTCGCCCCCGGCCAGTGCGCTGGGCATATCCTGCCACACCAGGAGGCCCAGCGAGTCGGCCATGTAGTACCACCGCCGCGGCTCGACCTTCACGTGCTTTCGGGTCATGTTGAACCCCAGCTCCTTCGTCATCTCCAGGTCGTAGGCCAGTGCCTTATCGGTCGGGGCCGTGTAGAGCCCGTCGGGCCAGTATCCTTGATCGAGCGGGCCGAACTGGAAGAGGGGCTCGCCATTCAGGGTGAGTCGCGTCTTTCCCTTCGGCCCCTTGCCCACCCCCACGCTCCGCATTCCAAAGTAGCTGTCGACCTTGTCGACGACAGTGCCGTTCCGGACGAGGCGCACGTCCAATTCGTACAGATACGGATTGCTTGGGGACCACAGGTTGGGGTCCGAAACCGGGAGGGTGAGCGTCTCTCCCACAGGGCCCGACAGGTCACTGATCACGTCGCCCTCCTCGGTCGCGACTATCGCCTCGATGGTGAGGCCATCGGCGTTGCGGCCGTCGACAGTAAGGTGGACCGCCTCGCTGGAGACGTCGGGCTTGATCGACAGGTCTTGGATGGAGCCGTCCGGGGACACCGGCTCCAACCACGCAGTCTGCCAGATGCCCGTGACGGCCGTGTACCAGATGCCGCCGGGGTCCAGCACCTGCTTGCCTCGGGGATGGGGGCCCCGGTCGGTTGGGTCCCAGACCGTCACCGTGATCGTCTGCTCCCCCCCACCGGTGAGTTCGTCGGTGATGTCGAACGTGAAGGGATCGTAGCCGCCCTCGTGCTGGCCCACGCGCTGTCCGTTGACCTGCACGGTGGCCCGCCAGTCGACCGCCCCGAAGTGCAGCAGGATGCGTTCTCCCTCCCAGCCGTCCGGCACCGTGAAGGTGCGGCGGTACACAACCTCCTGTGAGGGCTTGACCGCCCGCTTGACGCCGGAGAGGGCCGACTCGACGGGGAAGGGGACCAGGATCTCGCCACCAAACGACGATGGGGCCGTTCCTTCCGGCACCAGGGCGTAGTCCCAGAGGCCGTTCAGTGTCTTCCAGCGGGCTCGCTTCATCTGGGGCCGCGGGTAAGGCCGATCCTTCACCGTCTCCGGCGAGACGTCGTCGGCCCACCGGGTCATCAGCCGCGCGTCCGCCGGCTGCCAGTCTTCACTCTGCGCAAGGGCATTACTGGGAAGCAGAAGAGCGAGAAGAGAAGCAGCAAGTCCGAGGAGTGCCGTGCGTAGGGGGGCGGTCATGAGAGTCAGCGCGGAGTCGCGGTGGATGAGAGCGTCGAAGGGTCCGGCCTACTCGTTTGCCGAGCCGGCAGGCTGCTGAGAAAGACGGCGGATCAACTCTACCTCCGAGGAATCGTACGGCGTCCCGTCCTTCCGAAACACGTCGTGGAACCAGGTCTCCGGCTCGGGGGCCGACTGGTGGTTCTCCCACGGGTACACCTCGCGGACATCCTCACGCCACTGGGCGTAGTACTCGTCGCTGGTGCCCTTCGGATGGTCCCAGGAATAAATGGTCTGCGTCTCGCCACTGACGAGGCCCCAGTTGATCGCCCCAATGTTTTGCGCGTGGAAGTAGGGGAGGTGGTTCTCGAAGGTGTTGTTGTTCGTACGTGCCATGTATTCGGTACAAATCATCGGCCGGCCGCCGGTGCGCGTCCGGAGCATTTCGACCTCCCGCTTCGTGGTTTTGGGGCCGTCGTAGGTGTGAAACGTCACTACGTCGGAGACGGCCAACTGGTACTCGTTGAGCTTTCGGAAGGACTCGTCGTAGTTCCAGACGCCGACGGTCAGAGGCTGGCTCGGATCCACCTCCTGCGCCCACGTCACCACCTCTTTGAGAAGCGGCAGCGAGCTGGAAGGGGGGCTCTTGCCGTTGCCTGGCTCATTGTAGAGGTCCCACATCAGCACCCGGTCGTCGTCGGCGAAGGCCGAGATGATATCCTTCGTGTACGCCTCCAACACAGGTCGGAGTGCCTGGTCGAGACGCTGGTCGTGGCCCGGCGACTCCACCCAGCCGGAGTTATGAACGCCGGGGACCGGCTTGGGCTGCTCTCCGAGCGTTGGGTCGTTGCCCCACACGTCGTCGAAGTGCACGAAGATCGTCTTGATGCCGTGCTTGTCGGCAATCTCGAGGTAGCGCTCGATGCGGTCCTTGTAGCCGGCCGGGTCCCGGGCCCACACGAGGTAGTGGAGATACACGCGCATGGTGTTGAAGCCGGCGTCGGCGGCCCAGCCGAGCTCGCGGTCGATCGTCTCCGGGTCGAAGGTGAAGGACTGCCACATGTCGATCTGGTTGACAGCTGTACTCGGGACGAAGTTCGCCCCGACCGGCCAGTCGTGCTTTTTCTGCCAGGCCTTCGCTCGCTCGACTGACCAGCGCGCTTCGGTCGCTAGGTCGGCGGGCGCTCCCTGAATTGTCCAGCTGGGCTCCTCGGTTCGATCGATGCGCTCTGAGTCCGTCCCCTGCCCCAGTGCATTGAAAGACGGAACGAGCAGTAGGACCGGAAGCAGGCCCGCAAAAAGGAGGTATCGGCTCATTAATCTGGAGATGTTTTGAAGTTAGAAACGTGGCTGACGCGGAGCAGCCGTCCTGCTCGTTCTCATGGCCGAACTTCTTTCAGCGACGGGCTGTCCACTCCGCTAAGAACACTTCCTCTGACCCGACGGAACAGACAGAACGGAGTCGGGAGGCGTCGGCGTCCCGAATTGTGGATTCCCTCTCTCCCCCCAAGTGAATGGCTGCGCGAAAATCATGCGATCCCATCCCGGCTCCGTGTCCTTCTTCGTATGATAGACAATCCAGTCCTCCGTCCCGTCCGGCGAGGTCGTGAAGCTGGCGTGCCCGACGCCGTGTACCTTCTCGGTCCCCTGAAACACCGGCCCCCGCTTCGCCCAGTTCTCGGGCGTCATCGGGTCGGCCGACGGGCCCTCGAGGCGGAGCTGCCCCATCCGATAGGCCGGAAGCCACGACTCGCGGGTCGAGTAGAGAATGAAAGTATCACCCTCGTGCTTCAGCAGGGTCGGCCCCTCGTTGATGTCCAGTTCGGTGCCCTGCTCCCAGGGGGCTGTCGGGGAGGAAATGCGTACCCGATCGCTGCCCATCGTCCAGGGGTTCTCCATCTCTGCGATGTACAG
Organism: Salinibacter sp.; assembly: GCA_042218975.1. GTDB lineage: Bacteria > Bacteroidota > Rhodothermia > Rhodothermales > Salinibacteraceae > Salinibacter. Next base: position 4,433 of record JBDGQP010000148.1, read on the forward strand.
GTGCTGGGGCGTGCTGTCGTCGTCGCGGTTCTGCTTCCAGCCCGACCAGACCGCGTAGAGCTGCCCGTCGATGCGGCCCACGGTCAAGTCGATGGCCCAGATGTTCTCGGAGCGGGCCCCGAGGTCGTCGCCGGTGTAGAGTCGGCCCCGCGACCGATACTCACCCTGCGGGTCGTCGCCCATGGACTGGAGCACGCCGCTCCGCTGGTGGATGAAAGGTGGGCCGTCCCGTCCGGCCGCGTAGTAAATGTACCAGCGCCCATTGACGCGGTGCAGCTCCGGGGCCCAAATGTGGTCTTGATTCCAGCCCTCGTCCGGCGCCGACCACACTCGCACCTCGTTCCGCTTCAGGTCGGTGAGCACCTTCGATCGGTAGACGGAGATGCCGTTTTCCTTGGACTCGACGAGGTAATACCAGTCCTCGTGACGCACCACCCAGGGGTCCGCCCCGTCGGCGATGGGGTTCGAGAAGGAGCACGCCGAGGACGTGTCGGTCGCAGCCCGCTGCTGGGCTGTTGGCCCTCCCCCGCAGGCACAGAACAGGAGCCCGAGGCCAATGGCCAGAAGAAGGGGAGGGCGATCGCTCATGTGAGAGGGGCGTTTTCGTGGGCTTCTGTCGCCGGTGGAACGGGATCGACGGGACCGGCGATTCTAGCTAGCTTCGAGGTCGAGCGTCACCACGCTCACAGAGCGGGGTGGAAAGCGCCATGTCGGCGTGCCGCTGGCGTCCAGCGACGTCTCTTCGGGCGCGAAGACGTCGGGCCGTTCCCGGTTCACGTACTCGCGGGGCCGTTCCGGCGCAATTTCGTGGACCTGTCCGTCGCCTACAGACTGGCCCGAAACGGTGAGGTCCGCCTCCACGGCGCTGTTGTAGCTGAGGTTGACGACGTGGAGGTACACCTCCTTTCCAGACCGGCTGGCGGCGATGTCAAGATCAGAGGGAACGGCGTTCATAGAGAGGCCCTGTTCCCCTTTGTATTTCTTGAAGAGCCGCATTACGGTGGCCACCGGCAGCAAGTAGCTGTCGTCGCCCCAGTGCGGCACCGGCATCCGGACGGCGTTCACCGTCCACCGCGTGCCGCAGAAGTCGGCGCCGGTGCACATCTTCACCAGGTCACCGTTTCGCTGGTAGATGTTCATGGTGCGAGCGTGATAGCCGGATGGCATCCACAAAAGCGAACCAGCCCCAATGGGATGGGCTTTGAGTTTTAGCGCCCCCTATCGCTCCTCGATGACGATCTGCCAGGCCCCTCCGGCTTGTCGTTCTCCCTGAAGTTCTCCCCAGACTCGAATCGGCCCGGGCTGAAGAACAATGGTCTCGAAGGTGTGCCCGCCGGCACTGCCCTCGACGGCCGCCGAATAACGTGCCTCCTTGCATTCAACCCCGGGCGGACACTCACTGACCACGTCGCGCTTGCCGCTCCGGTAGTGCATCGGATCCACGCGGAGGGTGACCGTTCCCCCGTCGAATCCGTCCGGATAGCGGACACGCACGTCGAAGGTGTCCGTCTCAGCGACCGACAGGGACCAGTAGCCAGTCGCTTCGAGGGCACCCCACCCGGCGTCGTTGGTGGGATGCCAGTCCTGCCGCGTCAGCACCGCACGGCTCTGGTGCCGCGTGCCCACGATCATCCGCGGTTTGCCGTAGTTTCCAGGCCGCGTCGTGCTGACATCGTCGAACCAGCGGTTGTACGCGGCCCGCAGCTCTTCGACGACCCCGGGACGCTCGGCCGAGAGGTCATTTCGCTCGTAGGGGTCGGCATTTAGGTCGTAGAGTTCGAACTCCGGGCTCCCTGCGAAGTCGTTGCGTCCAAAACCACTCGGGTGGACCAGCTTC
>JBDGQP010000149.1:0-3665 GCA_042218975.1 Salinibacter sp.
GGCCAAGGACGAGGGCCTGCGCACCAAAAGCGGCATCATGGTGGGCCTCGGCGAAACGAAGGAGGAGGTCCTGGAGATCATGGACGACTTCGTGGAGATCGGCCTCGACGTCATGACGATCGGCCAGTACATGCAGCCGACCGAGCACCACCTGCCGGTCGAGGCGTGGATCGAGCCGGAGGTCTTCGACTGGTACAAGCAGGTCGGCGAGGAGAAGGGCATCGAGCACGTCGAGAGCAGCCCGCTTACCCGCTCCTCCTACCACGCGGAGGAGCACGTGTAGCCCCTCCCAGCGACTCCGAGCCATGGAGACCGTCCCCGCTACGGACGACCCGCCGACGGAGCGTCGGTTTACGGTGGAGGAGTACCACCGGATGGGTGAGGCCGGCATCCTGCACGAGGACGACCGCGTCGAGCTGCTCGACGGCCGCCTCTACGCCATGCCTCCCATCGGGAGTTCGCACGCCAGCCGCGTAGACCGCCTGACCCGCCTCTTCGTGCTTCGTGTCGGGGATGAAGCGACGGTGCGGGTGCAGAACCCGATTCGGATCGGCCCGGAGTCCGAACCCGAGCCCGACCTGGCGCTCGTTGCCCCGAACGACGAGACCTACCGTGAGCGCCACCCTCAGCCCGAGGAGGTCTTGCTGCTCGTGGAGGTGGCGGATGCGACGGAGGACTTCGACCGGAGCACCAAGCTGTCGCTCTACGCCCAGGCCGGCATCTCGGAGTACTGGGTCGTGTCGCTCCCGGACGAGCGGGTGTACGTTCACCGCGAGCCGACCGAGGACGACTACGGGTTGCGCCTCACTCGCAAACTCGGCGACACCGTGACGGTCGCGGCCCTTCCGGAGCGGGATCCAATCCCGGTAGACGAGATTCTCGGGGCGTAGCCGAGCGGGTCATACCGAATCCTGTAGCAGGATTCGTGTTTGGATGTGGGGAAGTGTGGAGGTATGGAGGCCAAATACGTCCATACGTTCACCCGCCCGGACCTCCACACACGAACGGAGCATGCGAGTTCGTATTAGAGCTCGACCTCGCGCTTGTCGACGTACGCCTCGCCGTCGGCCGACACCCGGAGCATCGTCCACGGCCGCTCCGGATCGTCGAGAAAGCAGAGCACCTCTCGCTCCAAGCCTTTGTACGCGTCGCGGGCACAGGCGGTGGCGGTGTCCCACGGCATCGTCGGCGCGTTGAACCAGAGGCTCGTGTACGGCCCGTCCTCGACCCCCTCGGCGATCTGCACCGGCACCGTCTTTCCCTCGTGGGTGCCCTCGTAGGTCAGCACCAGGGCGTCCTCGCGCCGCTCCAGGTCGTCGAACACCGTGCGGAGCCACCCCACGGCGTCCTCGGCCGAGAGGTCGCGAACGTAGATCTCGAGGGTGTCGTGGGCCATGGGCACTCTGGGTTGGAAAAAGAACAACAAGAGCGGGTCGCTCCATTGCCCCCGCTGGATGGGCATGGGCGAATGGGAGTGTAGGCGCAAGAACGACAGTTGCCGTTTCTCCTACCTGTCCTCCCTCTCCCCACGCCCCCTCTCTCCCATTCCTTCGGGGCAAGCCGGCGGGGGAGGGCACCCGAGCCGGTGCCGCAAAGTCGGAGCGTTTCCGTATGGAGGCCTACCGATGGTCCTCGATGCGAAGCGTGCGGTCGTGGCGGGCCGCCTCGTCGGCGCGGTTCGTGGCCACCACCACCATGCCGCCGCGCCCGCGCTGTTCCGCGACGACGGCCTCGACCGTGTCTCGACCGGCGGCGTCGAGGTTGGCCGCCGGCTCGTCGAGCAGCAGGAGCGGGGGGTCGGCGAGCAGGGCCGCGGCGTACTTGACCCGCTGCCGCATGCCGGAGGAGAAGGTGGCCACCGGGTCGTCGGCCCGATCGGCGAGCCCGACCCGGTCGAGCGTCGCCGCGACGCGGCGGCCGGCCCCGGAGAGGCGCCGGGCCCGGGCCAGAAACGCGAGGTTCTCCCGGGCCGAGAGCGGGTCGTAGAGGCCGAGGGCCGGGGCCACGAGGCCCACCCGCCGCGGGTGGGCCTCCGGGGACACCGCCTCGCCCTCGATTGTGAGGCGCACGCGCCCGGCCTTCGGCGCGAGCACGCCCGCCAGGATGCGGAGGAGGGTCGACTTGCCGGCCCCGTTGGCACCGGTCACCGCCAGGCTGTCCCCGCCGCCCATCTCGAACGAAAGGCGGCGGAAGAGCAGCAGTGATCCGTAGCGGTGGCCGACCGCGTCGGCCGCAAGGGAGGCCATGTGGCGTGCCGCAGACATCGAGGGCGAACGGAGACGTCGAGACCCAGAACGTAGGGGGTACGGCTTGGAGACTGTTTTGATTTTTGGCTCGGTTGAGGTCGACGTCGCCCCGCTTCGACCGTGACCAATCACGGAGCGTGCGACCGAGCGTCCCGGCCGGGGTCGTCGCGGCGTGCTCCGGACGCGACCGTGTGAAATCGAAACAGCCTCCTGGAATTCGAAGCGTGTCGCCCCCTCGCCCCGGGGCACATCCGCCCCCACCGCCCGTAGGGACGGATGTCGTCGCTCCCGCATGCTCTCCCGTCGCCCATGCCTCCGTCCTCTTCGTCGCCCGCCGCGGCCGCCCCCACGCCGGCGTCCGTCGACGTGGCCCTCTTCGGCAAGGACCCGATGCCGCGGCTCGTGGACGTGCATCCGATGATGGATCGCCCGTCCGGCGAACCGGCCCGGGTGCGGCTCTACCAGCGGTCGGAAGACTTCTCCTCGGTCGTCGAGCACGAGGAGGCCTTCTATCCCTTCTTCTTCGTGTCCGATGCGTCTCTGCTGAACGGGCTTCGGCACGACTTCTGGTGCAAGGAGCTGGCGGGCGAGAACTTCTACCGCTACCTGGCGGCGTTCCGCACCTGGAGCGCCTACTGGGACGCCGTCCGGCAGGTCGAGCGCCGCACCGACAGCGACGAGAGCTGGCCCGACGAGATCTACCGCGTCGGCTCCCCCGCCCAGCAGTACCTCATGCAGTCGGGCCGCACCTGCCTGCTCGACATGACGCTCGACGACCTGCACCGCCTGCAGCTCGACATCGAGGTCTACACCGAGGGCGGCTTCCCCAACGCCGAGCGGCCCGAAGACACAATCATCATCGTCGCCCTTTCCGACAACCGCGGCTGGGACGAGCTCCTGCATCTCCGCGACGGGGTCGACGAGGCCACTCTCCTCCGGCAGACGGTGGACGTGATCCAGGAGCGCGACCCCGACGTGATCGAGGGGCACAATGTTCACTCATTCGATATCGCCTACATCCTCGACCGCTGCGGGATGCACGGGGTCGACTTCGCCATTGGGCGCGACGGGTCGGTCCCCCGCACCTACGACTCCAGCATGCGCTTCGCGGAGCGGACGGTCGACTTCCCGGCCGTCGACATTGTGGGCCGGCACGTCATCGACACCTACTTCCAGGTGATGTCGTTCGACGTCTTTAGCCGCGACCTGCCGGACTACAGTCTCAAGACGGCCGCCCGCTACTTTGGCCTCGCCCCCGAGGCGCGCACCTACATCGAGGGCGTCGACATCGCCCGCGCCTGGCGCGAGGACCGCGAGACGCTGCTCGACTACGCGCTCGACGACGTCGTCGAGACCCGGCGCCTCGCGGGCCACCTCTCCGGCTCCACCTTCTACCTCGCGCAGATGCTGCCGATGACC
>JBDGQP010000149.1:3675-14723 GCA_042218975.1 Salinibacter sp.
CGTGTACGCCGACGTGGAGAGCCTGTACCCCTCCATCATGCTGAACTACGGCGTTCAGCCGTCCGGCGACGAGATCGACCTCTTCCCCACGCTTTTAGAGCGGCTCACGGACCTGCGCCTCGAGACGAAAGAGGACATGCGCAACGCCGAGGACGAGGAGGTCCGCAGCGAGCTCGACGCGCGCCAGTCCTCCTACAAGGTGCTCATCAACTGCTTCGACCCCGAAACAGAGGTCATCACGGTCGACGGCATCACGCCGATCGACGAGGTGGAGGTCGGCGATCGGGTCTACTCGGTCAACCCGGATACGCAGGAGGTCGAGATCAAACCGGTTACGGATACGCAGGCTCAGTATTACGAGGGGCCGATGGTCGAGATCAAGAACCGACACACCGATTTTCTCGTCACGCCGAACCACCGCTTCCTCACTCAGAAGTTCACGTCTGGCGAGTATACCGATTTGGCGTGGGAAACGGCCGCGGATATGCTGAGCGATCGAATCCGCCGCCGTCTCCCGTCTCTTCGGCCTCTCCCCGCTCTCGACCAGGCCCCCTCTTCCGTGTCCCTCGCCAGTGCGTGTGCCCGGCACGACATCGAGCACAGGACCGGACCGCGCGGGATCAAAGAGCTCCGTCGGCAGGCCCGCTGGCAGCCGGAGGCGTACGACGTGACCGATTGGCTCCGCATCCTTGCGTGGTTTGCCACGGAAGGAACGCTCTACAAGAGCACAGCGCGCGAATACGCGAACGGCAACGTGCGAGGGGTCTCGTATCGAACGACCCTCTGCCAGAAGAGTGAGGACGGGCGCGACAAAATCGCCACCCTCCTCGACCGTGCAGGCATTGTTTACAGCTCCGACCAGAACGGCCACTCCTTCTGCTCGAAGATACTGCACGACATTCTGGAGGCAGAGTGCGGCGCCGACAGGTTCTCCAAACGGCTTCCGCCTTGGATTTTTCAGCTCGGTCCGGAGCAACTCCGGATCGTATTTAACACCCTGATGCAGGGCGACGGCAATGCGAGTGGAGATCGGTTCACAACCTCCAGCGATCAGCTGGCCGAAGACTTCATTCGCCTCGCGATGCACGTGGGACGCCGCGCCTTTCACATGCCAAACGACGGGTGCCACCGAATCCAGGTGAACGAGGTTCGGGGCCAGCGCCCGACCATCAAACCGAAGCACCGCCAGGAGGTGGACTACTCCGGAATGATCTACTGCCTCACGGTTGCCGACAACCACACCGTCCTCGCGGGGCGAAATCGAAAGTTTAATTGGACGGGTCAAAGCTTCTACGGTCTCCTGGGCTTTAGCCTCTCGGCCTTCAACGACTTCGAGGAGGCCGACCGCGTGGCGCGGACCGGGCAGGAGATCCTGCGCCAGCTCATCGACGAGATCCGCGAGCGGGGCGGCACCGTGATCGAGGTCGACACCGACGGCGTGCTCTTCGTCCCGCCCGACGGGGTACGGGGCGAGGAGGCCGAGGTCGACTTTACGGTCGGCCTCACCGAGGCGATGCCCGAGGGCATCCGCGTCGGGTTCGACGGGCGGTACAAGAAAATGCTGTCCTACAAGAAGAAGAACTACGCCCTGCTCACCTACGACGACGACCTGAAGTTCAAGGGCTCCTCGCTCATCTCCCGCTCCAACGAGCCGTTCGGCCGCGACTTTGTGCGGCGGGCCATTCGCCGCCTGCTCGACCACGACGTGGAGGGCCTGCACGACCTCTACGTCGACACCCGCGAGAGGATCATCAACAGCGACTGGGAGAGCGTCGACAGCTTCGCCCGCACCGAGACGCTCAAGGATACGCTCGAGGACTACGAAGCCGACGTTGAGGAGGGCAACCGGCCCCGCGCCGCCACCTACGAGCTGGCGAAGGCGAAGCAGGAGAAGACGGGCAAGCCCGTGAAGAAGGGCGACCGCATCACCTACTACATCACGGGCGAGAGCGCCACCGTGACCGCCTTCAAGCACTGCAAGCTGGCGGCGGAGTGGGATCCGGACGCCCCCGACGAGAACACGGCCTACTACCTGAAGCGCCTCGACGAGTTCGCCACCAAGTTCGAGCCGTTCTTCACCGAGGAGGACTTCCGGCTCGTCTTCTCGGCGGAGGACATGTTCGGCTTCTCGGCCGACGGCATCGAGATTCAGAGCCGGAAGCAGGAGGCCGATCATCCCGACAGCGGTCGGGGCCAGGAGGAGGTGCCGTTTTAGGCAATCCCGAGGGGCCTGCCCCCGCTCTCGGGGTGCGAACCTCTCCCGATCTGGGCCGTGAACTGTTGCGCATAGCTGTTGTCTCGCTCCATTCGTTTGCTCTCATGAAACGTCTCGCAGCCGCCGGCACCTTTGCCCTCATCGGCGGGGCCGCCGCCCTTCTGATGGTTGCCAGCATCCTGTACTCGTGCCGCCAGGGCGGCCAGCCCCACGACATGGGCTTCGAGTCCTGGGCCCCCGAGGCCGCGTCCGCCCCCACGACCGCGTCGGCCCCGCTCCCCGGCCGGGACCGGGCGACGCCGAAACGCGCTGCTCGCGTGAGCGTGGCGTAATGGGTATCGACCGGAGGCTGCGCCACCGCTCTTCTCACCCGCGTCCCGATCCCTCATGGCGGACTCCGGCCCCGATCTTCCCCGTGGTCTCGTCTTCCAGCCGCGCCGCTCGCCCCGTCGTTGGGTGACGGTCCTCGCGGTCCTCGCGGTCGTATGTCTTGCGGGCGCGGCCCTGGTGTGGCCCGTCTATTCCCTCGTGCCGCCGCTCGAGCCATACGTGCTGGGGCTTCCCTTCTCGTTTGCCTGGGTGGTGGGGTGGCTCGGCGTCGTCTTCGGGGCGCTGCTCGTTCTGTACCGGACGGACGACCGGCCCGACGCCGAGTAGCTTCCCCGCACGCCGCCCCGCCCTCCGATGGACGCATGGGTCACCATTCTGCTCGTCTGCGGCGCGTACCTCGTGCTCGCGCTGGGCCTCGGCGTGTGGTCGGCCCAGACCGCCTCGAAGAGCGTCGACGGCTACGTGGCGGGCGACCGCACGCTCGGTACGCTCGTCCTGTACTTCGTCATCGGGGCGTCGGTCTTCTCGTCGTTCGCCTTCCTCGGCGCTCCGGGCTGGGCGTACTCGCGGGGGGCGGCGGCCTTCTACATCATTGCGTACGGGACCGTCGGGATCGTGCCCTTCTACTTCCTGGGGCCCCGCGCCCGCCGGGTGGGGGCCGACCTCGGCTTTGTCACGCAGGCCGAGATGCTGGCCCACCGCTACGACAGCCGTGCGCTCTCGGTCGTGCTCGCGGCGCTGAGCGTAATTGTCTTCGTGCCCTACCTGACGCTCCAGATGAAGGGGGCGGCCTATCTCCTGTCCACCATCTCGGCGGGGCACGTGCCGCAGTGGCTCGGCGCCCTCGTCGCGTACGGGGTGGTGCTCGTCTACGTCTTCGCCGGGGGCATGATGGCGATCGGGTGGACCAACACGATGCAGGGCCTCTTCATGATGATCGTGGCCTGGTTCCTGGGCCTCTACCTCCCGCACGAGCTGCACGGCGGCGTGCAGCCGATGTTTGAGGCCCTCGCCGCCAGCGACCTGCGGGCGATGCTCACCCCGCCCGGCCTCGCGGCCGACGGGACGCCCTGGTCGTGGGCCGGGTATACCTCCGCCGTGCTCGTGTCGGCCGTCGGCTTTTCGATGTGGCCGCACCTGTTCATGCGGGCGTTTACCGCCCGGAGCGAGCGCACGATCAAGCTCACGGTGGTGCTCTACCCCACGTTTCAGCTCTTCCTCGTCCCCATCCTGCTTATCGGCTTCGCGGGCGTGCTGCCCTTCCCCGACGTGACGCCGGCCGATACGATCGTGCCGCGGCTCCTGACCGAGATCGACCTCTCGCCGCTCGCGGTGGGACTGGTGTGCGCCGGGGCCCTCGCCGCCTCGATGTCGTCGGGCGACGCGATCCTGCACGCCGCCGCGTCGATCGGGCTCCGGGACGGGATCAAGCCGGTCGTGTCCGGCCCGATGAGCGACGCGCACCAGCGGCGGTGGATCCGCGGCCTGGTCCTTGTCATCAGCGGCGTCGCGTACTATTTTGCCGTCGTGTCGGAGGTGAGCATCGTGGCCCTTCTGCTGGGGGCGTACGGGGGGGTCGCGCAGATCTTCCCGCTCGTGTTCGCGGCGTTCTACTGGCCCCGGGCCACCGGTGCCGGCGCCCTGGCGGGCCTGCTCGCCGGCGTGGGGACGAACACGCTCTTTCTGGTGGCCCCCTCGCTTCGGCCCCTCCCCCTTCACGAGGGCGTCTACGGCCTGGCCGCCAACGTTATCGTCTTCGTAGGCGTCAGCCTCCTCACCGCCCCGCACGCCCGGTCGCGCCTCGCGCACTACGCCCCCGTCTTTCCGCGGTCCGAGACGGCGTCTTGACCCCCGTGTGCCCCGACGGCGCACGCGGCATGATGGTTGCAGAAATGTACGGCACTGGATATACTGCCTTCCCCTCGCCACCTCCCCCCTTCATGACCTGTGTCTTTTCCCCATGCGTCGTCTGTCTGGTCTCCTCGCTGCCTTCCTTCTGCTGGGCGCCCTGTTCCCCCCGTCGCCGGCCCGGGCCCAGCAGGACTTCGGCGACCTCAGCGACCTCGGCAACGCCCTCCGGACGATCAGCAAGGGGTACGCCGACAACTACGTCCAGCCGGTCACCAATACCTTCGGCGCCGGGGTCAACAGCGCCCTCTTCCGCGGCGCCGACGTCGGGAACAGCCTCATCCCCGGATTCCCGCTCAACGTGTACGTCGGCGTGAGCATTCCCGGCACGTTCACCTCGTCGATGGAGAAGAGCTTCCGGCCCTTCGGGGACGGGCAGGAGACGTTCATGTCGAACGGGCGGACCTTGACCGTCGAGTACACGGGAGACGGCGAGGTGCCGACGGTGATCGGCAGCACCACCTCCCCCGGCGGAAACCTTGTGGTGCGGGACGAGCAGACCGGGGCCGTCGTGGCAGACAACCCCGCGCCGCAGGGCCTCGTCAACACGCCGATTGCCCCGCTGGTCATCCCCCAGCTCGCCGTCGGATCGATTGCAGGGACCGATGCCCAACTCCGGTACTTCCCGAAGTCCCGTCTCTCCGTGTTGGGCAGCAGCTACGGAACGATCAGCGTGCTCGGCCTCGCCGTGCGCCACGACCTCGACCAGTGGGTGCCAGTGCCGGTGCCCTTTAACGTCGCCGTGCAGGGGTCCTGGAACCGATTCTCCCTGGAAAACGACTTCGGCGGGGAGACCCAGGAGGTCCTCGACGCGTCGGGCTGGGCGGTGAATCTGCAGGCAAGCAAGGGGCTGCCCCTCCTCCCGATCACGTTCTACGGCGGGCTCCAGTACGAGACGTTCAGCGTCGACTACAGCTATACCTTCCCGCTAAACACCCCCGGGCCGCCCCCCGAGGTTTCCCTCAGCCAGTCCGCGGCGAACAACTTTCGGGGCCTCGTCGGGGTGACGTTCACGGCCGCCGTCATCCGCATCAACGTCGACTACGCCGCCGGCAACGCCCACAACGTCCTGACGGCCGGCTTCGGGGTGCGGCTGTAGCGGTTCCGGGCCCGGATTCGGGCCTCCCGCGACGTCGCGGCCCCCGCGGCCCGGGGCGGACCCACGCGCCTACACCTCCTCGACGGCGGGCCGTTCGGGCTCGACAATCTCCTCGTACTGCTCGAGGGACCCGCTGAGGACATTCTTCGCCCGATCCGGCCCGAAGAAGTCCTGTACCCGGACGGTCTTCCCCTCCAGGGCCTTGTAGTCCTGGAAGAAGCGTCGGAGCTCGCGGAGGCGGTGGTCCGGCAGCTCCTTGATGTGCCAGTAGTCGTTGAAGGCGGGGTCGTCCATGTGGATGCAGATGATCTTCGCGTCCTCCTCGTCGTCGTCGAGCATGCTCATCATGCCGATGGGACGGGCGCGGAGGATGCTGAGGGGGTCGACCGCCTCTTGCGCCAGCACGAGCACGTCGAGCGGATCCCCGTCGTCCGCGAAGGTGCGCGGGACGAACCCGTAGTTGGCCGGGTAGACGACCGACGAGTACAGCATGCGGTCGACCCGGAGCATGCCGGTGTCCTTGTCGAGCTCGTACTTGACCTTGCAGCCCTGCGGAATTTCGATGACGGCGTTGAAGACATCGGGGGCGTCGGTGCCGACGTCGACGTCGTGCCATGGGTGAGCCATGTGGAACCTCCAGTTGATGTGTGTGGGCAAGTGAGATGGGCGACTCCCGCCCGCGGTCCGGACTCTCAGCCGCGTCGGTCGTCGCCGGGGGGGCGGGTCTGCGGCGTCTCCTTCAGGTGCTGGGAGGGGTCGAACGACCGCTCGGTGCCGCACCAGGCGGCCAGGGCGGCACTGACCACGTGCGGGCCCGACTCCCCGAGGGGCTCCAGGGTCGAGCCCGCCGCCTCCGGCGTGTCCTGATTGCCGTCGGCCTCGTCGAGCACCTCGGCGGCCCGCTGAAGCCCCCGGGCGAGGTGCGAGGCGGCCTCCGTCGTGTGGTCCTCAACGATGAAATGACCGTTCCGGTGCAGCTCGGCGAGCGTCCGGATGGCGTCGGCCGTCCCCAGGGACACGCCCACCTCGTCGGGTTCGCCCGCAACCGTGCCGCTCCCGCCGGTGAGGGTCACGGCAATCGGGTCGAGGCCCCGGTCCGACAGCGCGTCCAGGAGGACCGGGCCCGGGCCCGCGCTCCGGTTTACGACGATGTTGGTGCGTCCGATGTAGGGGCGGTCGGCGACGAGGCTCTGAATGCGGTCGGCGAGGACGTCGGGGGTGTCCTCGGCGCGGCGTCGGGCGTGGTCGAGTCGAAACGTCGGGGCCGCATTCGCTTCCTGCTCTTTTTCGAGGATGGTCAGCGTGGCGTCGACGGCCGAGTCGCGTTCTTCGAGGTCGACACCGAGAAAAAAGGCGTGGGTCATGGTGAGCGGGAACCTGTTGCACAGTGGACGCGGGCGACGGATTCGTGCGGGGACCCGGCCGGCCTACAGTCCGTTCCGGTGCGGAATGGACCGGACGAGGCCGACGCGGTCGCACGCGCCGCGGTATACCCCATGGAAGCGTGCCGCGTGCGTTCCGCCCTCTACGGCCTTTCATCTCCGCGTCGGGGCTTTTCCCTCTCCCAGAGTCCGGCACACCGAGCAGCCAGGTATCGCCGGTTGCGTGACGGGCTCCGATCTCTGAGCGGCCGCCGGTGGAGTGCTCGGCGGGAGCAGGCGACAGGTCTCGACTTTGGGACGCCGATAAACCTGCGCACCCGTCAGGGTCGTCGTGCAGGATCACTGAACGCCCACTGTGCAGTACTGCACGCTGAAGTGAGACCGGTCGTCCGTCCACACGCGCTCGACCGAAAACCCGGCTGTGGCCGCAAGCTGCGCAAAGCCCTCGCGGGTGTATTTGTACGAGTACTCGGTGTGAATGGTCTCTCCCTCCTCAAATGTGAACGGGTGCCCGGCGACCGTGACCGTCTGCGCCGTCCGACTACGCAAAAAGCTCTCGACACATCCCTTCTCTTCGTTCCACACGCTCAGGTGCTCGAAGTGGTCGGGATCGAAGCCCGCGTCGAGCTCTCGGTTCATGCGATGGAGCAGGTTCTTGTTGAACGCCGCGGTAACGCCGGCCGCGTCGTTGTAGGCCGCCTCCATGACATCGACGTCCTTCTTCAGGTCGACCCCGATGAGGAGACCCCCATCCGGACCCACCGTCTCGGCGACGCGGGTGAGGAAGTCGCGGGCATCCTCGGGCCGGAAGTTGCCGATCGTCGAGCCCGGGTAATAGCCCACCGTTCGGGTGCTTGGCGACGGCGGCTCGGGGAGCTCGATGTCGGTCGTGTAGTCGGCACAGAGCGGCTGCACCGGCAGGTCCGGGTAGTCCGCCGCCAGGGCCTCCGCCGCCTTGACGAGATGGTCGCGCGAGATGTCGATCGGGACGTAGACGGCCAGTTCCTCCAGGTGGTCGAGCAGGAGGCGAATCTTCCGGCTGCTCCCGCTGCCGTACTCGACGAGCCGGGCACGCGGCCCGATCCGCCCGGCCATCGACGCGGCGTGGGACCGCATGATGCTCATTTCGGTCCGGGTCGGGTAGTACTCGTCCTGCTCACAGATGCGATCGAACAGCTTCGACCCGCGCTCGTCGTAGAGAAACTTCGAGGGTACCTGCTTCTGGGGCTTCCGGAGGCCCTCGATGGCCGCCTCGCGGAACGACTCCGTCTGCGGGGCTTCGTCGACGAGGGGAAGCAGTTGGGAGGTTGTGCTCATGTGAACACCGTAGGTGGAAGGTAAAACGGACGATGAAGCGCTCGTGGCGGTCGGGCAGAGCCTTCGCGGGCCCTACCCCCCTGGGAACCGACACGGAAACTACGAGGGGGCTGTCGGGGAAGTCAAGGGCATGACGGAGGGGTTGCAGGATTGTAGGGATCGGTTCGGGGCGTCCGGCGTCCCCTGCGCCGCGCGTCCAGTGGGGGGGCCGTCCTCACCGGCTCCAGCTCGCCGGCGTCGCGACGAGGTCTGCCCCGACCTCTTTGGGCGGCGGTGGGCGTTCGTCCTCGGGAACGGACACGGCGCACCGGCGGCTCCGCAGGGCGCCGACACCGCGTCGGTGGCAGGGCCAGCGTGCCTCCCTATTTGGGGAGGTCGTCGAGGGGATCGGGGTGCCGGAACTGATACCCGAGCCGTGCGGTCAGCTTGCGGTTGCTCACGACCTTCCCCGTCGTGGGGTCGGACGCGTCGAAGGTGGGGGGGTCCAGCCCCATCGTCCGGGCGGCCCGCCCGTAGAACGCGCGGCGCGTCGGGTGCTCGTCGGCACAGGCGTTGACAACCTCCCCGCGGACGTCCTGCTCGATCAGGGTCAAGAACACCCCGACGGCGTCGTCCCGGTGGATGAGGTTCACCGGCGCCTCGGGACGTCCCACGTCGGTTCGGCCGGCGAGGAAGCGCGCCGGGTTGCGATCGTCGCCGTAGAGGCCCCCGAGCCGCACGATCGTCGTGTCGAGGGTCGGGGTGTCCATGAGCAGGGCCTCGACCGCCAGCAGGGCCTCTCCGGTCGACCGGCGAGCCCCCGGCAGGGCGTCGGGCCGTCCCGGCGGCCCGTCCGCCTCGGTCACCGTCCGCTCGACGTTGGGGTACACGCCCGTCGAACTGGCGAAAAGGACCCACTCGACCGCCCCGTCGCGGGCCGCGTCGCGGACGGCCTCGATCTGGCGCCGATGAAACGTGTGGACATCGTCTCGCCCCCGCGGCGGCGGCACGTTGAGGACGAGAATGGACGACTGAAAGAAGGGGCCGACCTCCTCCCCGGACAGATCGGGGTCGAGCGTGAGCACAACGGGCTCGATGCCGTCTCGGCGCAGCGCATCCCGCTTGCTCGGGGTCGTCGTGGAGCCGCGCACCTGCACGCCCCGATCGACGAGGCGCCGTCCCAGCGGGTGGCCGAGCCATCCGCAGCCGAGAATGCTGATCGATGCGGTCATCGGGAACGAAGAAGGCGCAGAGTGAAAAAGCAATGGCGAGCCGCCGATGCCAAAGCATCCCCGCGCCGGGCGTTCCGATTGGGCGCCGACGGGCCGCTCGGGCGCCGAGCGGCACGCGCGGTTCGGGGTTGCGCCTGCGACCGCGAGCGGTCGTCGTGCCCCGGGTCAAACGAGGACCCGATCGCTCCTCGGGCCTGGTGGGGCTCTCTCCTGCATTCGTCCGGTAGGCCGAGGTGATCGTTCCCGCCACCCGCACGGGGCCGTCGGCCCTCATGGCCCAAAAATCCCGGGCGATGGGTCCCGATCCGGAACGGAGAGACGGGCGTGGGCTGTTGGACAAGGCCCGAGTTCTCCCGACATCGTCTCCGACCGCATGACCCCGCTCGACTCACACCCGCCCTTTCCGGGCTTTCGAGAAGAGGCCTTCGAGTTTCTTCGCGGCCTCGCCGCGAACAATGAGCGCGACTGGCTAGCTAACGGCGTGTGCAGGTTTTCAGTCGATCAGTTTGGCAAATTGCAGCGGCGGATGCCCGTGCCGATAGCACAGAAGCATCCCCATCGTGTGGCTGCATAGCTTCCGGATCCATCGAACGGTCAGATGCCACCGATCCCGGGCCCAGACGCGCTTGGCATTGAACCGCTCGCAGAGCTGGCTGATGACTGTTTCGACACGTCGTCGTATCTGAACCAGCGATCGCGGCCACTTTTCGCCTCCTGACCGGGAGGGAGCCTCCAGATGGACCGACTCAGACAGCTCAGTGTCTAGGCGCTGGCTTTGGTAAGCCCTGTCTCCCAGCACCGTACGCGAGGCGTCTCGTGGATTCCCGCGCCGGGGGCCACCCTCGAGCACTTCTGGAGCTACAGCCGTGTCGTGCTCGTTGGCTGGGGCGATGGCGGTGTTTACCACGGCACCGGGCCAGGCGATCTCTACGTGTCCTCTGAATCCGTACATCGTCTGGTCATTTGTCTCGTTGTGACCAAAAGCTGCTTCTTCCTCAAACAGCTGGCAGTAGGAGGACCGCATCAGCCGGCAAATCGGCATTGGAAAGCTGTCGGTGATGCTGATCTGTGGGGCCACAGCGTTCGCTTCCCCGCGATGCCGCTTCCAGAGCCGGCGAAGCAGGCGGCGACGAAGCATGTGTTTGACCGACCACAGGTTTGCGGCCTGCCGGGTCAAAGTCGTGCGATGAACCGTTTCAAGCGTGGGAAACAGTTCCTCGTGGTGACGCTGAAAGTAGCTGAAGAGTCTCGAATCGGTATCATAGCCCAAAAACTCGCCGGCGAGTTCGCAGGTGAGCACTACGCTATCGGGGACTGTAGGAGAGGGGCCGCGTGAGCGAAGTGCTTCCCCATTCTTGCGCAGCTGGGCCTTCAGGTCAACGAAGATGTCGTCGACAAGACAAAAGACTTCGGTCAGAAACTCGGTGAGGGGCATCGCTGGAGCAGGGGAATCTTGCTGATTGGCGTGGACCACTCAGCATAGTCCCCCCTCCAGCCTGTTCCTCGCCGCGAAAAAACTTGCACACCGCGTTTGCAAACGGCGTGTGCAGGTTTTCAATCGATCAGTTTGGCAAACTGGAGCGGGG
>JBDGQP010000015.1:0-3391 GCA_042218975.1 Salinibacter sp.
GACTCCCGCTCAACGAGCTCCGGCATGATTATCTCCGAGCGGAACGTCGGCGGCCTGTCCCCGCGGAGCCGTTGCCGGAGCAGGCTGGTCGCCCGCTTCGACCCTCGTTCACGGTAAGCCCGGATGATTTTCTCTTTTTCCTCCTCAGGGTAGCCTCGCGGCTCGGGGTCGAGCACCTTGTGGGCTCCATAGTCTTTGCGATGGTACTACTGAGACCCGCTTGCGCTGTGGCCATCCTTGACGATGTTCGAGGATCCACATTCCCTGCACTCGTGGGTTTCTTGGATCATCGGATAGACCAGTCTAACGAGCCGAACGCAACCTCGCTCAAATAGCAACTGTCACTACTTGTTGAGCCGCTGCCGAAGGAGGAATCATGTGTTTTCCTTGATTCCGTCCTGCCGGGGAATGGTGTCGTACATGTAGAGCACAAGGATTCTGACGAGATCATCGGTCCGGTTTTTAGGAACGTGCGGAATCCGTCCATCGAAGAAGAGTAGGTCGCCTTCCTCGAGAATGACAGTCTCATCTCCGATCACAAACCTACATGTGCCCTCAAGGAAATATTTGAACTCGAAGGCATCCGTCGTCAACTTTTCCCGCTCCGAGCCCGGCTGAAGAGTGAGGATCATGGCCTCGAAGCCGATCAGATCGAGTCGCTTGCTGAAGAGCTGTTGGTAGTCGAAGCCCCTCGCGTCTTCCTTCTCGAGCGGTTCGTGCTGGTCGGGGGAGACGACAATGTAGGGCTCCTCTTGTTCGTCGGCGATCCCCTGAAAGAACTCGGCCGGATTTGCGTTCAGGGCCTGGATGATGGAGAGGAGCACGGGCAGGGAGGGAACGGTCCGCCCGTTCTCGATACGGGAAATGAGGCCACTACTCACGTCGGCCCGCTGAGCCAGCTCCTTCCCGTACAGGCCCCGCTCTTCGCGCAACTGGCGAATGTGTTTGCCCACACCAATGAGATAGTCCTCCATTGCCCTGTTCTCGACCATTTCGGGGAGTGCAAGAAGAGGTGCGGACCGGTAGGGGTACGAGGGCGAAGGGGGGTACGCTCATGCCCGGAGGGCTCCCAGTGCGTTCGGGAGTTGAGAGCCCACAGTGATCCTCCGCAATGTCAGATCCATGGGGGCGTCCGTCTGCCAACTTTACCTAAAGAAAATACGACAGACGAACAACTCTCTTGAGGAAATCGAGCCACAAACGCCCGGCCGAGAGGCCGGGGACCGCGCGGCCGACATTTGACGGGGGACAATGGAGGCGCTGCACAAACGGGTGGGCGTAAAGCGGGAGGCGATGTGTCCACACCCATACCCGCGACGCCGGATGGCCGGCCGTTCGGCTGTAGTCGGCAGCTGTCCGACCTGTTCCTTCCGCTGGACACGGCTCCAAATCTGACACGTTCGCCGGCTCTCCGGAAAGCCCCTTTGAAGCAACGAAATAAATCGGGACCTACAGGGGTCAGAACGCATCGAGGCGATCGGCTAAGATTCTTCGTCTAGAGTGTGGGAGGCCCGTCTACAGTCCTACCCAGCCCCCGACCGATCGGTGTGGTCCCGGGACCGATCTCTCGATCTGTCCTGTGGGCTTGGCAGAGGATAGTCATAATACAACAATAATCGCTTTCGTATTGACTATATATAAATTAATTTGGAATCTATCGGACAGAAATTGAACTCAGATAAATAGATGGTCGAATGACCGAACCCGATCCGTTCTTAGAGCTCGTGGTTTTCGACATGGCAGGGACTACGGTCTATGATGACGACTTCGTACACCGTGCACTTCAAGGCGCCCTTCGGGATGCAGGAGTGGACGTTACGCGCGAGGACGTCAACGCCGTTATGGGCCGCCCCAAGCCGCTTGCAATCCGGTCCTTTCTCGAAAAACAGGCGGGCGACGGGCAGGTCCTCGAAGACGCCGTCGAGCGTACCCACGAGGATTTCGTCGAGCGCATCAACGACTTCTACGCCGCCGACCCGGCCGTCCGCGAGGTCGAAGGGGCAACTCATCTGTTTGAATCTCTTCGGGAGGCTGGGATCAAGGTGGGACTGGACACCGGCTTCAGTCGGTCGACGGCCGACACCATCATCGACCGGCTTGGATGGTCGGAGGCGGGCCTTCTGGACGCGACGGTCACCAGCGATGAGGTCGAACACGGGCGCCCGCAGCCGGACATGATCCACCGACTGATGGAGATGACCGACGTGGAGGCGGCCGGTCGCGTCGCGAAGCTCGGCGATGCGCCGTCGGACCTCCAGGAAGGAACGAATGCGGGGTGCGCTCTAGTCATCGGCGTAACGAACGGCTCGCACACTGAGTCGCAGCTCAAGCCGTATCCGCACACGCACCTTCTCCCATCGGTCACTGAAGCCGAAACGCTCCTGCTGAATGGTCAGGACTCCGAAGGGGAGTCCTCCGCGTAGGCCTTCAGGGAGGATTCCTTCGTCGGGACTGGCCTCCCCTGAGAAAAGGAGTGACCGGGGTTCTTGAGACTCAACTGTCTGCTCACAACCCCATCTGTCATGTCGTCGACTACGACTACGCGCCGCTGGCAGGGGATTACGCTGTTCTCTCTGGTCGTGGGGTACGCGGGCTACTACGTGTGCCGGTCCAATCTCTCGGTGGCCACGCCGCTACTTCTTGAGGCGTTTGGGTCACAGGGCATCGACAAGGAGATGATCGGCTTCATTTCCTCAGTGGGAGTCGCCTTCTACGCGCTCGGGAAGCTGATCAATGGAACCCTCGCCGACTTCCTCGGGGGGCGACGGATGTTCATCTTCGGCATGCTGGGCTCCATTGCCGCCACCGTGACGTTCGGGTTCGGGGCAGGGGTCGCCGTCTTTCTGGGGGCCTGGTCCGTGAATCGCCTGATGCAATCGATGGGATGGCCGGGACTTGTGAAAGTAGCGTCCCACTGGTTCTCTCACCACTCCTACGGCCGCGTGATGGGGTTTTTGAGCCTCAGTTTTCTGTTCGGGGATGCAGCCGCCCGGTTTCTACTGGGCCGCTTCATCGATGTTGGCTTCGGATGGGAGGCGGTCTTTTTCTTCTCGGCGGCCATCCTGGGGGGGATCGCCCTGATGAATGCCTTCACGTTGAAAAGCACCCCCGACGAGATCGGCCTTGAGCCGACCGCCGTAAACCCGGACAACCTTTTCGGGGACGAAGGGGGGGAAAGTCGCCCGGACACGATCGGGGATCTTCTCGGACCCTTGCTGCGGAGCCCCGAGGTCTGGGTGGTCATGTTCATGTCCGCCGGCATGACCCTCATCCGACAGTCGTTCACGTTCTGGACTCCCACATTTTTGGTCGAGGTCGCCGGCATGTCTAAGGGAAGTGCTGCGCAGTACAGCCTCCTTTATCCGCTCGTGGGAGGGTTCTCCGTGATTTT
>JBDGQP010000150.1:0-3656 GCA_042218975.1 Salinibacter sp.
CATGTGTTAAGCCTGCCGCCAGCGTTCGTCCTGAGCTAGGATCAAACTCTCCGTGGTAGGAAAGTTTGCTAGTTCGATCGCATTCGCTTTCCGCCGCTAGGCGCAAAGGAATCGACCAGGACTCGCTATGCTTCCAATTCCGTCAAAGAACAAATTGTCCCGCTCTGGCCAAAATTTCCGGCCACCACGGACCTACCAAGCAAAGGCGGAAAGGGGAGACCATCAAGCCAACATGCCCTCCTTCACAGAAGCTTCGAAGGCCCGACAGTCCGTCTCGGATGAGTCGCCGAGAGGCTGTCCACCAGTGCCCGGCAGTACGTCGAAGAACAATCGCGCTGACGTTTCGGGCCGGGCCGTCTCGCCGCCCCTTCGTCTGTGCGTAGTCCTATTAGACTTGGCGGGCCGCACTTGGTTTCACACTCAATCGTGAAGTGATATTAAATCACTTCCGGCCTGCCCTGTCTCCCGCCTCGACCGCCGCGGCTCCGGGCGGTGTCTCTCGATGACGGGTCGCCATTAGACCTCTTCGGGTACGCGCTGTTCCGGCCCCTTATTTCAAGAACGTGTGACGCCGCCTCTTCCTCCGACGGCGGTGCGCGCGGAACCGTGCTCCAGGCCGCCTCATATCCTTCCGTCGACGCCCCACGTGGGGAACCCGTCGTCTTCCGTATGTTCGGTCCCTCCTGTCATGAGTGTTCGTTCACGCTTCTGGTCCGCCGTCGAGTGGCTGCGCCTTCTGGGCGGGAACCGCTACTTCTGGGGGGGAATGGGCGTGCTCTTTGTATTTGGGCTGTGCGTGTACCTCGTCGTCGACGGCGTGATCATGCCCTCCTACACGCGGCACAACGTGTCCATCCAGGTTCCCAACGTCGAAAACCTTCCCTACGAACAGGCCAAGGCGCGTCTGTCGAAGCGGGACCTCCAGGTCCAGCGCCAGGTCGGCCGCTACAATCCGAACGTCGACACCGGAATCGTCGTCGACCAGACCCCGCTTCCGAGCTCGAGAGTGAAGCCGGGCCGCCGCGTGTATCTGACCGTCAACTCCGGGACCATCCCGATCGTCAAGCTCCCGGATCTAACAGGCATGTCGGTCCGGGAGGCCCGGAATCGGGTCACCTCCCTTGGGCTTGAGGTTGGGACCGTACAGGAGGACCCCATCCCGTCCCCCTACGCCAACACCATTACGAAGCAGGAGCCGGTGCCCGGCGACTCGCTCCAGAGAGGCAAGCCCGTAGACCTCTGGTACAGCACCGGGCTCGGAGAGACGCAGGTCAACGTGCCAAACGTGGTGGGCCAGACCGTCGAGGTGGCGCGGCAGTTTCTCCTCCAGCGCGAGCTTCGGTCGGTGGTCGTCGACACCAGCATAGTCACGAACGGCCGGGCCGCCGGAGATGCGGCCCCGGACTCGTCGGCGAAGGAGCTGTTCGTCCGGCGACAGGGGCGGTCCCCCGGGACCAGCGTACGGGCCGGGACGGAGGTTCGGCTCTTTACCACCACGGATTCCGAGGCGGCCGACTCCCTCCGACGGGACGCCCTCGACACCGGCGGGACTGCGGGGCCCGACACGACCGGGCAGTAGGGACGCCGCGCCCGCTACTCGTCCTCGACGTACACCGCAAGGTCCTCATCGGTCGCCACGACGACCTCCTCGCGGTGCTTCGTCTGGAGCAGGCGGCCGGTGCAGTCGGGCTGGATGGGATACTCCCGGTGGCCCCGGTCGATGAGCACCACCAGTTGAATGGACCGCGGCCGTCCGTACTGGAGCACAGCGTCGAGGGCCGCCCGGGCCGTCCGGCCGGTGAAAAGCACGTCGTCGACGAGAACGACGTCGCGGTCGGTGACGTCCACGTCGTGGGGGGGCGGGGACGGAGGATCGAGCTCGGGGTGGTCGTCGCGGAAGGGGGTAACGTCCAGGTCGTACGCCGTGAGTGCCGTGTCCTCGATCGCGTTGACCTCGTCGGCGAGCGTCTGGGCCAGGGGGACCCCGCTCTCCCGAATGCCGAACAGCTCGATGGCGTCTCCGCCCCGGTTGCGCTCCACCACCTCGTAGGCCAGACGCCGGAGCGTGCGCCGGACGCGTGCCGGGGACATGATGAGTGTTCGACTCATGGCGGCGGCCCTGCGGTTGGGGTCACGGAAATGCCCCGACGGAGAGGCCCGCGGTCGGGGCTCGGTCGGGATTAGAACCTACGAGGGAACCTACGAGGCAAGGGGCGAAAATGCGATGTCGAGCCTCCTCACCCGTCGGGAACCGACGAGGAGGCGAGCTCAGCCTCGGGGGAGGGCTCTTCCTCCCGCTGCACGACGTCTTCCGGATCCTCCAACTCGCCCGCGATGGCCTCGAAGGCGTCCGTACTGGTGACGAGGCCGCGGACGTGGCCGCCGGTCCGCACGATTGCGATCTCCTGCTGCTTCCGCTGGAGACGGTCGATCAGATCGCTGACGGGCAGGTCCGGGTCCACCCACACGACCGGTTCGGCGATGTCGAGGAGGGTCGCGTCGCCCCGCTCCAGTTCCGGAAGATGCTGAAACACGGTCGCCATGTAAAGGGTGCCGTAGACGTTCTCCCAGTCCGGGTTGAGGAGCGGGTATCGATTGTAGGGATGGGCCCGCATCTCCTGAAGGGTCTCGTGGAGGGCGTCGCTCGTGTGGAGAGCCACCACCTCCGAGCGGGGCACCATGATGGCCCGCACCGGGATTCGCTCGATGTCGACGGCTCGAAGGATCTCGCCCCGCCGCTCGCGGGAGAGGTTGGCGCGGCTGAGCACCTCCCCGATCTCGCGCCGCACGGCCCCGTGGCTGGAGAGGATCGGCCGCGCCTCGTCTTCCTCCTCGACCTCCTCCTCTGTCCACGACCGTGTGATCGTCACGCCGAAGACAGAAAGGAGCGTCTTCGCGATCCAGTCGGCCGTGCGGATGACGGGGCGCAGCAGACGGGTCCACCAGTAGAGGCCCGGCGCCAGGTACATCGAGATGGTCTTGGTGCGCTCGATGCCGAGATAGGTGGGGGCCTGCTCCCCGACGACGACGTGCAGCAGGTTCATGACCACCAGGGCGACGGTGACCGCCAGCGCGTGGGCCGACATCGTCCCGACGCCCCCCGGGAGCACCGCCGCGAGGACGTGCGTGAGGCCCGGCTCGGCCACCACGCCCAGCCCCACGCTGCAGACCGTGATCCCGACCTGGCACCCCGAGAGGTAGATCTCCAGCTCTTCGGTCATGGCCCACGCTCGTCGCAGGCCCCAGTGCTCCTGGAACTCGGCCTCGTCGAACTGCGGGACCCGCGTGAGGGCAAACTCCGTGGTCACGAAGAAGGCGTTGCCCAGCAGGAGGACCACGCCGCCGAGAAGCTGTGCGGTGACAATCCAGTCCATGAGTGCGTCGAGGACTCCTTCGTGCAGCGAGAGCAGGGCCGCGTCGTTGTCCCGTACGCTACGCCTCCTCGGCCGCGGCCTCCTCGGTCTCGCCCTCCGACCGATTGGGGCAGTCCTCTCGCACGCAGTGGCCGTACATGTTCAGCGAGTGGTGCTTGATGTCGAACTCGTAGATGTCGGCCACCATCTCCTGAATGCTCTGCAGGCGCGGGTCGCAGAATTCGAAGAGCTCGTTGCAGTCCATGCAGATGAGGTGGTCGTGCTGCCAGTAGCTGTAGGCCC
>JBDGQP010000151.1:0-4835 GCA_042218975.1 Salinibacter sp.
GAACCACGCTCATGTTCTCATTCGAGCTATCCAAAAAAGATCCGTTGAGTCTGCAATAGGGCGGGATAGGCGACGAAACACGAAGCGACGAACGGCCACAAACAACGGGGCCCGTCTCCCAAAGACAAGACCACCGCCCCAACGCCCCGGAAGGGCCTCCGGAACACGGCGGGGGGCCCGCGGTGGATTCCCCTCCGCCCTTCGGTTGGCACCGCGCTTCTCCGTTCCCGACGCCGACGCCTGCTCCATGCCCGACATTGAACTCACGCGCTCCCACTCCCTGGGCCTCGACGGCGGTCGCGAGGCCGTCGAACGCGTGGCCCAGCAGCTCAAGTCCGACCTCGAGGTCGACTACCGGTGGGACGACGATACGCTTCGCTTCGACGGGTCCGGGGCGGACGGCACGATCGAGGTGGAGGCGGATGCCGTTCGGATTGCCATCAGCCTCAGCGCGTTCCTGCGGCCCCTGCAGGGGCGCATCGAAGAGGAGGCGGGCCGGTACCTCGATCAGCACCTCGACGGGGCCTGAGAGGTCCCCAAACCCGCCCGGGGCATCGGCGGGCTCCGTCCGTCGTCGCCCCCGCTACTCGTGGTCGGCGCTCGGGGGCCAGAGGCCGAGCTGGCGGCGGACAGAGACGATCTGGCCGACGTGATAGGCGGTGTGGTCGGCCACCAGCATCACCTCGCGCAGGTACGTGTGCTCGTCGCTGGACGGCACCGTGTCGTAGAGGTCGACGCCTTCGTCCCGGACGAGGTCGCCGAGGGCCGCCCGGTCGTCCTCGACCGCAGTGAGGCTGTCCGTCCAGGCGTCGTCGCTCGGCGGTGCGGCCGCGTCGGGCCAGAAGTCGCCCGGCCAGTCGGGCATCGTGTAGTCGGGGTCGCGGCAGTAGACGAGGATATCGTGCTGGGCGCGCCGGATGTGCTCGACCAGTTCCCACACCGAGTACGGCGGCGGGCCGGGCCGCTCGCCGCGGCGGGCCGGCGGCATCCGGGCCACGGCGTCCTCGAACGTGCAGTGGGCCTGGCGGGCGGTGAGCAGGGCCAGCAGGTGCTCGCGGAGGGCGGCGTCGCGGTCCATCAGCGGCGGAGGGGGTCGTCAGAGAGGAAGGGACGTACAGAATAGCGACCACGGCCGTCGAATGCAGACGCGGGGCCGGATCCCCGCCACCGGGCCACCGATTGAACGGGACCGTCTCTTTTCACGGGTTTCTCCCCCTCCGATGCGCTGGTGGCGTCGCCTCTTGGGGCTTGCCCTCGTCGGCTGGCTGCTCCTGCTGGCCGCGCGCTGCCATCTCCCGCGCCGGACGGCCGCTCCTGCCGGGGACCCCGACAGCACGAGCGTGGTCTACCTCGTTCGCCACGGCTGGCACGCCGGGATCGTCGTGCGCCGGACCGACCTGCCGGACGGGGACCCCGCGGCGTCGCCGCTCCGATCGGTGCTCGATGCCGTCACGGCCCCCCGCTACGTGGAGATCGGCTGGGGGGAGGCGCGCTACTACCCGGGCGAGACGCGGGGCGTCTGGGGCACGGTCCGGGCTGGGGCCTGGCCGACCGCGAGCGTGCTCCACGTCGTGCCCGTCCCCGGCCCGGTGCCCGCCACCTTTCCCGTGCACACGATCGTCCGCATCCCGGTGGGGCCGGGCGAGCTGGAGGCCCTCGCAGGCTACCTGGCGGCGTCCTTCGCCTCCGACTCGTCGGGTGCGGCGGTGCCCGCGGGGACGGGGCTCTACCCCGGGAGCCAGTTCTACCGGTCGAGCCTGACCTACCACGTCTTCAACAACTGCAACCACTGGGCCGCCGGGGCCCTCGAGGCCGCTGGCTGCGACACGGCGCCGCGCTGGACGTTCACGGTCGGGCAGGTCGTCCGACAGGCCCGGGCGTGCGGCGCGCTCGTGCAGCGACGTGCACCCCGATAGATGTCCGCTCCACGTCGTTCTCACACGCTCACGACGCCGCCGGCGTCGCCTCCTTCCTTCCCGGCTCCGTAGTAGCGAAGTAGTCCTCCACCCGAGAGCCGCCGTCCTGCTCATCCCACTGCTCGAGGATCGCCACCACCGCCTCGTGGGGGTCGAGGTGGAAGTGGTTCTCCCCGATCAGGCCGTAGAGGCCCGAGCGCCGCACCACCTCCCGCACCGGCCCGATGAGCCCCGTGAGGTGCAGCTCGATGCCTATCTCCTCCAGTGACTCGGTCACCGAGGTCAGCGCTTCGATGGCCGTCGTGTCCAGGTCGTTGATGCTGCTTCCGTCCACGACCACCACCTCGACGGTTCGTCCCTCCCGCTCGCTTTTCTCCAGAATGAAGTCCTTGAAGTACTCCGCGTTCGCGAACGAGAAGGACGCGTCGACCCGCAGGACCATGATGTCCTTCAGCCGCACCGACTGCTCGAACCGATCGAGGTCCCGGAAGAGGCGCGTGCCCGGCACGTGCCCGAGCTCCGCCACGTTCGGCCGGCTGATGCGGAACAGCACCGCCACCACCGACGCCCCGATGCCGAGCAGAATGCCTTCTTGAATCCCGATGAGAAGTGTGCAGAGGGCCGTGAAGAGGGCAATATACCCGTCCCGGCGCCGCGCCCGGAACAGACTGCGCAGCTCCTCCACGTCGATGAGGCCAACCCCCGCCACGATGATGATGGCGGCGAGGGCCGGCTGCGGCAGGTAGTAGAAGAAGGGCGTCAGGAAGAGGAGCGTCAGGCCGATGATGCAGGCCGTAAACCAGTTCGCGAGGGGGGTGCGGGCGCCCGTCTGATCGTTGACCGCCGAGCGGGAGAAGCTGCCCGATACGGGAATGCTCGACAGGAACGACCCCGCGAGGTTGGCCGCCCCGATCCCAACCAGCTCCCGGTTGGCGTCGATGGTGTAGCCGTGCCGCATCGCGAAGACGCGTCCCAGCGACACGTTCTTCATAAACTGTACGAGCGCCAGCGTCACCGCAGTGGGGAGGAGCGTCTTGAGGGTGCCCGGGTCCAGCGGGGGAAGACTCAGGGGCGGGAGGCCCATCGGAATCGACCCGACGACCGTCACGCCCTTTGCCTCAAACGAGAACAGATAGCTGGCCCCAGTCGCCACGAACACGAGCACCAGTGCCTCCGGCACCGCCCGGGTCCATCGCGGCAGTCCCACCAGCAGGGCGATGCCGGCGACCCCGATGCCCAACGATAGCACGTGGGTCTCCCCGAGGTGCTGGAGCGCCCGCCACAGGATGACGTGTACGTACTGCGAGCTGCCCAGGTCGACCCCGAGGAGGCTCCCCAGCTGGCTACACCCGATGATGAGCGCCGCGGCGGAGGTCAGCCCCGTAATGACGGGGCGCGAGAGCAGGTTGGCCACGAACCCCAGCTGCATGGCCCCCATCGCGATCTGCAGTCCCCCGGCCATGGCCGTCACCGCAATGGCCAGCGTCACGTACTCCCCGGTTCCAACCTCGGTGACGGCCCCGAGCCCGGCCACCAGAATCAGCATGTCGAGCGCCTGGGGCCCGACGGCGAGTTGCCGCGAGGTCCCGAAGAGCGGGTACACCAGCAGCGGGACGAGCCCGGCGTAGAGGCCATAGATGGGCGGCAGGCCTGCGATCACCGCGTAGGCCATGCCCTGCGGGATGAGCATCACGCCGACGGTGAGGCCCGCGACGGCGTCGGCCCGAAGCGTATCCAGGGTGTAGTCGGGCAGCCACTCCGTAATGACGAACGCACTCTCAAGGGTCGCCCACACTCGCTGCCACATAGAGGTCGGCCTGGAAATGAGCCGAATACAAAGACGAGATGGCACCGGCGGTCCTCCTTGCTCCCGGGCCGCGGCCCGGCCGGGTTGTTCGGGACACGCGGACATCACGTCGTGCTAGCGACTGCCGGGCACAAAACCGCCGCGTCCGTCGTTGATCCCCTCGACGTGTGAAGCGAATGCAAGGATCTCCGTCTCTGGAGGCCTCAGGGCGGTTCCCTTCGAATTCGTGCGTCGGGGGACGGAAATTCCCTGTAACAATGCCGACCGCAACGCAGCGCCCCGGTCCCACCCGGAATCAACGGGGCCGCCGTTCGTTTTGGCGTCCGTAGTCACGAACAACCATTCCACAACGGACGACCCATCGTTATGGCACCCACGACTGCAACCCAGACGGACCGCGCCGAGCAGGTCCACGACGAGGCGGAGGAGGCCTTCGGCTTCGTCCCGAATCTCATTCCCGAGATGACGGCGGAGAACCCGGCCGTCGCCGATGCCTACCTGAAGGCGCAGGGCCTTATCGAGGAACACGGCGTCCTTTCCGACGCCGAGCAGCAGGCCGTCCTCCTGGCTATCTCTCGCTACAACGACTGCCACTACTGCACGGACGCCCACGCCGCGGCGGGCCAGCAGGCGGGGCTCGACGCCGAGACCGTGGAGGCCCTCAACGCCGGCGGCCTCCCGGACGACGAGCGGCTGCGCCGCCTCGTGCGGGCCACGCGCCGCATCCTCGGCAAGCGCGGCTGGCTCTCCGATGCCGACGAGGCGGAGTTCGACGACCTCGGCCTCGGGCGGCCGGCGCTCTACGAGATCATCGGCCTCGTGGGCGTCAAGACGATGAGCAACTACATCAACCACATCGCCGGGACGGAGGTCGACGAGGCGTTCAAGTAGGCCGGCGTCGAACCTGCGCCGTCCCGCGGCGTCGCCCACAGGGGGAATCCCTACCCACACAGGGGAATCCCTATCCATACAAGGCACCGGCCTCCGGGCCGGTGTCTTTTTTGTATTAGTTCCTGTTTTTGCCGGAGATCCGACGACGGTCGGCCCGCTCCTCTCCTCGATTTTTGGTCAACTTCTCGTCAACAGACCTCCACGCGGATCCGTTTGTGTTC
>JBDGQP010000152.1:0-4150 GCA_042218975.1 Salinibacter sp.
GCAAGGCGCAGGTGATCCACAGCGAGGACCGCATCTTCATTCCGGGCGAGCACGTCGCGCGGCGCAACGGGCAGTACGACATCCGCATCACGGGGGAGCTCTGGGAGAGCCACTTCTTCGACCGCGTGGAGCTGATGGCCGTGGACCACCCGGCCGGGACCGAGGTGCGCATCGACGAGCGCTTCCATCTGCCGCCCCCCGATCAGACGCTGACGCCCCTCTCCGAGCCCCAGCCCGTAGCCGCGGCCCGCGACCAGGACGGCCGCGACGTGACGGCCCTCGTGCAGGCGAAGGACGGGCGCTACCTCGACACCTTCGAGCTGGGTCCCTTCCAGGGCCGGGCCGAGCCGCACCACGTCACGGTCGATCTCGGCGACGAGGTGCCGACCGACGGGGCCCTCTACCTCGTGGCCGACGGCTGGGTCTACCCGACGGACACGTCCCTCAACCTCGCCATCAGTCAGAGCGACTACGCCGCGCCCCGAAGCCTCACCGTCGAGGTGCCGGACGGCACCGGCGGCTGGAAGACCGCGAAGGCCGACATCGGCTTCCCCGCGGGCAAGTCGAAGACGATGCTCATCGACCTCTCGGGCATCGGGGGCCCCGACGGGCCGCGGCGCGTGCGCCTGCGGACCAACATGGAAATCTACTGGGACCGCCTCGCCTGGGCCACCGGCCGCCCCGACACCGAGGTCCGCACCCACCGCCTGACGCCCGACTCGGCCCGGCTCCGGGACCGCGGCTTCTCGAAGGTGGTGCAGACCGCGCGCCGCCTCCCCACCGTCCCGGTCTACGACTCGATCGCCAGCACTGTCCCGATCTGGCCCGACCTGAAGGGCTACCACACCCGGTTCGGCGACGTGCGCGAGCTGGTGACGACGACCGACGACCGGTACGTCATCATGAACGCGGGCGACGAGATGGCCCTCCGCTTCGAGGCCCCGCCCCCTCCGCCGGACGGATGGACGCGCGATTTTGTCCTCATCGGCGACGGCTGGGTAAAGGACGGGGACTACAACACCGGCTACTCGCGCACGGTGCGCCCGCTGCCCTACCACGGCATGGACGACTACTCGACCCCGCCCGGCCCGCTGGAGGCGGACTCCGCCTACAAGATGCACCCAAAGGACTGGCAGACCTACCACACGCGGTACGTCACGCCCCGTCCGCTCCACCGGGCGCTCGTGGTTGAGAAGGACGAGTAATGGCTGCCGCGGAGGCGGGGCGCGCCGGCCCATTCACTGGATCTTGACGGCCGGGGTTCCGTGCAAAGAAAATACCGACGAACGACCGGCGCCGCTGCGCGGCGATGGGCACGCCGGCCCGGGCAACAAGTCTTTCCCTCAACGAGCCTCGACCCATGACCAGGGATACCCTCCTTCGCAGCGTCCTCGGATTCGTGTTCATGGGGCTGCTGTCTGTGCCGCTGCTGCTCCAGTACTGGCCCGCCGAGGGGGGCGGCGGGACGCTCGCCCCGCAGACCGCCCTCAACCGCTACGGGTTTGTGCTCGAGAACGTGGCCCAGGAGGTCGGCATCGACTTCACGCACCAGGCTCCCGACCTCGACCCGAAGATCCGGCACGTCCTTCCCGAGGTGGCGTCGGTCGGGGCCTCCGTCTCCGTCGCCGACTACGACGACGACGGGGACTCGGATCTGTACGTCACCAACAGCAAGTACGGCACGACCAACGCCCTCTACGAAAACCAGGGCGACGATACCTTCACGAACGTGGCCCCCGACCTGGGCCTCGCCGCGGTCAACAAGAAGGGCACCGGCACCTCGATGGGCAGCGTATGGGGCGACTACGACAACGACGGGGACGAGGACCTCTTTCTCTACAAGTGGGGGCGGAGCGTCCTCTTCCGCAACGACGGGGGAGAGGGCTTCACGCGGGTCACCGACAAGCTCAAGGGCCTCCCCGACTGGATGAACGCCAATACGGCCGTCTGGACAGACCTGAACCGGGACGGGAACCTCGACCTGTTCGTCGGGACGTTCTACGCGGGGAAATTCAACCTCTGGGATCTGGAGACAACCCAGATAATGCCGGAGAGCTACGAGTACGCCACCAACGGGGGACGCAACTATCTCTTCCTGAACCAGGGCGACGGCACGTTCACGGAGGTCGCCAAGGAGTGGGGGCTCACAGACACGCGCTGGACGCTCGCCGCGGTCGCGGCCGACCTCAACGGCTCCGGCTACCCCGACTTGTTCGTCGCCAACGACTTCGGGAAGGATCAGCTCTTTCTCAACGACGGGGGGAAGCGCTTTCAGAACGTGAGTCGGGCCTCGAACATTGGGCGCGTGCCCAAGAGCGGGATGAACGCGTCGATGGGCGACGTTCTGAACCAGGGCCGCCGGGCCCTCTACGTGAGCAACCTCACCGAGGAGGGGGTCCTCGTGCAGGGCAACAACCTCTGGCTGGCCGACTCGACGGAGGGGGGGGGCACGCCCGAGTTTGAAAACCTGGCCGGCACGATGGGGGTAGCCAAGGCCGGCTGGAGCTACGGCGCGCAGTTCGGGGATCTCAACAACGACGGCTGGCAGGACCTCTTCGTCGTGAACGGCTTTTACTCCGGCACGAAGGGGGAGAGCTACTGGTACGACTTCTCGAAGATTGCGGGCGGGTACAAAAACATCATCGAGGACGCCAAGAACTGGCCCCCCATGGAGGGCCGCAGCCTCTCGGGCCACCAGACGACCCGCATCTGGCTCAACGACGGGGCCGGCCAGTTCCAGAACGTCGCGCCGGCCGTAGGCGGGGCCTCGACCCACGACGGCCGGGCGGTGGCCTTCGTCGACCTCTGGGACCGGGGCACCCTCGACGTGGTGGTGGCCAACCAGCGCGGGCCGGTCGAGGTCTACAGAAACCGGGTCGCGTCGGACCACAACTGGATTGCGTTCGACCTCACGGGCACGGTGAGCAACCGGAGCGCCATCGGGGCGGAGGTTGAGCTGTACTGGAACGACCACACGCAGCTGCAGCAGATCCACGGGGGAAGCGGCTTCGGGGCGCAAAACCAGCGCCAGCTCCACTTTGGTCTCGGCGCCACCTCCAGCGTGAAGAAGGCCGTCGTGCGCTGGCCCTCCGGCATTACGCAAACGCTGGACGCCCCTGCGGTGAACACCGTCCACGAGATCACCGAGCCGGCCCGGGAGGCCCTCTCGGAGCGCCGCTAGTCGGGGCTGGATCCGCCCCTTCGCTTTTCTTCTCACCCCAACGCCGACGCCATGCTGAACAAAATTGACGTCCGGCTCGTCCCGCCGGTCCTCATTTCCCTCATCCTCGTCGCGGGACACTTCTCCTTCGGCATCCTGCGGGGCTTCGACGCCATTCTGCTGGCCATCGGCGTCGCCATCGTCACGGAGCTCGCGCTGGGCCGGCTCGTCCACGGGACGTGGGTCCACCCCGCGAGCGCCTACACGTCGGGCATCAGCGTGGGGATCCTCGTGCGGTCGCCGATGCTGTGGCCCTTCGCGCTCTGCAGCGTACTGTCGATCATGTCGAAGTACGTGCTGCGCGTAAAGGGGCAGCACCTCTGGAACCCGTCCAACTTCGGGCTCTGCGTGCTCTTCTTCCCGGCGGCGTACGGCATGCTCGACATCGCCCCCCTCAACACGCAGTGGGGCAACAACATGTGGCCGATGCTGGTGATCTGGATCGTCGGCCTCTACACGATCTGGAAGGTCAAGCGCTTCCACATCACGGCCACCTACATCGCGGCCTTCGTCGCCCTCGCCGCCCTGCGGGGCGTCGTTACGGGCGACGGCTTCTGGACCGAGGTGGCCCCCCTCACCGGGCCGATGTACCAGCTCTTCGCCCTCTTCATGATCACGGACCCGGTCACGACCGTGTCGTCGAAGAAGGGCGAGGTGGGGGTGACAATCCTGATCGCCCTCGCCGAGTTCGGGCTGCGGCTGGCCGAGTTCATCGCGGCCCCGTTCTACGCCCTCTTCCTGGTGGGGCCGGCCGCTATGCTCGTGGAGATGTACTGGGTCGGCGACGAGGAAGACGACGAGACGGCGGACGAGGCCGTCGACCTCGGGGGCGACGGCGAGCCGGTCGAGGGGACGGAGACGGCGAGGGTCCCGAATCCAACGTCGTAGGGGACCGCAGGGGCGGGGCCCTAATCCTCCGTCGGATGAACC
>JBDGQP010000153.1:0-10143 GCA_042218975.1 Salinibacter sp.
TGAGGGCCGTCTGGGGGTCGCCGCCCTCGTCGACCGTCACGAACCAGGAGCCGACAATGGCCACGAGGATGCCCACGGCCGCCAGCACGAGGGGGAGAAGCACGCCGGCGAGCTGGAGCGTCCCGTCGTCGGCCCCGAACGCCGCGGTGAAGGACGCCCCCAGGACCATCGTCCCGATGATTGCGCCGACGAAGCTTTCGAAGAGGTCGGCGCCCATCCCGGCCACGTCGCCGACGTTGTCACCCACGTTGTCGGCAATCGTCGCGGGGTTGCGCGGGTCGTCCTCCGGAATGCCGGCGTAGACCTTGCCGGCGAGGTCGGCGCCCACGTCCGCGGCCTTCGTGTAGATGCCACCCCCAACGCGGGCGAAGAGGGCGATCGCGGAGGCCCCCATCGAGAAGCCGGTGATGACGTTGATGACCTTCGCGAGCTCCCACCCCAGGGCATTGTCGTAGAGGAGGAAGAGGCCGCCGAGGCCGATCACGCCCAGGCCCACGACCGAGAGCCCCATCACGAGCCCGCCGGAGAAGGCCACGTTCATCGCCGGGCCGAGGCTCGTGCGGGCCGCCTGGGTGGTGCGGACGTTTGCCTTCGTAGCGACGGTCATGCCGATGAAGCCGGCCAGGCCGGAGCAGAACGCCCCCGAAATGAACGAGACCGCGATCCACCAGGAGGAGTCGGCCTGCCCGAGGTTCGCGACGATCAGCAGGCCGGCCACCACCACGACGAAGACGCTGAGCCAGCGATACTCGCGGTTCAGGAACGTGCGCGCGCCCTCCGCAATGTTTCCCGAAAGGTCGATCATCTCGTCGGTCCCCTGATCCTGCTTATTGATCCACTGCGTACGGGTGAACGCGTAAAGCAGGGCCAGCACGCCGCTGGCCGGGATGAGCCACTTGAGAAGCATCGTCGTGTCCATAGAGGGCGTCCTGTTCGTTGAAGAGATACTTGAGTCCGGAAGAACGAAGCGCAGGGCCCCCGGAACCGGAAGGGAGGGCGCGTCGCGGAGCGACCGGAACCGCCGTTGGTCTGTGCTGGCCCCTGATATTGAAAACGGCTTGTAACCTACCGAGCGGGGCGGGCGGTTAGTAGGAACCTCCACGTAATTCACGGTGAAAAACCGCCGAACGCTGCTCCCCCACCGGAGGCCCTGAATGCAGGACGGCGAGCGCCGCCGGGGCCGACGACGCGCCGACGGAGGGGCCGAGCCGACGGGGCTGCATCAGTTGAAGCGCGTCATGGCCGTATCGAGGTCCTCGCGGACGGCGGTGAGGATTGCCTCGCCGGCCGCCTCGACGGCCTGCTGGATCTCGGGCTCCTGGTCCGGGGTGAAGGGGGCGAGGACGTAGTCGACCTGCTCGCCCGCGTCGAAGTCGTCGCCGATCCCCACCCGCAGGCGGGGAAAGCGCGTCGTGCCCAGCCGCTGAGCGACGTGCTGGAGGCCGTTGTGGCCGCCGCTGCTGCCCTTCGGCCGCAGCCGAATGGTGCCGACCGGCAGGTTCAGGTCGTCCACGACGACGATCAGGGCCGACGGGGCGAGGTCGTTGTGCTCGCACAGGGGCGCCACGGCGTCGCCGCTCCGGTTCATAAAAGTGAGCGGCTTGGCGAGGCCGAGCCGACGGTTCTTGTGCTGTCCCCAGCCGACCTGGGCCCCGTGCTCGCGGTCAAAGGCCACGCGCATCCGGTCCGCCAGCGCGTCGACCACGCGGTAGCCGACGTTGTGACGCGTGTGTTCGTACTCGGGGCCGGGGTTGCCGAGGCCCACGATGAGGCGGGATGGAGACGCAGGCATGGCGGACGCGGGGAACGGCAAAAAAAGAAGGGCGGCCGGTGGGGGCCGCCCTCGCGGAGGCAGTGGGATGTGGAGGGGAACGAACCGCGGCGCGGCTACTCCTCGTCGAGCATTTCCTCGCCCGCTTCGCCCTCTTCGCCCTCTTCGTCGGCTTCCTCGGCGGCGGCCTCGAGCTCGGCGAGCTCCTCGTCGGAGAGCTCGGCCTTCTCCTCCTCGGTCAGGTCCTCGAGCGAGACGGCCTCTTCCTCCTCTTCCTCGGCGGCCGGCGTCGGCGCGGTCTCGATGTGCGGCGCGACGACCGTGATGAGCGTCTGCTGCTGGGTCATCTCGATCTCGTAGTCTACGTCGAGGTCGTAGACGTGGATCGAGTCGCCGATGGCAAGGTCCTCGATGTCGATGTCGATCTGGGCCGGGATGTTTTCCGGAAGCACCGAGATCGTAAGCTCACGGACGATCATCTGCGTGTCACCGCCGTTCTTCTGGCCGAGGGGCACGCCCTGGAAGTGGATCGGCACCGTCAGCGTCACCTTCCGCCCGTCCTCCAGGGCCTGGAAGTCGGCGTGGAGGGGCCGGTCCGTGATCGGGTGCAGGTCAAAGTCCTTCAGGATGCAGTTGTGGGTCTCCCCGTTGAGCTCCACCTCCGCCACCGGGGCCGTCCGGCCGTAGATCAGCTCGTTCATCGCACTGATCGGCACCTGGAGGGGCGTCGACTCCACGGTGGGCCCGTACAGGATGCACGGGACGCGGTCGTTGTTGCGGATGTCGCGGGCGGCCTTCGAGCCGGTCTCGCGCGGCTGTGCTTCGATGACGGTAGCGTCCATGGCGGCGGGTCGGTCCAGTGAAACGGGGGTCCAGCGGGAGAGGGGCCAGCGGGGAAGCACCGGCCCTCGCGTCCGAAGGAGCGCACATGTAGAACACTTCCTAGGTTCGGAGGGGGGACCAGGTTCCGGGGAGGGCCCCCCGATTCAAGCAAAATAGACGGAGGGAGATGAGGGGCATCCTGATTCCCAGCGCGCGAGAGAGGCCCGCTTCGACCTCCGCGCTCTCCGTGCAGTATCCCTGGGCGAAGGCGGGAGCACCCCGGGCCCTCGCACAACGACTCGATGTGTGGGTGCTCAGTCGGTGAACAGGGTGGAGACCGACTGGTCGGTGTAGATGTGACGGATCGCCTTCGCGAAAAGGGTGGAGACGCTCACCACTTCGATGCAGTCGGAGGGGCGTTCCAGGGGAATGGTGTCGGTCACGATGAGCCGCTCGATGGGAGAGGCCTCGATGCGGTCGTAGGCCGGGCCCGAGAGCAGGCCGTGGGTGCAGGCCGCCATGATGCGGAGCGCGCCGTAGTCCTTGAGGGCCTGGGCGGCGCGGGTCAGGGTGCCGGCCGTGTCCACGATGTCGTCGATGATAATCACGTTTTTGCCCTCGACGTCGCCGATCACGTTCATGACGCGGGCCTCGTTCTGGTTGGGGCGTCGCTTGTCGATGAGGGCGAGGTCCACCCCCAGGCGCTGGGCGTAGGAGCGGGCCATTTTGAGGCCGCCCACGTCCGGGGCCAGCACGACGAAGTCTTCGAGATCGAACTGGCGGACGTGGTCGGTGAGGACGGTCGAGCCGTACAGATGGTCGACCGGCACGTCGAAGAAGCCCTGGATCTGGGCCGCGTGCAGTTCCATCGTAAGGAGCCGGTCGATGCCGGCCGAGGTGAGCATGTTGGCCATTAGCTTCGCCGCGATCGATACGCGCGGCTGGTCCTTGCGCTCCTGCCGGGCGTAGCCGAAGTAGGGAATGACCGCCGTCACCCGCGCGGCCGAGGCCCGCTTGGCGGCGTCGATGAGGAGCAGCAGCTCCATCCAGTTGTCGGCCCGCGGGTGCGTGCTCTGGATGATGAAGAGGTCGGCGCCCCGGATGGACTCCTCGAAGTGGACGTAGATCTCGCCGTCGGCGAAGTCCCGGATCGTGAGGTCCCCGAGCGTCGTGCCGTAGGACTCGGCGATCTTCTGCGCGAGGGCAGGGTTGGAGCGACCGCCGAAGATGGCGACGGGGCGGTCGTTGCTGGAGGTGCGCATGGGCGGAGCGGGCGGGGGCAGCCGCAGGGTGCAGGGGCGCGGAGCGAGCAGCACCCAACGGGGAGGGCAGCGACAGGGAGGCGCCCGGGCCGATCCGCGAGGGCCCGAAGACAGGGGCCCGTTCGCTCGGGGAGTGGGCCTCCACGACTTGGACCCTCAGGGATACGGCCTCACGGATCGGGACGGCTGCCCGGGGTGGATTCGAACCACCACTAACGGCTCCAAAGGCCGCTGTCCTGCCATTAGACGACCGGGCAAGGGACGGCGACGAGTGAACGCCGCCTGCTGTCTTCTCTTTACACTATGAAAATCAACTCATGGAATCAACGGAACGACCGGGAGCCGGTTCGTGAAGAGGCGCTGAGAACAGCCCTGGAGACTGGTGTATTGATTTTTGGTCGTTTGTCATCGTCGGCGCCCTTCGGCCGGCGGGAGGCGCAGGGCACGTGAGAAAGCCGCACCGGTCGGGACGGGGACAATCTGCAGTCGTCACGCAGGGCTTCCGACGAAAGCATGCGGAATCAAAACGAGTGCTCAGGCCCAGTCCCGGAGCGCCGCGAGTTCGTCGGCGAGCGCCGCAACCTCGTCGGGGGCCAGCACTCCCCGATCCGTGATGGTTCCGCCAGTCACGAGGCCGGCCGGCGTCTCGTCGAAGCGCGGGGCCGAGACGCCGAGGGGGGCCGGGCCGTCGTATACGGTGCGCGGGGCGGCCTCCTCGCGGGACGGTGTGTCCTCGACGGCGATCTTGTCGGCGGCCGCGGCGGCGTAGACGGGTACGTCCTCGTGGGCGGCGGCAAGGGCGACGCCCCGCGTGCCGACCTTGTTCACGACTGCCCCGGAAGGACGGACCGTGTCGGCCCCCACCAGCACCCGGTCGATCGCGCCGTCGGCGAGGGTTGTGGCGCAGGCGGCGTCGGCGATCACGGTCACGTCCAGGCCCGCGTCCGCCAGCGCCTCGGCCACCTCGATGCCCTCCCGACCGGGGTGCGACTCGGCCACGACGACCGCGGGCGGCGGGTCGGCCCGACGGAGCGCCGCCAGGACGGTGCCGGAGCGGGAGAGGGTAAGCACCCGCTCGCCGGCGAGGTGGTCGGCGGTCCGCCGGGCCGTCTGCGCGTCCGCGTCCAGGGCCTGCTTGAGAACCTCGTGGGCGGTCGTCTCGAGGGTCGCGGGCGTCCGATCCGGGCGGCTCGCGTGCATCGCGCGGTGAAGCCGGTTCGCGAGCGCCGCCATCGAGGGCCGGGCGTTCAGGAGCCGACGGGCGGTCTCTACCAGTCGCGCCCGGGCATCCTCGATGTCCGGCACGTCCCGCACCGCGAGGACCCCGGCCCGGTCGCGCAGCACCTCCAGGGCCCGCAGGGAGAGGTAGGCCGAGCCGTGGCTCGTATCCTCGGCAATCGCCACGAGGGACGGGGCCACCCGGCGGTACGACGCCCACAGTTCCGGGACGGTATCGCGCCGGAGGAGGGCCGTGGGGGCCGTCCACTCGGCCTCGGCGGTCTCCCAGTTGAGAGACACCTCGCGGGCGTCGGCGTCGAAGAGGAAGGGATGCACTGTCCACCGCGTGGCCCGGTCCTCGTCCTCGACGGTGAACGGGGGGCCCTCCCGGGCAAGGTGCACGTCGTGCTCGGCGAGGCCCGTCTCCTCCTCGATCTCGTCGAGCGCCGACGCCTGTGGGTCGTCGTGCTCGACGTGTCCGGCCACCGCGCCCCACTGGCCCGGATACGAGCCGACGTCCTCGCTCCGGCGGAGCAGGAGCACATCGCCTCGGTGACGGAGAAAGACAGTGACCACGGCGGTGTCAGTCATGGGTCGTGGGGCGGCAGAAGCGCGGAGAAAAAGCCAATTACGTCACTTTGCTGCAACGAGCCCGCGCCAGAATGGTACAAATAGAAACCATCGCTTCGTCGTCATCTTCGTTTCCCGCGGGTTATTTTCAAATCCTACACGGGACCGAGGAGCGTCGACGCGGCCCGTTCCAGCAACACCGGCCTCCTGACGGGACGGACAGACGAGGTCATAGTCACTCTTCTCACGAACCGACTCGGTTCATGACCACGCGCGACTGGACATTTTTGGCACGGGCGGTCTCGGGTATTCTTCTGTTCGTTGCGGGCACCGTAGGAGGGGCCGGCGCCCAGCCGACGGTTTCCGTCCGTGGGAACGTCGGGGCGGCGTTCTTTCGGTCCCCCGAGGCGACAAGTACCATCCTGAATTCGGGCACGAACCTCGGCCTGGAGGCCGAGGTCCGGGTGTACCGCGGGCTCGGGATTACGGTCGGCGCCAGCTACGACAACTTCACGTTCAACGAAGATAACGCGCGCATCTACGGGCGAAGCGGGGGCGACCTTTCCTTTCTCGGCGGAGGGGTGGGACTGCGCTACACCTTCCTCAACGACACGGACGCCCATCCCTACGTGGCCCTGGGCGGCGCCCTGTATCAGGCGCGCGTCACCGATCGGAAGCGAATCACGCAGGACAGGCAACTGGTGGACATGAACCAACCGGCCCGACAGACGGAAGAGGGCGGGTACCTCGCCGCCGGCGCCCTCTTTCGGCTGGACGACACCTACGCCGTGTTCGCGGAGCCGCGCTACACGTTCTACGACTTCGGAGGCGGGGTGACCGGAGCGCTCCGATACTTTACCCTGCGCCTGGGGCTTGACGTTCAGTTCTGACGGCGTGAGGGACCCGACGAGACGAACGGCTACGCCGCCGCGGTGGCATTCACGGCCTCGACGCGTTCCACGTCGGGCACCGATCGCTTGAGGGCCTGCTCAATGCCGGCCCGGAGCGTCATGGTGCTCATCGGGCACGACCCGCAGGCGCCGAGGAGCTCCAGCTCCACGACGTTGTCGGCGGTGACGTTGAGCAGGCGCACCGACCCCCCGTCCGCCATCAGGTACGGGCGGATCGTGTCGAGGGCCTCCTCGATCTGATCCCGCAACTCGGGATCAATCTCCGCGTCGGCAGGCGTGTCGGGCGTCGAGGGGACGTCATCGGACATGGTGCGTCGGGCCGTTGAAGAAGTGGAAAATGCAAATAATGGAACGTCATCGGGTACTAAACGGACGCGTTCCGAAGAAGATCAGTTTCCGTGTCCGACGGTCGGGTCGGGGTCGAGAGGGCTACTCGTAGAGAATCTCGACCTTCTGCGTGGGGTCGTCCTCGGCGTTGCGGATGGCGACCTGCTCGACCAGTTCGTCGGCGATCGCGTCGAAGGCCTGGGCCGAGTAGCTGTCGGGATGCGCCCGGACGATGGGCGTGCCGTTGTCGCCGGTTTCGCGCACCTTCTGTTCGATGGGCACCTGCCCGAGGAAAGGCACGTCGAGCTCGCGGGCGAGGTCCTTGGCGCCCTCCCGGCCGAAGAGGTAGTATTTGCGGTCCGGCTGGTCGGGCGGGGTGAAGTAGGCCATGTTCTCGACCATGCCCACAACCGGTACGTTGACGTTGTCGAACATGGCCTTGCCCTTCCGCGCATCGGCGAGGGCCATGTCCTGGGGCGTCGAGACGACCACCGCCCCGGTCAGTGGGATCGTCTGCACGACCGTCAGCTGAACGTCGCCGGTGCCCGGCGGCAGGTCCAGGATCATGTACTCCACGTCGCCCCAGTCCACGTCGCCGAGGAACTGGCGCACGGCCTTCGTCACCATCGGCCCCCGCCAGACGACCGCCTTGTCGGGGTCGACCATGAACCCCATCGAGAGGAGCTTGATGCCGTGCTTCTCGAGGGGCACCATCTTCCGCTCGTCGTTCACGCGGGGCTTTTCGCCCTCCATGCCCATCATCTTCGGAATCGAGGGCCCGTAGATGTCGGTGTCGACGAGGGCCACGCTGTAGCCCTGCTCCGAGAGCGCCATCGCCAGGTTGGCGGCCACGGTGCTCTTCCCGACGCCGCCCTTGCCGCTGGCCACGGCGATCGTGTTTTTGACCCCGTCCTCGCCGCTGGTCTGCTGCTTCTCGCCGCTCTGGTCCCCGACCGTGAGGTCGTCGCCGAGCGGAATCATCTCGCTGTCGAGCTCCACGTCGACCGTCAGGTCGCGGCTGACCTCCTCGTGCAGGATGCGCGTGCAGCCCTCTTCGACCTGCTGGGCGAAGGAGGAGCGCGGTTCCTTGATGACCACGGTAAAGGACACGTGGTCGTCCTCAACCGCCAGGTCCTTCACCATGTCGAGACGGATGATGTCCTTCTCGTGGTCGGGGTGCACGATGTTGCGGAGGGCATCCACCACGTCCTCGCGGGCGACGGCCATCGGCGATTGGGGACAGGTTGGGAGCAGAAAAACAACGGACTGTATGCCACCGCAGGATGGGGGGGATGTTCCTGGTCGAGAGCAGGATGTCCAGGCCTTCACACCGGGGCCTCCGGCGGCCCGCTTCGCTCTCCGTGGTGGGCTCCGCGGGGTCACCTCGTCCCCGGCCTCCGGTGTCCGGTCCGGGCGGGCGGCACGACCGGGCAGACGCGATTCGGCGAGGCCCCGCATTTCATCGGGGCCTTGACAACGAAGGCGGTTCATTGAATCTTATAAAAGCCTACCGGACTTGGGAGTGGCTGGAGTCCGGCTGCCGATCTTCCCCAACCGCCCGAAAACGCGTCATGTCCTCCACCGCCCCGGAGCGCACCGACGATGTCGCCGCCACCAAGGAGTTCCTGCGAGACCAGATTCCCGACCTGCCCAGGGTCTTCTCGGAATTGGAGACGCACATCCGTGATGAGGCCGATACCATTCAGCGAATGACGGCCCGAGGGGCGTCCGTCATCCCCGAAATCGCGTTCGACGATATCGAGGCGGGGCGGGTCGACGAGGCAAAGCGCCGGGCGGTGACGCGCCGCGGATGCGCCATTGTGCGCGGGACGTTCCCGCGCGGGCAGGCCGAGGCCTGGAACGAGGAGCTGGGCGACTACCTCCGCCGCAACGACTACTACGACACCGGATCGGAGGCCCCGGCCGACGACTACTTCAGCAATCTCGACGCCGACCGCCCGCAGATCTTCAGCATCTACTGGTCGAAGCCGCAGGTCGAAGCGCGTCAGCACGAGCGCATGGCGGCCACGCAGACGTTCCTCGACGGCCTGTGGACCAGCGGCCGCGACGGCGACACCTACTTCGACCCCACCCGCCACTGCACCTACGCCGACCGCACTCGGCGACGCGAGCCGGGCGACCGGACGCTGGGCCTCTCTCCCCACACCGACGCCGGGTCCGTCGAGCGGTGGCTCGATCCCGGCTACCGCACGGTGTACCGGCACGTCTTCTCCGGCGACTGGCAGAAGTTCGATCCCTTCGACGGGGCGCACCGGACAGAGGTCGAGACGCTGTCGTCGGCGGCGGTGTGCAGCATGTTTCGGACCTACCAGGGCTGGACCGCTCTTACCCCCCAGGGCCCGCAGGACGGGACCCTGCAGCTCGTTCCCATCGCCACCGGCATGGCCTACGTTCTGCTGCGGCCCCTGCTGGACGACGTGCCCGCCGACAGCCTCTGCGGCGCCGAGCCCGGCAGCTCCCTGCCCGTCACCGAGGAGTGGCACGCGCCGCTGCTGGAGGGGCTCATCTCCATCCCGACGGTCGAGCCCGGCGACACGGTGTGGTGGCACCCCGACGTCGTGCACGCCGTGGCCGACGAGCACACCGGCGACACCTACAGCAACGTCATCTACACCGGCTCCGCCCCGTACTGCGCCACCAACGCCGAGTACCTGGAGGGACAGAAGGCGGCCTTCCTCAACGGGGAGAGCCCGCCCGACTTCGCCGCTACCGACTACGAGACGGACTACGAGGGCCGCGCCACGCCCGACGACCTCACCCCGCTCGGGCGGCGCCAGATGGGCCTCGATCCCTGGGAGGAGTAGGAAAAGCATCGGGGGCGTGGCGGCGAACTCGGAAGCGACCCGCAACGCCCCCGCAACATCTCCGTCACAATGGGCCGGTCTGTGCCGTCCCCGGGAAACGCCCACTCGCCCCGACGGTGTAACGCCTCGTGTGTTAACCAACGTCGTCGGGTCAGCGGGCGTCGCGCAACACGTATCACCAATGCGAAAATCCGCCGGCGACGTCAGTTCTGAACTCCCTCCCACTCAGCTGCCGTCCCCCGCATGCCCGAGCACATCACGATCCGCGGTGCGCGCGAGCACAACCTCCAGAACATCGACCTCGACATTCCACGCAACCGGCTGGTCGTGATCACCGGCCTGTCGGGGTCCGGCAAGTCCAGCCTCGCATTCGACACGATCTTCGCCGAGGGGCAGCGGCGCTACATGGAGAGCCTGAGCGCCTACGCGCGCCAGTT
>JBDGQP010000154.1:0-21245 GCA_042218975.1 Salinibacter sp.
TCCGGGCCGTCGGCCCGACGGCGTTCGTGGAGGGCATGCGACACCTGACTACCGGACTGGCGCCGAAGTACGTGATACAACGATTCGATACGTAAAGATACGGCACTCGTTATGTCTTCGCCTCCCGAAATTGACCGAGAAACGTACTGGAAGATTCAGGTTCGCCGGACGGTCGTCCTCCTGGCCATCTGGTTCTTCGTGGGGTTTGTCCTGAGCATCTTCCTCGCCGAGCCGCTCAACAACGTGTCTTTTCTTGGGGTGCCGTTCGGGTTCTGGATGGCCCAGCAGGGGAGCATCTTTGTGTTCATCGGCCTCGTCCTCGCCTACGCGGTGATGACCGGCCGGCTCGACCAACGGGCCAGCGTTGAAGAGGAGGACGGCGAGTCCGCCGAAGCGTCCAACGAGCCTCAGTAGAAGCGCGGGAGCAGGGTGCCTTTCACTCTCGACCAACGAGAACGACACCGCACACGATGGGGATCATAGGCTGGACCTTCCTTTGGGTCGGCATCACCTTCCTTGCGTACATCGGAATTGCGGTCTGGAGCCGGGTCTCCGACACGGCGGGCTTCTACGTGGCCGGGCAGGGGATCCCTGCCCTCGCCAACGGAATGGCCGTCGGGGCCGACTGGATGAGTGCGGCGAGCTTCATCTCGATGGCCGGTCTCGTCTCGTTCATGGGCTTCGACGGGTCCGTGTACCTGATGGGATGGACGGGCGGCTACGTCCTGCTCGCCATCCTGCTGGCCCCCTTTCTCCGGAAGTTTGGGGAGTACACCGTGCCGGATTTCGTCGGGAAGCGTTACTACTCGAACACTGCCCGGGCCGTGGCGGCGGTCGCGGCCGTCTTCGTGTCGTTCACCTACGTGGCCGGGCAG
Organism: Salinibacter sp.; assembly: GCA_042218975.1. Lineage (GTDB taxonomy): Bacteria > Bacteroidota > Rhodothermia > Rhodothermales > Salinibacteraceae > Salinibacter. The sequence goes on from JBDGQP010000154.1 coordinate 876, forward strand.
ATGCGCGGAGTGGGCGTCGTCTTTAGCCGGTTCCTGGAGGTGCCCCTGACATGGGGGGTCATCATCGGGATGTTCATCGTGACAATCTACGCCGTCCTCGGGGGCATGAAGGGCGTCACCTGGACGCAGGTTGCGCAGTACTGCGTGCTCATCGTCGCCTACCTGATCCCGGCCTTTGCGATCGCCTACACGCTGACGGGCAACCCCATTCCGCACATCGCCATCGGAGAGGTCGCGCCCCGACTCAATCAGCTCCAGACCGACCTGGGGCTCGACCCCTACACCGGGCCCTTCAGCAACCTGTCGATGCTGAACGTGGTGTGCATCACGCTGGTGCTGATGGCCGGCACGGCGGGCCTCCCACACGTGATCGTGCGGTTTTACACCGTGAAGACGGTGAAGAGTGCGCGGTGGTCGGCGGTCTGGGCCCTCGTTTTCATCGGGATCCTCTACACGGTGGCCCCGGCCGTCGCCATGTTTGCACGCCTCGAGATCCTGCAGTCCTTCTCCCAGATGGGCGCCGGTGGCATGACCGAGCTGGGCTGGGTTCAGAACTGGGCGAAAACAGGACTCATCGACACGGCGGGCTGGGGGTCCGACACCACGATCCAGCAGGTGCTCGGCTCCATCGACCGCGACATCATCGTGCTGGCAACCCCGGAGCTCGCCAACCTCTCGAACTGGGTCGTGGGGCTGGTGGCCGCCGGCGGCCTCGCGGCGGCGCTGTCGACGGCTTCGGGCCTGATGGTCGTGATCAGCTCCTCCCTCGCGCACGACATCTACGGCGAGATCATCAATCCGGACGCCACGGATCGGGAACGCCTCTTCGTGGGGCGCGTCGCGATCTTCGTGGGCATCTTCGTGGCGGGGCTGCTTGGAATCTACCCGCCGGGCTTTGTAGCGGAGGTGGTCGCCTTCGCCTTTGGCCTCGCCGCCGCTAGCTTCTTCCCCATCCTGGTGCTTGGAATCTTCTGGAAGCGGTGCAACCAGGAGGGGGCCGTCGCCGGGCTCCTGACGGGGCTCGTTTTCACCTCCGTTATGATCGTGTTGATGCGCGCTCACGTGGTGGTGCCCGGGCTCGGCGAGCCGATCCTTCCCAGCTTCTTCGGCATCAACGCGCAGGGCATCGGGATCGTAGGCATGGTGCTCAACTTCGTCGTCACTTACACCGTGACGCGGGCCACGCCCGCCCCGCCCGAAGAGGTACAGGACATCGTCGAACAGATACGGTACCCGCGCGAGCTCTCCGACGAGGAGCTCAGTGAGATCCCGGTCGAAACCTGAGGGCCGGCCCCGGCCTCCTTCTGCATACCGCCGCCGTGCCATGGGCTTTCTCGGCAAGCATAGCCTCGGGACTCACCTTCTCGTCGCCGCCGGCCTGCTCGTGGGGGTCTGCGCCTTCGCCGTGGTCCGGAACTGGGACACCTTCCGGCTGATGTACGCCAACATGACGGCGATGAACGAGGGGCGGCAGGCGGCCGAACAGATGCGTCGCCCCGAGGACCTGCTGGACTACCTCGCCGCCCACCCCGAGCAGGCGTCACTCGTGGCCTACGAAGTGGGGGCCCGGGCCAAGGGCATTTTCTTCCAACCGGCGGTGCGGCGGCCGATCGTGAAGACGGACCATCTTCTCCTCCTGACCGAGTACGCCCGGCAGATCCGAACGGGACGCCTGGCCCCGCAACACCCGGTTCCGCTCGACTCGCTCTCGGTCTTTGCGCTTCCCGGTGCGGGTCGGGACAATCATAAAGGTGCGGTGGCACACTGGAACGCGGAGAATGATATCCGGTCCGACAGTACTGTTGCCCTGCGGGAGGTCGTTCGGGCCATTGGTGAGCATGGCGACACAGCGGCCGCCGACTGGCTTATGATGAAGCTCGGTCGGGCCCAACTGCAGGCTTTGCCTCAACGGTGGGGGCTCTCAAACAGCAGTGCCCCAGTCCCCACAAGCGGCGTACATATCAGTTGGAGCACGCCTCCGCCCAAGGGGACTACCGCGTCGCAACCGGTCCGCTACTACCGATCGATGTCTCGGGAGAGCTACACGGACCGCGTCTATCGTCTCACCCGGGCTCTACGCCGCGAGACCTCCTTTCGCCGGCAGGAGCGCAGGCAACTGAGGCGACGCGGCAGCGGTCTCAGCGTGCGGACACAACGTGCGCTGGCCGAAATCACGTACCCCAAGGGCACTTCGGCCGACTACGCAGGTCTCCTGGCCCGAAGCCTTGACGGAACGCTCGGCTCCCGCAGGGTGGAGACGTTTCTCCACCGTCAGATCGAAACCTCGCTTCCGAGCGAATCCGCGGAGACGTCCATCCGGGCTCTGGGCACCCACGGAGGGGCGGTCCCCGGGATAATAAGCCTCGTCGGGTATACCCGTTTTGAGGGTGAAAAAGCCCCTCGTGTGTGTGCTTTCTTTCTGGAAGGACTCCCAATTGGTTTGTTCTACCATCTGGTGCAGACCAGCCTCGACAAAGGCTTCTTGCTGCGCGTTCTAAGCGATCCCAACTTCTACCAGCGAGTACGGACTCGCCTTGGCGAACAAAAAGGCCCTCCCCTCGCGCCTTCTGAATAATATCATTGGCTTTCTGGTGGTGGAACCACCATTGGAAGTTCCAGCTATGTCCCCAATTTGTTCGAAGTCATTTCGTCCTGACTGGTCGGAATTGACGCGCGGCCACGTCAACGGGTCGTACTTTGCGGCCCTCGTGTTTCTGCTCCTACTGGCCCCAGCCCCTTCGGCCGCGCAGTGGCGTCCCGCCACCTACATCGCATACCGCGCGGTCGATTCCATTGTCGTCGATGGGCAGCTCGACGAAGCAAGCTGGATCCGGGCACCAAGCACGGGATCGTTCGTCGATATTGAGGGAGATCGAGAAGACCCGCCGGACGAGCAGACTCGCGTGAAGGCGGTCTGGGACGACACCCATCTCTACGTGGCCGCGACCCTTGAGGAATCAAAAGTATGGGGGACGTTCGCTGAGGAGGACGCCCCGATCTACGCCGAGGATAACGACTTTGAGATCTTTCTGGATGTCAATGGGGACGGAAAAAACTATATCGAGTTCGAGATTAATGCCCTCAACACGGTATACGACTTATACCGACCTAATAAGGCGTCTCCTTTGAAAATACCTTGGGATATAGAAGGCCTAGAAACAGCCGTTGGGGTGAAGGGGACCTTGAACAAGAACGACGATGAAGATGACTACTGGACCGTCGAAATCGCCTGGCCGATGTCGTCTCTGGCCGAGCACGCCGACGGGGCGCCGGTTCCGCCTCGCGGAGGCGATGAATGGCGAATTGAGTTCCCTCGGGTCGAATGGCCGCTTGCCGATTCTTCGGACGTGATACAGAAGGCGCCTGGTGCAAGCGCGGAGAATTGGACGTGGACGCAGCAGGGGCTCGTCGACAATCACTGGCCCGAAGCGTGGGGATTCCTGCACTTTTCTGAGACTCCCGTGGGGCAGGCTCGCCACACCGACGAGCTTCGTGAGCTGAGGTCTCCCTACTTGACGGTCGACGCTCAGCGTAGGGACATCGATCCGGGCGCCATGGTCGAAGTGCCAGGGAGTACCTACGTCCAGGGGCCCGACCCCATCGAGCCCAATATCTCTCCCGCTCACCAGGTGACGGTCGAACCCTTTAAGATCGATCGACACGAAGTCACGGTGGCCGAGTACACCACATTTCTCAACGAGGTTGAGAATCCGGAACGGTACTACCATCCGAATATGAGCTTTCGGGACTGCGGAATCCTCCCCCGTGAGGATGGGAGATACAGGGTCATGGAGGGTCGAGGCTCCTACCCTGTCGTCTATGTAAACCGCGAGGATGCCAAGGCCTACGCCCGATGGGCGGGAAAACGACTCCTGACCGAGGCAGAATGGGAACTTGCCGCCCGGACGTTTGGCACGTCCGGGGACGAGAGGTCCATAAGTCGACAGCGGGTCAACTACGGCTACCACTACGGAGGACCTGTACCAGTCGGCAGCCTAGTGAAGCGGGACGACCCGAACAGGCTCCATCACATGCTCGGGAACGTCTGGGAAATCGTCGAGGACGACTATAGACCCTACCCCGGGGGCGAAGCACCATTTGAAATCGGACAAGACATTTCCATCCACCGGGGAGGCTCCTGGGCGTCTCCGACATCGATGGTTCACCCTTCAGTTCGGAAGCCTGACGCACAGCGCTCGCCGTACATTGGATTCCGGTGCGCTCGCGATGTCGAGTGAGGGACGAGATGCCCCCACAGGCTGGCCACGGGAGCCCTCACTGATTCCCGCGACAGCCCGCATGAGGGGCCGAGGGGCCGTCTCCTCTACGCCGGCTCTTGCGAGGACTGCCAGTTCCAGACAATCGTCGATCCCCAGAGCACAAAACAGAGTCCCCCCAGGACCGCCGCGGCGGGTCGGTTGACGAATGCCAGTAGCGAGCCGCCCGAGCCCGTAAGCGTCTGGATGAAGCGCGCCTCCAGGGGTCCCCCGAGAATAATACCCAGCACGACCGGCCCCAGTGGCACATTCCGGCGTTCAAGGAGGAAGCCGAGCACCCCCATCCCCAGCATTACGCTGACGTCGAAATAGCTGCCCTTGATGGCGTAGGACCCGATGATGCAGAAGAGCAGAATGACCGGAAGCAGGACCCGGCGTGGGACCCGCACCACCCAGGACCCGGCCTTGATGGCGAGCCACCCGACTGGCAGCAGCACGAGATTGGCGAGAAAGAAGATGGTGTAGATGGAGTAGACCAGTACGGCCTGCTCTTCGAAGATGGCCGGGCCCGGATTCACGTTCTTCATCAGGAGAACCCCGATCACGATCGCGGTGATCGAGTCGCCCGGAATGCCGAACACCAGGGCCGGAATCCAGGTGCCGGCCAGGGCGGAGTTGTTGGCCGTCGTGGCGTCGGCGATGCCTTCGAGGGAGTCGGTGCCGTAGGCCTCAGGGGTGGAGCTCACCCGCTTGGAGACGGCCATTGAGACCCAGGAGCCGATGTCCGCACCGGCGCCGGGAAGCATGCCGATGACCGACCCGATCGTGCCGGATCGGAGTGCGTGGTGAAGACGCCCGCTCAGCTGCGAAAAGGCCGGGGCGAAGACCGAGCGGACCGGATCAATCAGGTACCGCTGGACCGTCGAGCGGACCGTCTCGGCGGCGGATGCCTCCGCGCCCTCCTCCTCGATCCCGCGCTGCAGGTCCGGCTCGAGCAGGTTGCGGAGAACCTCGGAAAGCCCGAAGAGGCCGATCATGGCGGGGATGAAGCTGATGCCCTGGTAGAGCTGAGGCATCCCGAACGTAAACCGGGCCTCCGTGTGCACCTCGCTGAGGCCCACCGTCGAGAGGAACAGGCCGATGATCAGGGCAAGTAGGGCCCGTAGCGTCGACCCGCGGGCAACGACGACCGCCGAGCTGAGGCCGAGCAGGTACAACCAGAAGTACTCGGCCACGCTAAAGAACGAGGCCAGGGCGGCCAGTTGGTGACCGAGCAACATGAGCACGACGGCCCCGAACAAGCCCCCGGTCACGCTGCCCACCAGGGCCACCCCGAGGGCGCGGTCCGACTGGCCGCGCTGCGTATAGGTGTAGGCGTCGTCCACGTAGGCCGCCGACGCGGGCGTCCCTGGAATGCGAAGTAGGGTTGTCGGTACGTCGCCCGCGAAGATCGCGCAGGCGGCCATGGTCACGATGCCGGCGAGGGCGGGAATGGGGTCGAGCCAGTAGGTGATGGGCACGAAGAGGGCCACCGCCATCGTGGCCGTCAGTCCAGGGACGGCCCCAAGAAATACGCCGTAGAGCGCGGAGGCGATAATGATCAGCCACACTTCCGGCTGCGTCACGACTTGAACGACGGCCTGCAGAATTGGGCTTTCCATCTTACCACCCGAGCCATCCCCAAGGAAGCGGAACGCGCAGATACCCCCCGAACACTTGATAGGTCAGGGGAACGAGCACGACGATGAGGGCGAGTGCCGTTCGCCACGAGACGTCCAGCATCCAGAAGAGGAACGCCAGGACGATGGTCGCGGTGACCACGTAGCCCATCACCTCGGCCAGAAGAAGGTAGAAGAGCACCGCTCCGAGGATGCTCGCCACCCGTCGCAGGCGCCGCTGCGTGTAGGGCTGGGCGTCGTCGACCGGGCGGACCAGTTGCCGCCGCACCACCAGTGTCCCGACGACCAGGAGGCCGAGCGCTCCGAGGAGCCCCGGAAAGAGCATCGGGCCGTACCGCTGCGCCTCTACCTGCTGAAAGGCCTCACTCCCAAGGATATCCCCGTAGGCCTGATTCTCCGCCTTGAGTGTGGCCCGAAAGGCTTCGGGGCCCTTCGCGACGTGACCGAAGCCGGACTGCTCTAGGAAGTGCTTGTACTCCTTGCTTTCCACGACGTCGCGGAGGGCGTCCAGCAGCACCTGGAACCGGTCGTCCGGTGTGCCCTCCGGCACGGCGATCCCGCGCCAGGTCTTGGCTGTCCAGTCGTATCCCTGTTGCTGGAGGGTGGGCACGTCGGGGAGGTCCTCCAGGCGGCTCTTGGACATGACCCCGAGTGACTTGATTTCGTCAGCCTTCAGGAGAGAGACCGCCTCCGGCACGCTGCAGGACACGATCTCGATTCCACCGGCCATGAGCTCCTGGAGCGAGGGGGCCGACCCGCCCATCGAGATCCAGCGTATGGCGTCGGCTGGCAGCCCCGCCTCCGTCAGCCATCCGGCCAGCGCGATGTGCCAGACGCCCCCGAATGCCGTCCCGGACGCGGTCAGTTCCCCTGGCTGATTCCGGACCGCCTGCTCGAGCTCTTTCATGTTGTCCCAGGGCGCGTCGTCCCGCACGAAGACGGCGGCGTTGTCTTGATTGACCTGCATCAGGGGCCGGTAGTCCCGCCAGGTGATGTTGGTCAGCCCCCGCCAGTGAAGCATGTTAATCTCAGCGGTGATCATGGTGATCGTGTAGCCGTTGGGACGGGCCATGGCCCCTCGGGTGTGGCCCGTCACGCCGCCCCCACCGGTCGCGTTGATGACGTTAACGGGCACGCCAAGCCGTTGCTCGAGCTGGGAGGCAATCTGACGGGCGACCTGGTCGGTGCCCCCGCCCGCCGACCATGGACAGATAAGGGTGATGGGCCGGCTCGGAAAAGTCGTATCGCCCTGGCAGCCGCCCAGTAGAAGCAGGAGGCTGAACACCACACACAAGGTCGTGCCGCCGTAAAATGTGGTCCCTCGGACGCAGGAAATCATAAGTTGGCGTTCACCCCAGACGGTAGCGTGTGGAGCAGAGAATGGCAGGCTGTAGCAGTCAATCGGAGCCCGGGAGGCTCGAGGCCACCTAGTGTCCGGTCCACTGCCCCTCCGCTTAGTTCAGGCGCTCGACGTCCACGAAGCGGACCCCCTCCTGGACCCGGCCCTGTTCCAGGAAGGCTTCCAGCTTTCCGTCTCGTTCTGGAAGCATGACCTTTTCGAACAGGGCCGTCGTGTCGCCCGCCTGGACCGTTTGCCGCTCCGTCGCATCACCGTACCGGACGACAGCCTGCCTCTCCGTGTCGGCCGCGTCGAACCGGAGTCGGAGACGGTAGGCCCCGGCCTGGGTGTGGACCTTCCAGTGGCCGAAGTTTCCGCCGATCGTTCCGGGTCCCGACCAACTGAACCGGGAGAGGGTCGTAGTGGGCTGGTGCGTAGTCCCGAGGTGGATTCGCTGCGGGTCGAGGTGATTCCAGTCCTGGGTGACGTCGTGGAACCAGGTCTCGTAGCTCTGGAGCATCGAGGTTACGCGCCTGGGATTGTCCTCGGCGACATTGTGAATCTCCGACGGGTCCTCGTCGATTCTGTAGAGCTCCAGGGAGTTGAGCATGTTCCGGCGTTCCTCCGGGGTCGGTTGCCGGATGATGGAGTGGGGATCCGGATGCGGAGAGATCAGCTTGTACTCCTGCGTAATGACCGTAAAGTGGATGTACCGGTACGGCCGCGGCCCATTGTGCCACTGGATGTACAGTTTGCGGTCGGGGAGCTTGTCGTCCTGCCCCATGATCCGAGGCAGGAGGGAGATGCCGTCGAACGCCACGCCGTCCGGTGCCGATACGTCCGCCGCGTCGAGAAGCGTCGGCAGGACGTCAATATGGGCCGCTATGTCGTCCAGCTTCTGGCCAGCCGGGATGGTCCCCGGCCACCGTATGAAGAAGGGCACCCGGATGCCGTTCTCGTAGACGCTGGTCTTCGTTCCCCGAAGACCCGCCACGTAGCGTCCAGGCTGTACGTCGTTTTTGGTCCGACGGGTGCGGGGGCCGTTGTCCGACATGAAGATCACGATGGTATTGTCGGCAATCCCCTCCTCTTCCAGCGTGCTCATCAGGCGCCCGACGTTCGCGTCGACGTTCGTGATCATCCCGTACGTACGTGCGTTGAACTCGTGGAGTCCTTTCTTTCGGTACGGGGCCGCCCGCTCGTCGGGGACGGTCAGGGGGCGGTGCGGGAGGTTCGTCGCGTAGTACGCGAAGAAAGGACGCCCGTCGTCCTCTTTGATGAACTCGATGGTCTGGTTGGCGAAGATATCGTCGCAGTAGCCCGTGTACTGCTTTGAGGTGTCGTTGTGAAGCAGGACTGGGTCGAAGTAGCCATTGCCGGGCGGGCCTGCGGACTGCCCGATACCGCCCCCCTTGTGGACGAGCGCCTCCTGAAAGCCCTGATCAGTGGGCCGAGTCGGATGGTTGTCTCCGAGATGCCACTTTCCGAAGATGCCGGTGCGGTATCCCGCCTTTTTGAATATCTCGGCGATGGTGGCTTCGTCGGCGTTGAGCAGGTGCTCCGTTCCGTGCACCCCGGAAACGCCGGTGCGGAAGGTCCATCGGCCGGTCATGAGGCTCGCCCGAGAGGGGGAGCAGTTCGGATTCACGTAAAAACGGGTAAACTCGGTACTCTCCCCGGCCAGTTCATCAAGGTTCGGCGTGTTGATGGCGTCGTTTCCGTGCACCCCGAGGTCCCCGTACCCCTGATCGTCCGTGAGGATCAGCAGAATATTGGGCCGCTCCTGTGCTTTTGCTCTCTCGGTACCGAGGGGAGTAGCGGCCGCGAGCACGAGCAGGATGGCGAGAACGTGGATGCGGGGGGAAGGAGGAGGGCAGGGCATGACGAGGGTGGTCGCCTTGTTGGCACAGAATCAGCGAGGGAAGATCACGGGATCACCGAAGGTCGTCCGGTCGACCTGCTTTTGGGTGCGAGTGCTGAGGGCTCTGGGCAGTAAACGTCCCGACTGGGCGGTATGGCTTCCGCCCGGGCTGCCCCCGTCGCTGACCGTGAATGCGGTACGGAACGACGTCGATCTGACGGATGAGCCTGATGGGGCGCGGATGCGTTCCGGATTCTGGTTTCGTAACAACCGGTGGTTCTCCTCGAGTCCCTGACACGGACGCCGGGGCCTCCGAGCTCCTGCGGCCTGGGCTCGACCCCGAGCCAGGGCCGGACTGGAGAGCGACCTGTTAGAATCCGATCAGCCCCCATTCCGTCGAGCGGGTCCTTCGACGCGCGGTTCGTAGCGGGCGACATCACCGGGGAGGTTTCCGGCCACAATCTCGGGGACGGGACGGATCGAGACGACCGGCCGGGAGGCGAGGAGTGGTCGGGGCGGAACGCCCACGAGATCCAGTACCAGTTGAGCGAGGCGGCCGGCTCCCTCACGACCTCCTGGAATCTCCCCGGGGACGCGTCCGGCGCGCTGCAGTGCCTCTTCGGCGGGCGGATTGTCGACAAGCCGCTCGACTTCCGGGGGGCAATCGACCGGGGGCGGTCCCGCGAACGGGGTCCGTCCGGAGACGGAAGCCCGGACGGAGCTACGCCTTGTAGTACTCGGTTTCGCTTCCGGCCAGGTCGGCCACCTCCTGGATAATTCGTTCCCGGTCGGCCTCGCTCATGTCCTCGAAGGTCCGGGCGTGCTCGATGTTCTCCTTCATCTCCTCGGGGCTGCCGGCTCCACTAATGAGCGTGCTCACCGGCAGCGACCAGACGAAGTGAAGAGCCTCCCGGAGACCGACGCGGTCGGGGATGACGCGATTCCCGGAACCGCCCTTGAAGAGCTGGCCGCCGGCCAGTGTCTTCATCGCGAGAATGCCGATGTCCCGCTCGAGGAGCGTCGGCATGACGTTTTCGATGAAGCTATTGTAGCTGGGGTCCGCCACGTTAATCGGCATCTGGCAGGTCTCCACGTCGTCGACCCGCTCCAGGACGCGCTGGTGGGCGGACGGGCGCACGTGGCCGGTAAACCCGATGTGACGGGCTTTCCCGTCTTCCTTGGCCTGCCGAATCACGTCGTAGATGCCGCTGTCGAGCCGCGCGTCGACACTCTCGGGAGAGTCCACGGAGTGGAGTTGCCAGAGGTCAAGGTAGTCGGTGTTGAGGCGTCGAAGGGACCCCTCGAGGTCCCGGCGCGCCTCCTCGGCCGAGGAGGAGTTGGTCTTCGTCATCAGGAAGACTTCGTCCCGGTACTTGGGGGTCAAAAACTTCCCGTAGTACCGTTCGCTCCCCCCGTCCTGATACGACTCGGCCGTATCGAAGAAGCGGACCCCGCCCTCCAGCGCCGCCTCAATAGTAGCCTGCGCGTCGCGCTCGCTCATCCGACCGATGTGGGAGCCACCCGCCCCGAGCATGGTCACGGCCTCACCGGTGGCCCCGAGCTTCCGCTGCGGCAGCACCTCGCCGAGGCGGTCTCGGGGCGTCGCGTTCCAGTCGGTAAGTTCCGAGGACGTGAGAAGGAGACTCGAGGTGAGGCCGGCTAACTGTTCCAGAAACCGTCGTCGATCCATGGCGGAGAAAGGAATGCGTTCAAAAGAGCCGACGGACGAGCGCTGCGCGGAAACGGCGCAGGGGGAGGCAGTCTACTGGACCTGCTCCGAGGACGACCCCGGCACCGCCCGGGCCTCCCCGCGGAAGGACGACACAGTCTGCCAGATCACGTATAGGAGAAAAAGCCCGGCGCCCGCCAGGGCAAACTCGGGGTCGGCGATGTGGGACAGAGAAAAGTGGGCAAGCATCGGGGAGAGACTCTAAGCAGTGAGAACGAAAGCCGAGAGGGTGGGACCCGGTCGATACACACCAGTGAACATCCTTTTAAATTCAGGGGGCGTACACGTGTTGCGTGGGGGAGAGGAGGCCTTCGATCAGGCGTTCGAGGGATCCGGGGAGGAGACGGCGTTCGAGGAGATCGCGTCGCGTCCGGCACGTTGCGCTGCCTGGTAGACGTCGCGGAGGGGCACTTCGTGCTCGGCGGCCCTCGCGGCACAGTCGTCGTACTCGGGCGTGGCCTTGATCGGGGTTCCCTTCCGGAACCCGAACTTGACCGCCACCGACCCGAACGGGGTATCCACCGGCCGGCGCCGACGGGCCAGCTTCACGCGGTGCACGGTTTCGTCCCGCAGTCCGAAGGTGGACGTGTCCCGCAGCATCACCTCCACGATCCGCTCGCGGTCTGCCGGCCGGCAAAGGACCGACAGCCGGGTGCCCTGCCGGCCCTTCTTCATGAGGACCGCTTCCCGGACCACGTCCAGGGCCCCCGCTCCCCGCAGTCGCTCCTCGGCGTGCGCGAGCGCCTCCGGCGTCATGTCGTCGATGTCACAGGAGAGCCGGCAGACCTCGTCGTGGATCTCCGTGTCGGGGGACGACGACGTGGGGGCCAGGGCCGTAAACCGGACGACGTTGGCTAGTTCGGACAGTTCGCGGGTGCCGGCGCCGTACCCCACTTCTCGGATTCGGCCGTCCGGCCGCGCGACGAGCCGATCCTCGGCACGAAGGGTCGCGAGGATCGTGGCCCCGGTCGGCGTGACGAGCTCGGCCCCGACCGACCGGGGGGCGAGCTCAAAGTTCTGCAGGAGCTCGGCCGTGGCGGGGACGGGGAGGGGCACCGTTCCGTGGGCAATCTCGGTGGTCCCGTGGCCGACGGAAATCGGGGCCACCGACCACGTCGCGTCGGTTTCTTCGATCAGCCAGGCGGCGGCGACGAGGTCGAAGATGGAATCGAGCGCCCCGACCTCGTGGAAGTGGACCTCTTCGACCGACAGGCCGTGGATCTGGGCCTCGACGGTGCCGAGCCGTCGAAACATCGACCGCGCCCGGTCCCGAACCGGCGGGGCGAGGCCACTCTCGTCGAGAAGATCGAGGATGGCGGACAGGTGCCGATGGGCATTTTCGTCGGCCTCGGGGAGCGCAAACCAGACGTGGGTGCCCGTGATGCCCTTGCGGCGCGTCGTTTCGGAAGAAACCTGAGGTGCGCCGAGTCCCAGCGTTTCGAGGGCGTCTGCAAGCGCGTCGGCGGACGCCAGTCCCGCGTCGATCGCGCCGGCGATGAACATGTCGCCCGCCAGCCCGCCGAGCGGGTCGAGGTGGATGTGCATGGGGTCCGTTGGGGATTGCGCCGCGCGTCGTGAGATGAGCGTTTCCCGTTGTCCGGGTGCGGAGGGGCCGCGTCATTCCTGCCTCCCAGGCGTTCTCCTGTGATGGACAGCGGTGGAGCTCGTCCCGACGAGGTCCACCTGCCGCCGCCCAGGGTCGAGGCGGGCTCGGCCCGCGGGACGAACAGAGGACACAGCGGGGGGGGGTCAGTCGTCTTCGGTCCGCTGGACCAGTTGGTTGATCTTGGTGGCCATCACGGCCGCCCCGAAGCCGTTGTCGATGTTCATGACCGCGGTGCCGGGGACGCAGGAGTTCAGCATCGCGAGGAGGGCGGAGAGCCCTTCGAAGTTCGCCCCGTATCCCGCGGAGGTCGGGACGGCAATCACCGGCTGGCGGGCCAGTCCCCCGACCAGGCTGGGGAGCGCCCCTTCCATGCCGGCCACGACAATAACGATGCCGGCCTCGTCGAGGCGCGAGAGCTCGGGGGCGATGCGCGAGAGCCCCGCCACGCCGACGTCGTAGACCGCGTCGGTGGGATTGCCGAGCAGCCGGGAAGAGACGGCCGCCTCCTCGGCCACGGTCCGGTCGAGGGTCCCCGCCGAGACGATCATAACGGTCCGGCGCCCGTCGACCGCTTCCGGGGCCTTCGTGGCCAGAATCCGTGCCTCCTCGAAGTAGTGGAGCCGGGACCGATGCTCGTCGAGACGGTCTAGGACCGACTCGGGCGTCCGGGTAGCAATGAGTTGCTCCCCGCGCTCGAGGTACTGCCGGAAGATGTCGGCGACCTCCTCGGGGGCCTTTTCTTCGGCCAGAATGACCTCCGGAATGCCGGTCCGGGCCTCCCGCAGGTGGTCGAAGCGGCCCAGCAGGTGTTCCTCGAAGGGCTGGCGCACGAGACGCTGGACGACTTCGTCCTTGCTAACGTTCCCCTCGCGGAAGGCCGAGAGGAGGTCGTCGAGAGTGTCATTCATGGTCGTCGGAGGCCGAGGTCGGATTCAAGCTACCAGAGCGATATCCCCCCAAGTCGACGGTGACCTCGTGGAACCCTGCCTCCCGGACGCCGTCGGCGATGTCGGTCAGCAGGTCCGTTTCCAGGACCCGGCTCATCTCCGCGGGGGCCACCTCGATGCGGGCCAGTCCGTCGTGGTCGCGCACCCGGAATTGCCGAAAGCCCTCCTCGTAGAGCACCTCTTCGGCCGCCTCAATCCGACGGAGCCGCTCCTGCGTAACCTCGAGCCCGTGGGGGATGCGGGAAGAGAGGCACGCCTTCGCGGGCTTGTCCCAGACCGAAAGCCCGAGCCACCGGGCGATCCGGCGCACGTCATCTTTTTCGATTTCGTGCTCCAGGAGGGGCTGGTAGACGCCCTGTTCCCGCATGGCTTTAAGGCCCGGCCGGTGGTCTCCTTGATCGGAGTAGTTTGTCCCCGACGCCACGACGTCGAATCCGAGGTGCTGTGCAATCTCGTGGAGCTGGCCGAATCGCATGGACTGGCAGAAGTAGCAGCGGGATGCCGTATTGCTGCGAAACTGCTCGTCGGCCAGCTCGCTGAACTCCAAGAGGCGGTGCCGAATGCCGATCTCGTCGGCCACCTCGCGGGCCTCCCAGAACTCGCGCTCCGGGAGCGTCTCGCTCACGGCCGTGGCGGCAAGGGCCTCCTCCCCCAGAACCCGATGTGCCAGGGCGGCCACCGTGCTCGAGTCCACACCGCCGCTCAGCCCAATCACAATGCGCCCCATCTCCTTCATCTCCGATAGGATGCGGGTCGTTTTCTCCTTGAGGTCGGGGCGCAGGTCGGCCATGGCCTAAGCGTCATCGACGGAGATGGAAACGTACCGGTACCCGAGGGCCGTCAACCGATTGGACAGGTCCTGGAGGACGTCGGCGGGGGGGAGGGACGCAAGGGTGTCCGGAACCAGCACGAGGACGTCGTCCTCCCGACGGACCTCTGCAATTCGAAGGCCGTGCTCGCTGCACACTGACCGAAGATACCGTTCCCGTTCTCGTTTCTCAAGGCCGGTAAATTCGTCCTCGGTCACGGCACGGAGAAGGAGGAAAGGAGCCCGACGCTGTTTCTCGACTTCCTGAATGTCCGGAGCTGAAAATTGTTGATGTCCGGCCCTTGTGGGAGCCCTTCCAGTGGGTTTGCACTCCTCATCGGCCCGGACTTTCCGGTGCGGCTTGCCCTGCAGGAGACACTTCGGGCCTACGGGACCGATCAGATCCACGAAGAGTGGACGCGCGACGTTGGGGCGGGCTGCCCCATTACCTGAGAAGATCCACATGGCATCCGCGGGCCGATGGAAGAGGCCTTCTCCGGCGCCTCGATCGAGGGATACGAAGATCTCACCTCTAGGCTCAGCCTCCAGGCCCGTTGGACTCGCCCGTCCCGGCGGCCGTCAACCGGGCAGGGGCCGACCATATCGTCACGTTCAACGAGGCGGACTTTCCCGGCGAGCCGCTCGCGCCTCGCGGAATCGAGGCCACCGGCCCGTGCCCCTTCACATCGGAGCCCGGAGCCTACCAATTCGCAGTTGCTTGACACTAAATTCTTCTTCCCTCTATAATTAGGCGGTCCGTTCATGGCAGGAAAGGCCAATGACGAGTCTGTAGCCCTCATTCGATGAGTCCTAGTTTTGTCATGCCCAGTGAGCGGCCGGACGACCAGGATCGACAGTATCGCCCCGTCATGGGGATGGAGCACGGCTACAAGTGGCTCCGGGTTCAGAATAACCCGGTCTTCGCAGCCATGGTTGAGATGATGGATCAAACTGTGGGAACGATTCGGGAGGCCTTGCGGGAGGCTGGCATTGCTGAGGAGACCATTATCGTGTTCTACTCGGATAACGGCGGGCTGGCGACCGACCACCCATCGACCCCCAATTTTCCGCTTCGCGTTGGTAAGGGGTGGATGTATGAGGGAGGCGTTCGGGTTCCCCTCATCGTCTACTGGCCAGGGGTCACGGAGCCAGGAGGCGTCTCGGATACGCCCGTCACTAGTACGGACTTCTACGACACGATTGCCGAGATGACCGGCACACCTGTGCCCGGGAATCAGGGCACTGACGGCCGTAGCCCGGTTCCACTCCTACGGCAGACTGGGACGATCCACCGGGACCGTCTGTATTGGCATTACCCCCACTATCATGGGGCCGGAAATACCCCATCTGGGGCGGTACGGAGTGGCCCATACAAGCTCGTCCAGTACTTCGCCACCGAGGAAGTAGAACTCTATAATCTCTACCAGGATGCGAGTGAGCAGAGAGACGTCTCAGACGAGCGACCTGCACTCACGGACTCACTTCTCGAAAGACTTCGGTCTTGGCGGGACCAAGTGGGTGCCCAGATGCCGAAACCGAATCCGAACTACGAATGAGGGACTGGGCACCTCGATGGATATTCCCCTGATGAGACCGCCCTATCGGCGACAGACGGCTTTCTCGAACGATAGGCTTCAAAAGCGACGCTGGTTCTGAGCAAATATATTCCCTGACCGCGATCATGATTAGCTGAAGAACCCCAAAATCTTCCTCTCTCCCCCGGAAACGGGTCGTCACAGTTCCCTGCTCCCGTCTCGCCCTGCTTCCGCCTTGCCCTGTCCCCGTCTCACCGTCATGATCCGTTCGTGGACGCTTCTGCTTCTCCTGGTCCTCGCCGCGTCCGGGGGGGCCGCACCCGGCCCGGCCGCGGCCCAGCCCGCCGACGCGCCGGCCCGGCCGAACGTGCTCGTTATCCTGGCCGACGACCTCGGCTACATGGACGTGGGGGCCTACAACCCCGGCACCTTCTACGAGACGCCGCACATCGATTCGCTGGCCGCGTCGGGGCTGATGTTTACCGACGGCTACGCCGCCAACCCGGTCTGCTCCCCGACCCGCGCGAGCATCATGACCGGCCGCCACCCGAGCCGCGAGAACCACACCGACTGGTTCTGCGGCGCCCGCACCGAGCGCTTCCGGCACGCAAGGTACGACTGCTCGGTGGACACCAGCCAGGTGACGATGGCCGAGGCGTTTCGGCAGGCCGGCTACGACACCTACTTTGCCGGCAAGTGGCACCTGGGCCCCGAGCCACGGCACTGGCCGAAAAATCAGGGCTTCGACGTCAATAAGGGCGGCTTCTCCTGCGGCTCTCCGGGGTGCGCGGGCGGGGGCTACTTCTCCCCCTACGGCAATCCGCGGCTCGAGGACGGGCCGAAGGGCGAGTACCTGCCCTACCGCCTCGCGGCGGAGACGGAGGCGTTCATCGGGCAGTCGCGGGACGATCCGTTCTTCGCGATGCTCTCCTTCTACGAGGTGCACAACCCGAAGCAGGCCCCCGACTCGCTCGTCGCCAAGTACCGCCGGAAGCGGGAGCGCCTCGGGCTCGGCCGGGTCGAGGAGTTCGAGGGCATCGAGCAGGTCTGGCCGGGGGAGCCGACCCGCCGGGCCCGCGTGGTGCAGGGCCACCCGGTCTACGCCGCGATGGTCGAGGCGATGGACCGGGCGGTGGGGCGCGTGCTGGAATCCCTCCGCCGAAACGGCCTCGCCAACGAGACGATCGTGGTGTTCACGTCCGACAACGGCGGCCTCTCGACGTCGGAGGGCCGAAACACCTCCAACCGACCCCTCCGCGGCGGAAAGGGCTGGCTCTACGAGGGCGGCATCCGGGTGCCGTACGTGATCCGCTGGCCCGGCGTGACGACGGCGGGGCGCACCTCCGACGTGCCGGTCGTGAGCACCGACCTGTACCCGACGCTCCTGGCGGCGGCGGGCCTGCCGCTCCGGCCCACCCAGCACGTCGACGGCACCTCGGTGGCGCCGGTGCTGCGGGGGCGGCCCACCCTCGAGCGGGACGCCCTCTTCTGGCACTACCCCCACTACTCGAACCAGGGCGGCTTCCCGGGCGGGGCGGTCCGGATCGGGGGCTGGAAGCTGATCGAGGACTACGAGGACGGGCAGGTGCGGCTCTTCAACCTCGAGGCCGACCGCGGGGAGCGCAACAACGTGGCGGGCCGGTACCCGGGCCGGGTCGAGCAGATGCGGTCGCGCCTGCACGAGTGGTACAGAGAGGTGGGCGCCCGCTTCCTACGGGCGAAGAAGGGCGGGCCCACCCCCTGGCGACCGGAAGAATAAAAAATGCGACAGGGATGCATGCACCCGTCGCGCAGGGCACCGGCGCCACTCTTCTCAGACAACGTTCCCTGAATCCCAATCCGGTATCGCATGTCCCCTCCGCTACGGGTACGGATCGCCGTTCTTCTGCTTTTTGCCGTTGGGGCCTGGGCGGGGAGCAGCCCGACCGGCTACGCGCAGGAGGACGCTTCTTCGGACCGCCCCCCCAACATCGTCCTTTTTCTCGTAGACGACCTGGGGTGGCAGGACACCTCCGTGCCCTTCCACACGGTCCGCACGCCCTTCAACGACGTCTACCGGACCCCCGGCGTGGCGCAACTGGCCGACCAGGGCGTGCTCTTCACGAACGCCTACGCCGCCAGCCCCGTCTGCACGCCCACGCGCACCAGCATCATGACGGGACGCCACCCGGCCCGCACCCACATCACCGACTGGACGTTGCGTCCAGACGTCGAGAAGCAGCGGCGCACCCGCCCGTCCCTCTCGGTCACCGCTCCGGACTGGAATGTCCGCGGCCTGCAGCCGGCCGACACGACGCTCCCGGCGCTTCTACAGGAAGGGGGGTACCGCACGATCCACGTCGGCAAAGCCCACTTCGGGGCGCTCGGCACCCCGGGGGCCGACCCGACGACCCTCGGCTTTGACGTCAACATTGCCGGCCACGCCGCCGGCGCGCCGGGCAGCTACCACAGCGAGGAGAAGTACGGGAACGACGAAGACGGTCCCTGGGGCGTGCCCGGCCTGGAGCAGTACTATGGCACCGATACCTACCTGACGCGGGCCCTCACGTACGAGGCCGCCGAGGCCATTCGGGCGGCCGTCCGGGACGAGGAGCCCTTCTTCTTGAACATGGCCCACTACGCCGTCCACGCCCCGATCATGGCGGACTCCCAGTACGTGGACCACTACGTCGGCACCAACGCCACGGAGGCCGCCTACGCCTCGATGGTCGAGGGATACGACGCGAGCCTGCGGGCGCTCCTGTGGACGCTGGAGGACCTGGGTGTGGCCGACCGGACGCTTGTGCTGTTTACGTCCGACAATGGCGGGCTGAGCGCACACTCCCGCGGTCAAACCCCGATGGGGACAGGGCTGAACACCCACAACCTGCCCCTTCGGAGTGGGAAGGGGTCGGCCTACGAGGGAGGTGTGCGCGTGCCGATGATCGTCGCCTGGGCGAAGCGCGATCCGTCGCAGCCGGTGCAGAAGCGCCTGCCGATCGCGCCCGGCGCACGGACCGACGCCCCGGTCACGAGCCACGACCTCTTCCCGTCCATCCTGACGGTGGCCGGCGTCCCGCGGCCGGCCGGCTACGAGCTTGACGGGAGGAGCTTCGTGCCGCTTTTGGGGTCCCCACAGGCGTCGGACACGGCGCAGGACACGACCCACTTCTGGCACTACCCGCACCTGTGGGGCCCGCGGGGCCCGGGCCTTAAGCCCTTTACCGCCGCCCGCGTCGGGGACTGGAAGCTCATCTACTTCTACGACGAAGGCCGATATGAGCTCTACAACTTGGCCGACGACCTCGGGGAGACGACCAACCTAGTGGAGGCGCAACCGGCGGTGGCCCGCCGCCTGGCCAACCGGATGCGCGCCTGGATGCAGCGAGTCGGGGCGCAGCCTCCTGTAGACCGAGTGACCGGACAGTCCGTGGGACGCCCGCCCCTCCCCGAGTAATCCCGTTTCCTCCAACCTCCCGTCCCGCCCGATGCGTTTCGTCCGCCGTTCTCTGTTCCCGACGCTGTGTCTCGCCGTTCTCCTTGCTGTCGGCCCGGCCCGCGGGAAGGCCCAGGTCGAACGAGCGAGCGCGGGGGATGGCGACCGCCCCAACATTCTGTGGTTGATCGCCGAGGACATGGGGGCGGACTTTGGGGCGTATGGGCAGGCCCACGTCCGTACGCCTCACCTCGACAGCCTCGCGGCCCAGGGCATGCTCTTCACCCACGCGTTTACGACGAGCCCGGTCTGCTCCCCCAGCCGATCGGCGCTAAACACCGGCATATACCAGTTTACAATTGGGGCTCACAACCACCGCTCCCACCGCCCGGACGACCCTTCCCCCTACCCTCACCCGCTGCCCGAGGGGGTCGAGACCGTTTCCGACTGGCTTCGCCACGCCGGCTACTTCACGGGCAACATCGAGACCTTTCCTGAAGGCGTCTCCGTTGAGGGCACCGGCAAGACGGACTGGAACTTCAGCTACGCGGGCACTCCCTTCGACACCGCCGACTGGATGGAGATGACCAGCCACCGGCCCTTTTACGGCCAGGTCAACTTTGCCCTCACCCACCGGGGGGGGCAGTGGGACCGGGCCGACGAGTTCATCGACGATCCGGTCGATCCGAGCGTGGTGGACGTGCCGCCCTACTACCCCGACCATCCGGTTGTGCGCAAGAGCTGGGCCCAGTATCTCAACAGCGTGATGGCCCTGGACCGGCGCGTCGGGCGGGTGCTCGGGCAGCTCCGCCGCTCCGGCGTGGCCGACAGCACGATCGTGGTCTTTCTGGCCGACCACGGGCGGGCGATGCCGCGGGGCAAGCAGTGGCCCTACGACAGCGGCCTGCAGGTGCCGCTGGTCGTCTACGTGCCACCGGGCCTGGAGGCCCCGGCCGGCTACGAGGCTGGCACGCGGAGCGACCGCTTGGTCAGCGGCATCGACATCCCCGCCACGACCCTCGCCCTGGCCGGCGTTCCGGACCCGCCGCGGATGCAGGGAGAGGTGTTTCTGGGGCCGGGCCGGGACCCCCCACGGCGGTTTGTGTACGGGGGGCGGGACCGGGGGGACGAGACCGTCGATCGGGTGCGGACGATCCGGTCGCGGCGCTACCGCTACATCCGCAACTACAATCCCGGACGACCCTTCTTCCAGACCAACCGGTACAAGCTGGCA
>JBDGQP010000155.1:0-4568 GCA_042218975.1 Salinibacter sp.
CGACCACTGGATGGACGTGGCCGCGGCCTCCTACCTCGGCTTCAAGCGCCACGGGATCGGCACCGTGGTGGTGGCCGAGCGCGATCAGGCCTCCGGGCGCCTCGACGATGTGATGAGCACCCACAACCTGATGTACAGCCCCGCCGACGGCGGGTGGCTGAAGCACCAGGAGGCGCGGCTGCCCGCACAGTGGCTCGACACGCGCTTTCAGTCCTACGACCCCAACGAGGCGGCCATCGTCGTCATGGCCGACGGCGACGGATCCTTCCGGACGTACGCCGTCGAGGGCACGCCGGCCCCCCCGCGCTCCTTCGAGCTGGTAAATGCCCGGCAGAACTGACCGCCGGCCGCCCCGCCTCGGGACGGACGACGACACGGCCTGGCGTCGGTCAGGCCGCGACGGGATCGGCGTAGGCCTCCGCCACCTCTTCAAAGAGAGCATCGTACTTCTCGACGTGCCGGTCCCAGTCGAGCGGGGCGGGAATGTCCCGGAGCGTCTTGGGCGGGAGCGGCCGCTCCTCGCCGTCCAGAATGTCGCGCAGCGTCTCGAAGAGGCCCCGGTCGTCCTGATAGAAGATCGGGGCGTGCAGGAGCGGCTCATGGTGGGACTCCGGGATGAGCTCCGGGTAGCTCAGGCGACGGGGCAGCACCGGGTGACACCCGCAGTAGATGGCCTCCTGGATGGCGACGCCGAAAAACTCATGGCGGGCCGTCGAGACTACGATGTCGGCCCGGTGCAGGAGCCGGCTGTACTCGGCGAAATCCTCCGCGTAGCCGTAGTGCAGGATGCGCTCGGCGTAGCGCTCGAAGGCCTGCTCGAACTCCTCGGGCTGCTCGTGGAAGTGCTTGCCCGCCAGGATGAGCCGGAACGGCACGCCCGCGTCGTCGAGCCGGTTCATGACCCGGAAGAAGGCCGACGGGTTCTTGTCGTACTCCCAGCGCTGGTTCCAGAGGACGACCGGCGGCGTGGTCGAGCGGAGCGTGCGCTCGGTCCGCGCGCCGCGGTGGGCGTCGTGGGCCCCGAGGTCCATCCCCAGGTGCAACACGGTGCTTTTCTCGCGGAGGTCGCGGACCGTGTGCATGTTCGTAAAGTCCGGAAAGTCCCGCAGGAGCTGCGGCAGCGCCTCAATGAACTCGTCGAAGTGGGACTGCGAGTTGAACACCACCCGGTCGGCCGCGAGGGCCGACAGGTAGTTTGTGATCGCGTAGGCCCGCTCCCGCTCCTCGTCGGGGCGGAGCGGATAGGTGAGCTGGTTTTCGTGGAAGTACAGGACGACCGGCACGCCGTCGAGCCGCGGCCGGGCCAGCGACAGCACGGCGGGCAGGTTGACCTTGTCCGTCGCGAAGATCAGGTCGGGGGGATCCCCCGCGTCGACAACCGAGCGCACCTTCTGGGCTAGGGTCACCCCCCCGCCCTCCATCCGCCAGCGCCAGAAGCGGCCCGGCATGGTGATCGTGCGGATCTCGTGGGCGCTGTGGTCGACGAGCCCGTCCAGAAAGCGCTGGTGGGAGCCCCCGTACCAGGGCTCCAGGGCGAGAATGTCCATGGCGGCGCAGATATTGGGGGAGAGCGAACCGAGGGATCAGGAGGCGTCCTCCGCTTCCAGCCGCTCCTGCAGGGCCTCCTCTTCGGCCTTCGAGGCCGGTCGTACGATCGAGATGCTCCGTTTCTGGAGCGCCCGTCGGAGCCGGGGATCCCGCACTTCCTCCGGGGTGATCAGTTGCTCCTCGCCCGATCGGAGCCGGAGGGTCCGTGACGTCATGCCGACCCGCACCTCGTCCGGGCCGTTGTTCTTGATGAGCATGCCCCGTCGCGTGCGGTCAACCATAGCTGAGGATCATGGGGTTGCGGCGGACGGCCGGACGGCCCGGAGCGGGCATCCGCTGGAAGGGGAATTCCGAACCGATCGGATCTACATGGTATAAAAGAGATCCTCCGGTCGACAATTTCTTCGTCACACGCTCTTGAGCGTCCGCGGCACTCGAGTCGATTTCTGTGGTCGGCATGCTCGAGGAGGTGAGCCACACACTTCGGACGGTGGGTCGAGGCCTCCTAGACCTGCTCTATCCGCCTCGGTGCCTCGGGTGCGGGGCGCGTCCCGAGACCGCCGAGCGTCCGCTGTGCTCCCGGTGCCTGCAGTCGCTGGAGCGGGCGGCCCCGATGGACGTGGCCGCCCGCCTCGACCGGCTACCCGCAGGCGGCGACCTCTTCGAGCACGTCCTCGCCCTCTGGGTCTTCGACCGGGGCGGCCCCCTGCAGGCCGTGCAGCACGCCGTCAAGTACGGCGATCGGCCCCGGTACGGGGTTGCGCTGGGGCGCCTGGTGGGGCAGGCGTACGCCGAGGCGGCCGCCCCGCCGGACGGGGTGGTGCCGGTCCCCCTCCACCGGACGCGGGAGCTCGAGCGCGGCTACAACCAGAGCCGCGTGCTCGCCGACGGGGTGGCCGACGCCCTCAACGCCCCCCTCCGAACGTCGCTTCTGGCGCGGCCGCACCCCGCCCGGTCGCAGACGAACCTCTCCCGCGCGGAGCGCTGGCGGAACGTGCAGGACGCATTCGCCGCCGACCCGGCGTGCGCGGACGCCCACTGGCTCCTCGTCGACGACGTGCTGACGACCGGCTCGACCGCGGTCGCGGCGGGGCGCGCCCTCGCCGATGCCGGGGCCGAGGCCGTCTCCCTCGCCACCCTCGCCCTCGCTCGGCAGTAACGAATTGGGGATTCGGAATGGGGATTGGGGAGTGCACGAGCCGTCCCCCGTCACATTCCGCACTCCCCATTCCCCGTTCCCTCACTCCCCATTCCCCGTTCCCTACCGCAACTTGTCGGCGTGCTTCTGCCGGAGCTTCGTGACCTTCGGGCTGATCACGCTCTGGCAGTACGGCTGCGAGGGATTGCCACGGTAGTAGTCCTGATGCTTCGCCCCGGCCGGGTAGAAGGTATCGAGCGGCTCGACCTCCGTCACGATCGGATCGTCGAAGACGCCGTCGGCCTCCAGGTCCTCAATCACCGACGTCGCAACGGCCTTCTGCTCCTCGTCGTGGTGGAGAATGATCGACCGGTACTGCGGGCCCACGTCCGCCCCCTCCCGGTCCTTCGTGGTCGGGTTGTGGATGGTGAAGAAAACTTCCAGGAGGGCCCGGTAGGACACAACGTCCGGGTCGAAGGTGAGCTGCACGACCTCCGCGTGGCCGGTCGTGCCGGCACACACCTGCCGGTAGGACGGATTCGCAACGTGGC
Organism: Salinibacter sp.; assembly: GCA_042218975.1. GTDB lineage: Bacteria > Bacteroidota > Rhodothermia > Rhodothermales > Salinibacteraceae > Salinibacter. The sequence goes on from JBDGQP010000155.1 coordinate 3,238, forward strand.
CGCCGGCGTAGCCCGACACCACGGACGCGACGCCGTCGACCTCCTGGTACACGGCCTCCAGGCACCAAAAACAGCCCCCGCCGAGGGTGGCCTTCGCTGTGGTAGACACGGCAAAACAGAATTTGTGGAACGGAACAATGAGACGACATCCCAACGGCTCGTGGGCGGGGCTGTTGCGGCTCGTTCGGGGCCTTCCAATCTCGTTGCGATGGACCGACCCGACCCAGGGCGGGGACCTTCCCGTTGCGCCCCAGATTCACGAACGCCTAACACCGCATCCTCCGCAAAGGGTGCCCCATCCTCTAGGTTGAAAGTACTCAAATCTATTCCTCCGCCTTCGTTTCACGATCCCGCAAAGACATGGCCACCGAACGCACGCTCGCCATTCTCAAGCCCGACTGCGTCCGCAAAGAACTGGTCGGGGAGGTCCTCCGCCGCATTCAGGACGCCGGCTTCCAGCTCCGGGCCCTGCAGATGATCCGGATGTCGAAGGCCGAGGCCGAGGGCTTCTACGCCGTCCACGAGGACAAGCCGTTCTTCGACGACCTCACCGACTTCATGTCGAGCGGCCCCTGCGTGCCGGTGGTGCTGGAGAAGGACAACGCCATCGCGGACTTTCGGGCCCTGATCGGCGCCACCGATCCCGATGAGGCGGCCGAGGGCACCATCCGGGCCGACTTTGCGGGGTCGATTCAGGAAAACATCGTGCACGGCTCCGACTCCCCCGAAAACGGGCGGAAAGAGACGGCGTACTTCTTTCCCGAGCACGAGATCGTTGCCCACTCCGCGTCCGCCGCATGATCCCTCTCCGTTCGCTTCGTCGTCTCGCAGCGCCGGCCCTCCTGCTTCTGCTCGGGCTGGGGGTCGGGGGCTGCGGCCCGGACGCCCCGTCCGCCGTTCAAACCGGGGCCGACGTCCTCGCCGCGGACGACTTCGACACGCTGAAGGGGCAGCGGGTCGGCCTCATCGTCAACCACACGGCGCGGGTCGACACCGCGCACCTCATCGACCGGCTTCATCGGGCCCCGAACGTCGAGGTCGGCGCCCTCTTCGGGCCGGAGCACGGCCTGCGGGGCACCGCCGCGGCCGGGGAGGCGGTCACCGACGGCGTCGACGACCGGACCGGCGCGCCCATCTACAGTCTCTACGGCGACACCCGCCGCCCGACGCCGGAGGAACTGAAGGGCCTCGACGCACTCGTCTTCGACGTGCAGGACGTGGGCGCGCGCTTCTACACCTACATTACGACGATGGGCCTCGCCATGCAGGCCGCGGCCGACGCCGGGCTCCGCTTCGTGGTGCTCGACCGGCCGAATCCCCTCGGGGGGACC
>JBDGQP010000155.1:4578-12950 GCA_042218975.1 Salinibacter sp.
GGCCCCGTCGTCGTCGGCGTCACGATCGATTTCCTCGACCCGACCGCCGGGTTCATGCTCGAGCCCACCCACCGGTCGTTCGTGGGCCGCTATCCGATTCCCATCACCCACGGGATGACGGTGGGGGAGCTCGCCCGCATGATCAAGGGCGAGGGCTTCCTGCCGGGCCTGGAAAACCTGGACCTGACGGTCGTGCCCGCGGAGGGATGGCGCCGCTCCATGCAGTGGCCGGAGACGAGCCGCGAGTGGGTTCCGCCGAGCCCCAACCTTCCGACCTGGGAGACCGCCCTCGTGTATCCGGGCATGTGCTTCTTCGAAGGGGTGCGCGTCAACGAAGGGCGTGGCACCGACCACCCCTTCCTGCAGATCGGCTTCCCGTGGTCGGCGTCGGCCGTCCGGGCGGTGGTCGACACGCTGCGGGCCCGCTCCCTGCCCGGCATTGCGATCGACACGACAACCGTCCGCCCCACGTCCCGTCCACAGGCCGCGCCGTCGCCGCGCTTCGAGGGCAGGACCCTGCACGGGTTTCGGCTGTCGGTCACGGACCGTCGCGCCGTCGCGCCGGTGGAGCTGGGCATCCACGCCCTCCACGCTGCGTATCACCAGGCCCAGGCGGTCGGGGACACTGCGTTCATCAGCCGCCCCGAGCACCTTACCCGTCTGGCCGGCACCGAGCGGCTCCTCAGGCTGTTGAAACAGGGCGCCCGCCCGGACTCGATCATCGCGAGCTGGGAGGAAGCGGTGGACCGGTTCCGGGACCGCCGCCAGCCGTACCTTCTCTACTGATCCGGTGGGCCTGCACAGCTGGACTGACGGGGGCCGCAGCCTCCGCAGCGGGGGCGTCCCCCGGCTCTCCGTCGACACGCAGCCCCTCCCGCCTGCTCGTCGCAGCTACCCGATCCGAGCGGTTCCCAAAGTCGCCCTCGAATGCGCCCGACTAGTGGGGCAGGGCCACTACCGGTCTTCCTCGTCGGTCCCGGAGGCCTCCTCCGACCGCCGCAGGATGCCGTAGATCAGCGCGGCGTAGCCCGTCAGGATCAAGATGGGCGAGACATTCAGGGAAATGAACCCGAGGAACGTGCCCTCCAGGTACATCGCCACGAACCCCACGGCAATCAGGAACGCACTTCCCGCGAACCACAGGTAGTTCGTCGACTCGAAGATGAGCGCGGATCGCGACGGGTCCGACCGTCGCTTCGATGCCTTCGGCATGATGTGTACGACGGAACCAGTGTGAGGAGCAACCTGCGCAGCGTTCCTCCGCCCCAGCGTACCTCTTTTCGGAGGACGCCCGGAGAAACCATGAGCCGCGCCGGAAGGTTCCACCGCCGATCTCCCTCTGTTTCCTCTCTCTTCCCCCTCCAATGCACCTTCCGTCGGCCCGTTGGCCACTCGCTCTCGCCCTCCTCGGATGCGTCCTGGTCGGGGCGGCCCCGTCTCCGACGCCGCCCCTCGCCGATCGCATCGACGATCTGCTTCGGCGATGGGAAGTCGACGAGGCCTTCTGGGGCATCGCCGTCTACGACGTAGAGACGGAGGAGATGATCTACGCCCGGAATGCCCAGCAATCTTTTCTCCCCGCCTCCAATCAGAAACTGATCACCAGTGCCACGGCACTCGACGTTCTGGGGAGCACCCATCGGTACGAAACGGTGCTCCACTACAACGGCTCTACGGAGGGGGCCGTTATGTCGGGCGACCTGATTCTGGAGGGCTCCGGGGACCCGACCTTCGGCAGTACGCAGGTCCGCGGCAAGGACCCGCTCCAGGTGTGGAGCACCCGACTCGCGGAGATGGGGGTCGAGCGCATCGAAGGACGCCTGATCGGGGACGACGACGCGTTCAACGACCGCCCCTACCCGGAGGGCTGGACCGTCGGATACATCACCGATCAGAAGGGACGATTCATGGGCAACAGTGCCGGGGGGCTTTCCTACCGCGACAACGTCGTTCCCGTCACGGTTCGCGCTACGACCCCCGGGGCGCCCCCCCGCGTGGCGGTGCAGCCCAGCGGCGTGGTCAGCATCGACAACCGGGCCACCACCAGCTCGCGCTGGCGGGGCAGCACCCTCCGGATCACCCGCACGTTCTCGACCAACAAGCTGGTCCTGACCGGATCGGTCGCCCGGTCGTACGACGGGTCCGTCGCCGTACCGATCAGCGACCCGACCGCCTTCACCCTCCAGAGCTTTGTGAAGCGCCTGCACGAGGCCGGCATCGAGACGGACCTCCAGATCGTCGACATCGACGACCTGGAGGAGCGCCCCGATCGCGGCTCGCCTCTTTTCGTGGACTACTCGCGGCCGCTGGCCGAGATCGCCGCCGTCGTCAACAAGGAGAGCAACAACTTCTACGCGGAGCAGATTTTCCGGAGCTACGGATGGGGCGGCTCGGCCCGCGGCGCGGCGCGGCGGTCGAAGTCGTTCCTACGGGGGGCGGGCATCGACACGCAGAAGCTTCGCATCAGCGACGGCTCCGGGCTTTCCCGGAAGGACCTCGTCACGCCGGCGGCCATGGTGCGGCTGCTCGCCCACATGACCGACCACGAGGAACGCGAGGCCTTCCTCACGTCCCTGCCCCAGGGTGGAGAGGACGGCACGACCCTGGACTACCGCCTCGCCCGAACCGACGTGCGGGCCAAGACCGGATCGCTCCAGTTCGTGCGGGCGCTCAGCGGGTACGCCGAGCGCCCGAACGGCAACCGCGTCGCGTTTGCCCTCTTCGCGAACAACTACACCGGGCCGTCCTACCGCATCTCCCGCACGATCGATGACATCGTCCGGGCCGTCGCGGCCTCCGGCTCGTAGCGTGCGACCGACCCCGTTCCGTTTCTGAGACTGCCCCCGCTCGATGTCGCGTTCCACCCGCCGTCTCCTCGTCGCCGCCGGGGCCTTCGCCCTGCAGTGGCTCTTCCTCGGGCGGCTGCGCATCTACGGCACCTACCCGGACGGCGTGATGCTGTTTCTGACCTGGTATGCCCTCCACGAGGGCCGCCGGCGGGGGACGCTCATGGGCTTCGTCCTGGGCGCGGCCCTGGACGCGGCCTACGGTACCTGGGGGATCCACATGTGCGTCAAGACGCTCGTCGGGTTTTTCGCCGGCATGTTTGCGGTCGAGGACCGGACCTCGCTTCTCATTCAGCCCCAGCAGGCGTTTCTGGGCGGGCTCGCCGTCGCGCTGGTCCACAACGGACTCCTGGTGCTGCTCCTGGCCCTCCAGACGCAGGCGACGAACGACTTTCTCGTGTTCGGGGTCTGGCTCGGCTCGGCCCTATACACCGCCGCGGTCGCCTACCTCGTCGCCCTCATCATCCAGTAGGACGAGCCGCGGCTCCCCACGTCGCCACGGGGAACCGCTTCGGCATCTCGAAGCGACAGGGTCGTTCCGAAGCTGTGCAGTGTTCGGACGTTGCACGTCGGGGGTGACGAGAAAGACAGCGCCCGGGCAGGAAGTCGCCCCCTTCTCCTCGGAGGACGGCCGTCGGGCCCGCCCGGACGCGCTGTGCATGATGCATCAGGGCTCGGCCTTCAGGCCGCCACGTCCAGAAATGGGTCGAAGGCCGACAGGACGCGCCGTCGGACCGGCGCCCGTTCGTCCATGGGCAGAAGCGGCAGGCGGACGTGGGGCTCCATCCATCCGAGGGCCGCACAGACGTCCTTGATCGGGACCGGGTTGGTTTCGAGGAAGCAGGCCCGCATCGCCGGGAGGAGGTCGAAGTGGTGCTCGCGGGCCGTCTCGAGGTCGCCCTCGAGCCCGGCCGTCACCATTGCGTGCATCTGCTCCGGGAGCGCGTTCCCCAGGACCGACACGACCCCGTCGCCCCCCATCGCGAGCAGGGGTAGCGTGATCTCGTCGTCGCCGGCGTAAACGGCAAAGTCGTCGGGGCGGTGCAGGAGAATGTCGCCGACCTGCTCGAGGTCACCGGACGCCTCCTTCACGCCGACGACCTGAGGGACCTCCTCGGCCAGCTGCAGGGCGGTCTCCGCCTCTAGGTTGAAGCGGGTCCGACCGGGCACGTTGTAGAGAATGATGGGGGCGTCGGCCGCCTCCGCGATGGCCTCCACGTGCGCCACGAAGCCGGCCTGGGAGGGCTTGTTGTAGTACGGCCCGACCACCAGGAGGCCGTCCGCTCCGGCCTCGACGGCGGCCGTCGAGTAGGCCACACTCGCGTCGGTGTCGTTCGTGCCGGTTCCGACGATCACCGGCACACGGCCCTCGGCGGTCTCCACGGCGACATCGACGAGGCGGGCCCGCTCTTCGTCGGTCACGGTGGGATTTTCGCCGGTCGTGCCGAGTACGACGAGCCCCGCCGCGCCGTCCTCGATCTGTCGTTCGATCAACGCGCGGAAGGCCTCGACGTCGAGTTCGTCGTCGGCCGTGAACGGCGTCACCAGTGCGGGGGCCACGCCGCGAAAAAGCATGTCGGTTGCCATGGAAGACGAGGGGGATCAGTTCCAGAACACAGAGAAGAAGGGGGACCTGCCTTAATCCGTCCGCCAGTCCGCGAGCATGTCGTCGAGCGTGAAGAGGCCCTGGCGGCCGTCGAGCCACTCGGCGGCCCGCACCGCCCCGGCGGCGAACCCGCGCCGGTTTTTGGCGCGGTGCCCCACGGTGATTTGGTCGTAGGGGCCGTCGAAGCCGACGGTGTGCTCGCCGTAGACGGTGCCGGCCCGGGTCGAGGTCACGTGCACCGCCGAGGGATCGATCCGCTGGTGCTGGGCTTCGGTCTCGATGTGGTCCTTCCGCTCGAGGCCCTCGACGAGGAGGCCGCCCAGCATCCGGGCCGTGCCGCTCGGGCTGTCGACCTTCTTGGTGTGGTGCATCTCGCGGACGAAGGGGTCGTAGTCGCCGAGCCGGTCAAGCAGCGGCAGAACGCCCTCCAGGGCGCGTCGGACCACGGCGACGCCCACCGAAAAGTTGGGGGCGTAGAGCAGGCTCGCCCCATGATCGTCGACGAGGCGCTCCACAGCGTCGAGTTCGTCGTACCAGCCGGTGGTCCCGACCACGGCGGGAAGGCCCTCTTCGCAGTACCGGCGGATGTGGTCGAGGGCGAGCGCGGGCAGCGAAAAGTCCACCGCCACCTCGACGGCCTCCAGGGCCGCCGGGTCGGCCGCGGTCAGGGGCTGTCCGGAGTGGAACCGAGCCTCAATGTCGTGTCCGCGATCGAGCGCAACCTGCTCGACGGCCGATCCCATCTGTCCCGTTCCGACGAGTGCAATCTGCATGGGGGCGAACTGTCGTTTGGAAAGAGTGGCGGCCCCAACCCGGCTGTCCGCGCCGTCCATGTAATGAGGGGCCGGGGGCGGGAGATCCAGCGCAGAAATTTTGTGAAACGGGCGGCGCGGCGGGCTCTCCCGGAACGTGCGTTCAGTGCGAAAGTAGAGAAGCCATCCCGACTTGACGTAGCATACTGTCGATGGGGCCATAGCTCAGTTGGTAGAGCGCATGCATGGCATGCATGAGGTCTCGGGTTCGAGTCCCGGTGGCTCCACACTGTCCTTACGATGCCCTGAGCCGCGTCCCTCCCCTCCCCGCCCCGCGGTTCGGGGCATCGTTTTCTTTCGGGCCCCTCTTGAGACCGATTCTCGGCTTCCCGAGGAAGGGGGCGGCTCCCCGATGCTGAGGGCCCGGGCGTGGTGACCAATCCCCTTCCGGTCCATCCGATGGCTGGGTGCCAGCCCGGGGTGCCGTCTGGGGTTTGCTCTTTACGGGCCACCCGAACGGATCATCCGTCGAGTATTCCGCGGCAGGTCCGGGGAGACCCCGGCTGTTTTTCTCCATCTTCCGGCACGTGGAAACGCCGGCCTCAGCCCCGGTCATCCAGGGTGTACGGCACACACCCGCGGACGGCCCAATGACCGTGTCGAAGGAATCCGAGCAGGGACTGTGACGGGCAACGTCCTCCCCCTCAGGCGGTGGCGATTGCCTGGGGCGCCCGCTCAGCTCCCACCGCCGGGACGATTCTACGACTCCGCTCCACCACGCTCGGACCGACTTTCCCCAACCGGATTGGTGGAGCCTGCACAGGACCGCCCTTCTCGGCGACAGTTCCGGGGGCGATGCGCTCGTTCATTTCCCACAGTCTCCACACGATTCCTGCCGTCCCGCCACGGGCCACAGTGGATCCACTCGTGACGATTTTGTATAATCACGAGGACGATCCTTTGGGGCGCACGCTGGCGCCCGGTGCGAACGTGCTTGCTCCTTTTTGTTGCACCAATCTCCCTGTCCCCATGGCCGAAGCCACCCTTTCCCGCACGGCGGACCTGCTCGGCGACGAAGCCGAGTCCCTGCTCGAGCACGAGTGCGAAACGATCTCGAAGGAGAATATTCACCTCCCCGGGCCCGACTTCGTGGACCGTGTCTGGTACGAGTCCGACCGCACCCCTCGCGTCCTGCGGTCGATGCAGACGATCTTCAACCACGGCCGCCTCGGCGGGTCCGGCTACCTTTCCATTCTACCAGTCGATCAGGGCATCGAGCACTCCGCCGGCACCAGCTTTGCCCCGAACCCCATCTACTTCGACCCGGAGAACATCGTGAAGCTCGCGATCGAGGGAGGGTGCAACGCCGTGGCCTCCACCTACGGGGTGCTCGGCTCGGTGGCCCGGAAGTACGCCCACAAGATTCCCTTTATTCTGAAGCTCAACCACAGCGAGCTGCTCTCCTACCCGAACCGGTACGACCAGGTGCCCTACGCCCGGATCGACGACGCCCACGAGATGGGCTGTCTCGGGGTCGGGGCGACCGTCTACTGGGGCTCCGAGGAGTCGAACCGCCAGCTGCAGGAGATCTCCGAGATGTTCTCCTACGCCCACGAACTGGGCATGACGACCATCCTCTGGTGCTACGTCCGCAACAAGGAATTCGTCGTGAACGGCACCAACTACGAGGCCTCGTCCGACCTGACGGCCCAGGCCAACCACCTCGGCTCCACCATCGAGGCCGACATCATCAAGGCGAAGCAGCCCACCGTGAACGGCGGCTACCGGGCCATGCGCGAGCACAAGGACGACGGCTACGCCAAGGACCCGTCGCTCATCTACGAGAACCTGCTGACGGACCACCCGATCGACATGACGCGCTACCAGGTGGCCAACGGCTACATGGGGCGCTGCGGCCTCATCAACTCCGGGGGCGGCAGCGGCAAGAACGACCTGCAACAGGTCGTGCGCACGGCCGTGATCAACAAGCGCGCCGGCGGCATGGGCCTCATCACCGGCCGCAAGGCGTTCCAGAAGCCGATGGCCGACGGCGTCGAGATCCTCAACGCGGTGCAGGACGTCTACCTCGACGACGACATTACCATCGCGTAGCGACGGTGCCATCGCGTAGCGACGGCACCGCCGCACCGGACCCACCCCGTGCCGACGGGACCCACGGACGGTTCTTCGGAGACCGAACCGGCGACGTGGATTTGGGGGCGATCTCCGCGGTGGAGGTCGCCCCCGATCTGTGTCGACTCGGGGAGCCGGGAATCCTGTCTCTCGCCCTGTCGTTCCAGGGAGCGCACCGACCCCGCTCTTCTTGCCCTCCGCGATCCCGCCGATGCCCGAGCCTCCCTCCGAGGATGCGTCCCCGGGACCGTCCTCGTCCGATCCCCCTCCCGTCGAGTCGGCCAGCGTTCCCACGCCGCCGTCCCTCGAGCCGTACACGGCCCACTACCCGCCGTGGGCCCAGGAACTGGCCCGGAAGTACTTCACGAAGACCATTGCGGCCTTCATCCTGCACGGGGACATCCGCGACGTGGTGCCCTCCAGGGACCAGAACGACGCCCGCATCTATCCGCCCCTCCGCGATTTTCTGATCGACGACCTCTTCGCCGCCCGCGACGTGGTGGTGTTGTACGACCGGAGTGCGGGCATTCACTTTGCCGACGAGGCGTCAAAGAAGGACTTCAACCGCGCCCTTTCGGGCCACGACACGGTCTTCGGCACCGACTATCAGAAGGACCTGCCGAAGGACCCTCCGCGCGTCTTTTCACTGCTGGAGAACTACTTCCGCCTCCGCCTCTCCAACGGGACGCGGGTGGCCTGCCTCTTCGACTACGCCGAGACGATCGTCCCGATGGCCGAGGCGTCGATGTACTCGGCCGAGGACCGACAGGCCCTCGTCTACCTGCAGAAGTGGACCCGCGACGCTCTCTTCCTAGAGAGCGACTTTACGCTCACGCTCCTGACCGAGAACCTGACGGACCTGAACCAGCAGCTCGTCCAGAGTCCGCACACGGCCGAGATCTCGGTCCCGATCCCCGAGGAAGAGGACCGCGGCGCCTACATCGACTGGGCGATCGAGGACCGCGAGGAGACCTTCGCGGCCCACTCCGACGTCCCCCCCGAGGCACTCGCCAGCAACACGGCGGGCCTCAACCT
>JBDGQP010000156.1:0-4545 GCA_042218975.1 Salinibacter sp.
GCGGGGTGGTAGCAGAAGTGGGGCAGCTCGATGCCCTGGTTCAGGCAAAACTGCAGGAGCTTCTGCTCGCCCTCGTACTCGTAGGTGGTTCCGTCGATGGTGACGATCGGCATGGGCGGGTGTGCGTTGGGGCGTTCAGCGTTGCGGGTTGTGCGTGGTGGGCGCCGGGCCGCTCGTTCGGGGATGTTCGTCTCGAAAAAAACAGGGTTCGTGATACCGATAGACGGGGCGCACAGGTGAGGTTCCGGCGGCGGGGCACAGGTCAGTCAGACTCGTCCGAATCGAAGGAAACGTCAAGATAAACCTCGGTGAGGGGGAGCGTCACGTCAAGGGACAGGCACGTGATTTCCGTGTCGAGGTCGTCGGTCTCGATAAAGCGCCAGCTCCCGTCGTCCTGGCGACTGTAGTGCTCGACGTGGGGCCGATCCTGAGCCACGAGAAGGTATTCCCGAAGCGAGTCCAGCTGTCGGTAGCGGGCAAACTTTTCGCCGCGGTCGTAGTCCACCGTCGAAGGAGACATCGTTTCGATGACCACCTTCGGGTTGTAAAGCATATCGAGGTGGTTTTCTTCGATCTCAGGCTCCCCGCAGTAGACGACGACATCCGGGTATGCATATTTGTCAACGGAGGGGAGGGCGACCCGAAGGTCGTTTGTGATCGCTCGACAGTCCGTCTCTCGAAGTTGGGTTCCGAGCGTTCGGCTAAGGTTTGAGACGATAATGTTGTGTTCGAGGCTCGCTCCAGACACTTGAATCACCCATCCGTCGATGAATTCGTGCCGCTCCTCTGTTTCTGCCCGTTCTTGTTCGAGGTACTCCTCCGCTGAGATCGGCTCGGCGTTGAGCACCCTTCCTTTCAGGGCAGGCGGAATGGGCGGTCTGGTTGCAGTAGCCATCGCCTGAGGGCGCTGATTTACGAGTCTGGCTCGGACACCTGTACGGGCGTCACCTGCACACCGTTCGCCGTCAGGCGGAGCGTGTCGCCCGCGGCGCGCAGCGTGCCGGCCGCCGCGGCGATGCCGTCGAGGGCCGTGGGCACCTGCCAGGCGCACGCGCCGCCGGGGCGAGGGGCGTCCACGCGCAATGGGGGGCCGTCCCCGGCGTCGAGACGCAGGCCGCAGCCCTCCGGGGCCACGCCCACGACGCGCCCGTCGACCGTCACGCGGCGGCCGACGTAGCGGGTCGCCTCCGCGGCCACGGCCGGGGCGGGCAGGGCGCCGGCGACGGCCACGGCGGCGCCGTAGGTCGTGTCGGCGGCGGCCGGGGAGCGAGGCGCGCCGCCCCCGCAGGCCCCGAGTGAAAGGAGGAGGGCGACGCCGAGGACGAAGTGAGCGGGACGAGCAACCATGACGTGTGGGAGCGGGAAGCAGGGGCGCCCGTCTCGACCCGACGGGGCGCATTGACGGCGAGGCCCGCGCCGCCGCCCACGATCGCGCCCGAAGGAGAGGGTGGGGCGTCCGTCCGGCCATCAACTGCGGCCCAGCGGCCGCCACCAGGGGCGACGCAGCCGCGTCCCGACCGCGTCGGGCGGGGACGCTCCACGGTTGGGCAGACCTCGAGGCGGAAGTGGGGCGGGCTACTCCGTCGCGGCCACCGCCGAGTCGGAGCCGGCCGACACCTCGGCGCTCACCGGGTGGACCGACGGCTTGCACTTCGCCTCGAAGTCCTCGCGGAAGCGCTGCACCGTGTAGCGGACGGGCCAGGAGGCCGCGTCGGCAAACGCGCAGATCGTACGGCCCTCCATCTGATCGCAGAGGTCGAGCAGAAGATCGAGGTCGCGCATATTGCCCTCGCCCTGGTCGATGCGGGTGACGAGGTTCTCCAGCCAGCCGGTGCCCTCGCGGCAGGGGGTGCACTGGCCGCAACTCTCGTCCTGAAAGAAGTGGGTCACGCGCCGCAGCCACGACACCATGTCGGTGTCCTCGTCGAGCACCAGCATCCCGCCGGTCCCGAACATGGTGCCGGCCTCGTTGAGGCTATTGGAGTTCATGGTCACGCCCTCGGCCCAGTCGCCGGGGATGGGCGCGGTGGAGGCGCCGCCGGGGATGATGGCCTTGATGTCCTTGTCGCCGCGCACCCCGTCGGCCACCTCGTGGATGAGGTCGGTCATGAGCATGCCGGTCGGGTACTCGTAGACCCCGGGCCGGTTGACGTGGCCCGAGATGCCGTAGAGGACGGGGCCGGGGTGATCCTCGGCGCCCATGTTCGCAAACCAGTCCGGGCCCTTCTCCAGGATGAGCGGGACGTTGGCCAGCGTCTCGACGTTGTTGATGGTCGTGGGACAGCCGAAGATGCCCTTCTGGGCGGGAAAGGGGGGCTTGTAGCGCGGGTACCCTCGCTTGCCCTCGACGCTCTCCATGAGGCTCGTTTCCTCCCCGCAGATGTAGGCCCCGGCGCCCTTGTGCAGGACGATCTCCATCGAGAAGTCCGAGCCCAGAATGTTCTCGCCCACATACCCCCGTTCGTAGGCCTGCTCGAGCTGGGTGGCCATGTGGGTGATCCAGTCGGTGTACTCGCCCCGCACGTAGACGTAGCACGTGTCGATGTGAAGGGCGTAGCCCGCCAGCAGGATGCCCTCGAACATGAGGTGCGGGTTGTACTCCATGATCTGCCGGTCCTTGAACGTCCCCGGCTCGCTCTCGTCGGCGTTGCAGGCGAGGTAGCGCGGCCGCTCGCCGGGCTCGGGCATGAAGCTCCACTTCATGCCGGTGGAGAAGGCGGCGCCGCCCCGCCCCCGCAGGCCCGACTGCTTGACGGCGCCGGTCACGTCGCCGGGTGCGATGTCATCGTCCCCGAGCACGCGGCGGAGCTGGTCGTAGCCGCCGTGCTCCTCGTACACCTCGAGCTTGTGGAGGTCCTGAATGGGGGGGAGCAGCACCCGGTCGTACGAGCGCCAGTCCCCGGCCTTGGACGTGGAGGTGGGGGCCCCGTTGGTCGCTTCCATGATCGTGTGTCGTTGTGAGGAACAGCAGAACAGGTGGTCGGCGCCGGCCGGCCGGGGCGATGCTACGTCGCCTCTGCGGAGGCGGTCGTCTCCTTCGCCGTGTCGGCCGTCCGACCCAGCGCGCGAAGGCTCTCGTAGCAGCGGAGCTGGTGGCGCCAGTTCAGGTAAAGGTATACGGCCCAGCCCATCTGGCCGGCCGCAAAGAGGCAGGCTGCCGCCACCGCCCCCATGAAGCCGAGGATCGTAAAGCTCTCGGTCGCGTCGTAGTAGTGGTAGAACGCCGTCGTGGGCAGGGCCACGGCGAGGAGGCCCATCGTGGCGGCGAGCGCCCACACCCACTTTCGGGCCGCCCGGAGCGAGCGCACCTTGCGGGTCGCAAACATCGCCCAGTTCGGGCCGTGCAGTTGCTCGTTCTCGTCCTCGGACAGCCGGCCCAGGCCCTCGATCAGCGCCGTGCGGGCCGATTTCGTCTCGGGGGACGGCATGAGAACCGGTCGGGGCGTGGGGCGAAAGTGAGCGGGCCGAGGGGGCACTCTGTCCGCACGGGCGTCTACTCCATGTGCTCGGCGCGGGGCTGGGTCTCGTAGGTCGTCGTCTGCTCGACGTCGGTGCGCCGGTTCCCGCCCATCTCGTCCTCGTCCTGCGGCAGGGTCACCGATGTGAAGTCCGGCACCTCGCCCGCCCGCAGGCTCTCAATCAGGTCGTCGATCTTCTCGGGCGTGAGTTGGTGCACGTAGACCCCGTTCGAGACCTCAAGCATAGGGGCCGACCCGCAGCAGCCGAGGCACTCGGCCTCCTGCACGGTGAACATGCCGTCGTCGGTCGTCTCGCCGGCGTGGACGCCGAGCGTCTCCTCCAGGTAGTGCAGGATGTCGTAGCCGCCGCACACCTGGCACGTAAAGCAGGTGCAGACGTCGAGGACGTAGTTTCCCTTCTCCTCCTTGTAGTACTGGTGATAGAAGGTGGCGACGCCGTAGGCCTGGGAGAACGTCATGTCGAGCGTCTCGCCGCAGAACTTGATGACCTCCGGCGGCAGGTAGCCGAACTTTTCCTGGGCCAGCCACAGGACCTTCATGATCGCGCCCTGGTCCTCCGGGTACTGTGCCTTCCAGGCCTCGATCTGTTCCTGCTCCTCGTCGGTCCACGTGAGCTCCTCGTCGGAGAATTCCGGATCGGGGTCCTGGTCCGGCAGCTCGACGATGGGCTTCTGGATGTCAAACTTGCTCATACTTCGCGTTCGGGGTGTGGGAGTATGGGAGTGTGGGTGTTTCGGGGCAACTCGGGCACACGCCCACACCCCCCAAACACCCATACGCACAAACCTATTTGTCCGCCTCGCCCATCACGGGGTCCAGCGAGCCGATGATGATGACGGTGTCGGCCACCAGGGAGCCCTCCATGATGTACTCCATGGCCTGCAGGTTGGTGAACGACGGGGCGTTGATGCGCACGCGCCAGGGGCGCCCGGTGCCGTCGGACGTGAGGTAGAAGCCGAGCTCGCCCTTCGGCCCCTCGATGGCGTGGTAGGCGTGGGCGCCCTTCGGCGGCACGGTGCCCACGTCGGTGTACATGAAGTCGTGGATCATGCCCTCCATCGAGTAA
>JBDGQP010000156.1:4637-5291 GCA_042218975.1 Salinibacter sp.
GCGCACGCTCTGCTTCATCTCGTCGAGGCGCAGGAAGTAGCGGGCCAGGCAGTCCCCCTCCTCGCGCACCGGGATGGTGAAGTCGACCTCGTCGTACTTGAGGTACGGCTCGAAGCGGCGCACGTCGTAGGGCACCCCGGAGCCGCGGAGGTTGGGGCCCGTCATGCCGAGCTCGAGGGCCTCCTCCTTCGTGACGCGGCCCACGTCCTTGTTGCGCTCAATCCAGATGCGGTTGCGGTTCAGGAGCGTCTCCCAGCCGTCGACCTCGTCGAGGAACGAGTCGACGAAGTCGCGGATCATCTCGATGGCGCGGGGGGAGAGGTCGCTGGCCACGCCGCCGATGCGACTGTGGCTCACCGTGAAGCGGGCACCGGCCACCTCGTCCATGATCGCGTAGATCTCCTCCCGCTGCTGGAAGGTCCAGAGAAACCCGGACACCGCGCCGGCGTCCATCATCCCGACCCCGAGCCAGAGGCAATGCGAGGAGATACGGGCCAGTTCGCTCATGATCATCCGGATCCACTGCGCCCGCTCCGGCACCTCGATCCCGGCCAGCTTCTCCACGGCCAGGCACCAGGCGACGTTGTTGGAGTAGGGCGCCAGGTAGTCCATGCGGTCGGTGTACGGCATGAACTCCTGGTACGTCTTGTGCTC
>JBDGQP010000156.1:5301-6950 GCA_042218975.1 Salinibacter sp.
TGTCGAGGACCGACTTCTCGACGGTCTCCCCGTCGAGCTTGACGACGCAGCGCAGGACCCCGTGGGTGGCCGGGTGCTGGGGCCCGATGTTGAGGATCATCTCGTTCTCGAGCGGATCCTTCTCCGCCTTCTTCGTGACCGGAAGGTCGCCGTCGCCCCGAGCGGCCTGCTTCTCCTCCAGCCAGGCGTGCTTGTCCTCGAGGCGTTCGTAAATCTTTTCGTTATGCTTCGGCCAGAACCGAAACTGGTCGCCGAGGTCGTGTCCCGGGAAATCAGGCTTCTGAGCCATGCTAATCGGTTCGTTTGCGCGTTAGAAGGTTGAACGTTAAACGTTGAACGTTCCAACGTTCTAACGCTATTCGGAATCTTGGTCGACAGGCGGTTCCTCGTAGCTCTTGACCGGCTGGGAGCCGCGGGCGGCGGCGAAGGGGTCCATCGTGAGGTCCCCGTCCGGCGTCTGCGGCGGCAGCGGCAGAGACCCGGGCACGCCCAACTGCGGAAATTCCTTGCGGAGCGGGTGGTACTCGAAGTCCTCCGGCATGTACATGCGGCGCGGGTCCGGGTGGTCGACAAAGTCGAACCCGAACATGTCGTAGGCCTCCCGCTCGTTCCAGTTGGCGGCGCGGTAGATGTCCGTGACGCTCGGGACGCGCATGTCGGTCTCCTCGACCCGCACCTTGAGGCGAATGCGCTTCTGCCGCTCGAGGCTCACGATGTTGTAGAAGACCTCGTACCGGTCCTCGTCGGTAAAGCGGTCGATGCCGCCGAGGTCCACGAAGTACTCGAACCCCTCGTCCTCCTTCAGGTAGCGGCAGATGTCTTGGATGCGCTCCTTGTCGACGTAGACGGTGTCCTCGTTGGCGTAGGTCTCCACGTCGTGGATGGCCTCGCCGAACTCGGTGCGCAGGGCGTCGATGATCTCCGGGACGTGCGTCGTGTCCTGGGCGTGAGGGTTGTCCGTTGCCTCCTCGGCGGTCGGCTCGTCGGAGGGAGTATAATGGAAGCGGAGCTCCTCGGGGTCGTTCGGGTCCGCGTCGCGAGGAGTGTCGGAAGGACTCATGGGCGATTCGGCGTCTTACTGATACGTGAACGGGTCTCCAAAGACGGTCCTGCCTGAAGCGATACCCGGTCCACCGCGAGCCGGGAATGTGATTTACCCGCCTGTGTACGAATCAGTAGAACGTCGCGGCGAAGGCGGCAGGGGTTACGCCAGGGCGGGCTCGGCCGGAGCGTCGTCGGCGTCCTCGTCCGCGGGCTCGGTCACTGCGTCGAACGTATGGCTCGGCGCCTTCGGCTTCTCGAGTTGCCCGGGGAACCGGTCGGCGTTTTCCGGCATGATGGGCGTTCGGGACGCCGCCTCCCCGTGGGCGTAGTCCTGCACGACCGAGTACTCGTTGCGGATCTTCTCCTGAATGTCCATCAGGGCGTGGAGCACCGCCTCCGGGCGCGGCGGGCAGCCGGAGATGTAGACGTCGACGGGCAGGAAGTTGTCCACGCCCTGCACGACACCGTAGCAGCGGTGCATGCCGCCGGTGGAGGCGCAGGCCCCCATGGCGATGCACCACTTCGGGTCGCCCATCTGGTCCCAGACGCGCCGGATGGCGTGGCTCATCTTGTAGGAGCACCAGCCGGCCACGATCATGAGGTCG
>JBDGQP010000157.1:0-2285 GCA_042218975.1 Salinibacter sp.
CACGAACAAGGGCGTCGTCTTCGACCGCGAGGACTACGAGCAGGGCGACTACGTGAAGGTCCGCATCGAGGACTGCACCTCCAGCACGCTCCTGGGCACCGCTCTCGAGACGACGACACTGGAGGAGGCGGCCCGCACCGACTCGATCACGACCGATCCGGTTGCCGCGTAACCACTCTGCTCAGGAGCGCGCCGATGTCGTCGTGGATTTCCACCCATACTTCGACCGGAGCCGGAGTCGGCACCCGCATGTGACACGGGCGATTGCGGAAGAGATCGCCCTTCCTTACGAGCACGAGGAGACCTAAGACGATGGGCGAATTCGTCGTTGGGGATATAGCGAGGACCTCGAGAAGTACGTGCGGGTTGTTCTCCTTCCGGATGGCGATACGATTCTCAACGCCTTCCCCGGACCGAGATTACCGATCCGTGCAAAAGTCTCTGAACGATTTCTGCGGTGGGCGGCGGACCGAGCCTCATATGCGCGGAAACGGTCTTCATGTATTTCTTCACGGATCGGTACGAGCGGAAATACAAGCCATGATTCTCACCTACCACCCCGATACGGACACACTTGACGTCGATTTTCGGGGTGCGAGCGGACCCACCACGGACACGCAGGCGGGGACCGTGAACGCAGCCCGGGAGAAGATTCAGGAATCCGATGACGAGTCGGTCGAAGTCGAAACCGCCGAGGCCGACCCGACCGGACAGACCCTCGCCCACTACAGAGGAGGGCGACTGGAAGAGATGACGATCGAGCACGCCAGCCCCCGCGCCCCCGCAGCCTGGACCATCGAATCGCTCCGTCGGGAGGCCGCGAAAGTCGCTGCGACGACCGGTCGTGTCGTCGAATCCGTCACGTACGACCTTCTTCGAGACCGAACCTCGTTCCAGACCGGGGAGCCTGGGCCACAGTCTCCCTACACGTCCGACGACGCCGTACGGGACTACAACCAAATGATCGACGAAATCGAAGCGGCGTCGGCGGTCGCGTAGACGACCGTCCCCTCGAAGCCGGCGTCGTACTGGCCGAGATCCCCGGAGCGGACATCCCGACAATACACAGCCCAATGTTCAACGTTCAAACGTGCAACGGCCCGTTGATCAGAGGGGGATGCAGCGCGTGCAGGGTGATTAGCCAATGATCCGCAGCTTCGCAAACTTGAGCTTCAGCTTCTTGTTGCCCACGTCGGAGCCGAAGAAGACGACGGCGGTGGCCTTCTCGCCCTCCCCCTCCACGGACTGAACCTTGCCCTCCCCGAACTTCGCGTGCTCCACGCGGGCGCCGGGCACGATCTCGCCCTGGCCCTCGTCGTAGACCACGCGCCGCCCGCTGCCCCCGTCGGTCGACTCGATGCGGCGCAGGCCGTCCGAGGAACCTGCCCGGTTGCCGTTCCCGCTCAGGTCCTGGCGGTAGTAGTGCGGATCCATCTCGTCGTAGTCCCGGCCGCCGTCGGGGCCCTCCCCCGCCGAGAAGCGATCGGTGTCCTGTTCCAGCTCGCCGCCGGCCTCGGTGCGCACCACGTCGCTGTCGACCTCTTCCAGGAAGCGGCTGCGCGTGTTGGACTGCTGCTCGCCGTAGCGGTAGCGGCTGCGCCCGCGTGACGCCGACGTAGAAGAGGCGCCGCTCCTCCTCCAGCTCGGCCTTCTCCTGCGTCGCCTGCTCCAGTGGAAAGAGTCCTTCCTCCAGCCCGGCGACGAAGACGACCGGATACTCGGTGCCCTTCGCCGCGTGAAGCGTCATCAGTGTTACTTTGTCCGCGTCGTCCTCCGCCTCGTCCTGGTCGGTCATGAGGGCCACCTCCTGCAGGAACGTGCTGATGGAGGCGTCCTCGGTGTTGGCCACGTACTCGGCGAGCGCGCTGATGAGCTCCTGCACGTTCTCCCAGCGACGCAGGTTCTCGCGGGTGTGCTCCTTGCGCAGCTCGCTCAGGAGGCCGGCGTCCTGGATGAGGTCGCGCGCCAGGTCGTCGGCCGGCTCGCCGCCAACGTTTGACAGGTACCGCGCGATGAGGTCGCGGAACGAACCGACGGCCCGCTTGGCGCGGGTGCCCAGCGTCTCGATCTGCTCGACCCGCTCGACGGCCTGCCAGAGCGAGAGGTCGTGCGTCTGGGCGTAGCGCTGGAGCCGCTCCTGGGTCTTGTCGCCGATGCCGCGCGTGGGGTAGTTGATGACGCGCTGCAGGCTCGCGGTGTCGTTGGGGTTGACCAGCAGCTTCAGATAGGCGAGCACGTCCTTGATCTCCTTCCGCTCGTAGAAGGAGGTGCCCCCGATCACGCGG
>JBDGQP010000157.1:2455-8077 GCA_042218975.1 Salinibacter sp.
CAGGCTCTTCTCGATCTGGTCGTCGTTCTCCTCGATGATCGAGTCGGCCAGGCGCAGGATGTTCTGGGTCGAGCGGTAGTTGCGCTCCAGCCGGATCGTGGTGGCGTCCGGGTAGTCGTTCTCGAAGTTGAGGATGTTGGTGATGTCGGCCCCGCGGAAGGCGTAGATGCTCTGCGCGTCGTCGCCCACCACGCAGAGGTTCTTGTGGCGGGCCGACAGCTTGCGGGCCAGGACGTACTGGGCCTGGTTCGTGTCTTGGTACTCGTCGATGTGGACGTACTGCCAGCGGCGCTGGTATTTCTCCAGGACCTCCTCGTGCTCGTCGAAGAGCTCGATCGGCTTGAGCAGCAGGTCGTCGAAGTCGAGGGCGTTGGCCTGCCGGAGGGCGCGCTCGTAGGCGGGGTAGACCTCCGCCACCATCTCCTGCTGGTCGCCCCGGGCCAGACGCTCGTACTCCCCGGGCCCGATCATCTGGTTCTTGGCGCTCGAGATCATGCGCTGGGCCGACCGGGGCGACACCACGTCGGTGTCGAGGCCGCGCCCCCGCATCTGCTGCTTGATGATGCGCTTCGAGTCGGCGGTGTCGTAGATCGAGAAGTCCTGCGAGTACCCGATCGCGTCGCCCTCCCTGCGGAGCAGGCGGGCGAAGGCGGAGTGGAAGGTGCCCACCCACATGCCCCGTGCGTCGTCGCCCACGAGCCGCTCGACGCGCTCCTTCATCTCGCTCGCGGCCTTGTTGGTGAAGGTGAGCGCGAGGATGTCGCGCGGCTGCGCCTTGCCGGCGGCCAGGAGGTAGGCGATGCGGTGGGTGAGGGCGCGCGTCTTGCCGGAGCCGGGCCCCGCAATGATCATGACGGGCCCCTCGGTGGTGGTCACCGCCTCTTCCTGCTTCTCGTTGAGGCCGTCGAGGATGCGCTGTTCGGCCTCGGGGTCGGGGTCGACGGTCGTGGGGGCGTCGCGGGTCAGTTCAATGCGGCGCATGCGGCGGGGACGGAGAAGAGCAAAGGGGCGCGAAGGACGAGGTTCGACACGGGTATGCCTACGCCCGTCGCGCCGCTGCGTTCGGCGGGTCGAGGCCCGTGCTTGCCGGGCCGACCGGCTCGATTTTCCCCGGTGGGACGCCATTGGGCCCGACGGGACGCCATCGGGCAGGTCCGCCGTCGGGCGGGGGCGCGTCGTACAGCCGGGGGGGTCAGCCGGACATCGTCTGGGCCCCGTCCCCGGCCGGCGAAAGGAAGCCGTTCTCCCCGGCCGGCTCCAGGGCAAGCGTGAAGTGCCGGCAGTTGATGCCGGCCGCGGCGCAGACGTGGGCCAGGCGCTGACGCTCGCCGGCCCCGGTATCGTGGACCGGTATGACGAGTTCGTCGACGTCGTGCCGGACCGCGAGCCGGGGCAGCACCTCCACGCGCCCCAGCACCTCCACGCCCTGCACCTTCAGGCCGGGGCGGGCGGCATTGTCGAGCAGCCCCACGACCGTGCGGTCGCCCCGGCCGCGGAGGTGGCGAACGACCAGGACGCTCTGGTCGCCGCTGCCGTAGACGAGCGTCCGGACGCCGCCGTCGCGCCGCGCAGCGAAGTACTGCCGCAGGGCCCGGAAGCCAAACCGGACGCCGCCGACGGCCCCGGTGGCAATCATCCAGTCGAGGATCGCGACCGAGACCGACACGGCGTCGGGCCCGTACGCCGCGACCAGCCCGCCCAGGGCGAGCCCGGAGGCGAGGGTCGAGGCCTTCAGGAGGCGCACCGCTTCCGGGGTGCCGGCGTGGCGCCAGACGCCGTGGTACAGCCCGAACGCGTAGAAGACCCCTACCTTGAGCACCACGATGGCGGGGAGCGCCCCGATCATCACGTCCACCTGGGCCGGCGGCGGCGCGCCCCCGTAGCGCAGGTGGGCGGCCACGATGAAGGCGGCCACCACCACGAGAAGATCCGCCACCACGCCCCCGACCGACTTCCAGTAGACGCCCCCGGCGAGCGCGTGCATCACGGCCCCGATCCGCTCGGTGAGGCCCGGGGCCCGGTCGCCCTCCGGCTCGTAGGAGCGGCTCTCCACCAGGTACAGCCCGAACACGACGCAGCCGACCCCGCCGAGGAGAAGGACCGCCAGGAACAGTTGGGCCGTCGCCCAGAAGAGAGCGACGGCCGACAGGGCAAACAGGGTGCTGACCCCGCTCAGGCCGAGCACCGCCCCGCGCTCCGAGAGGCCGAGGCGCACGAGGCGGTGGTGCGTGTGGTCGTTACCGCCCTGCGTGACGCGGCGCCCGCCCAGGATGCGCGTCACCGTCACGAACGTGGTGTCGAAGATCGGCACCGCGAGGACGACGATTGGCACCAGCGTCCCGATCACCGGCTCGCCGGTGCTCTGCACGCCGAGGGCGGCCGCCGCCAGCATGTAGCCGAGGAAGAGGCTGCCGCAGTCGCCCATGAAAATGCGGGCCGGCTTGGCGTTGTAGGTTAGAAAGCCGAGGCTTCCGCCGGCCAGGGCGGCCGCGACGACCGCGACGTCGAGCTGCCCAATCGCGGTGCCGATGACCGCGAGGGTGGTGGCCGCCACCGCGCCGATGCTCGCGGCCAGGCCGTCGAGGCCGTCGATGAGGTTGACGGCGTTGGTGATGCCGATGACCCAGAGGAAGGTCAGCGGGATCGAGGCCCAGAACGGCCCGCCCCGCCAGAAGGCCTCTCCGGCGTAGAGCAAAAGGGCGGTGGCCACCACCTGCACGATGAGCTTCGCCTCGGGCCGGATGTCCAGGAGGTCATCGACCAGCCCGACGACAAAGATAAGCCCCGCCCCGACCCACACCGGCCACCTGTACGCCCCGCCTCCACCGGCCGCCACGACCGCGAGGGCGACCGCCCCGAGGAGGGCGAGCCCCCCCAGCAACGCCACCGGCTCGTCGTGCCACCGGTCCTCGCTCGGGCGGGCCATCCAGCCACTACGACGGGCCCACCGCCACACGAGGGGCGTGAGGACGAGGGCCGCCAGGAGCGCCGCCGCGCCGCCCAGCAGGGGCAACAGGGCCGAGTCGGCGGCTACGTCCGCGCCGAGCATCGTCTCCACGGCCGAGTGAAGGAAGTTAGAGGCGAGAAGGACAGACGCCATGCGGCCCCACAGAGTTGAAACGGCGGAACGTACGGTGAGGACAGAACGGGCGATCACGACACCACCGCGAGCACGGCCCGCGAATGTGCACAGCTCTCTCGACGGGTTCGCCGCCCTTCCGATTAAGGAAGAGATTCACCGACCGGGGAAGAATCGCCCCGGGATCGGTGACGCTTTCCGTCTGCGTCGAGCGCTTACCGGGCGAGAGGGCTCGATGTCACGTCCTCGGCGAAATAGACCGTCACGGGCCGTTCAGTCGTGCATATCCACCAGTTTCCGCGCCCGAAGGAAAAGGCGGCCGACCCAGCATCAGAGAAGCCGTGTATAAACTCCCGGGATCGGAGTCTCAGGAAGGGGTCCTCCCCCTGTGGATGCCTATCCACGAGGGGCAACATTAGTCATCAAACACAGTGCCAGACCCGTGCCTTCAGCCCCCGTTTCCTCCAAACGTTGCGTTTCGGGGCGGCCCCCATCACGACGCCGTTCCGTCGCTTTCCGTGCGTCCACGACGGACGCCAGCGGAGAACACGCGAGAGGCCTTACGGTCGCCTCCGTTCTCGTGCGACGAACGGCACGGTCTCGGGCGGGGCCGGCTCCGGAGAGGTGCGAATGGAGAGCCGGCAGGGGGACAGCTCGGCGAAACGCGCGGGCGCCCCCGATTCTCAGGCCAACCCCGTGTCTCAGTCCGCCTGGTGGTCGGCTACAGCCTGCTCTTCCCGCGCCGCGGCGAGACTGCGCTTCGTGGCTGCGCATCGCACGGGCAACGCTGAACCGGGGCCGGGCCCCTCTATTCGGTCGCCGCCGTCTTCTGGTTCAAAAGTTCCGTCCACTGCTCGCAGCAGACCCTCTGCTCGAAGTGGTCGAGGAAGACCGTTCGCCCACGCCTCCCCATCTCCTCTCGCCGATGGTCGTTGGCGTGGAGGGCGTCAACGGCCTCGATGAACGCCCGCTCCGGGATCGCTTCCCGCCGCGGATCGACGACGACGCCCACGTCGTGCTCGAGGATGGTCGCTCCCGAGTCGGAGGCCTCCGGTCCGAGCATGAGCACGGGCTTCCCGGCGGCGAGGATGCCGTAGAGCTTGCCCGGCACGGCCACGCCGGCCATGTCGTTGTAGAGCGTGAGCAGGTGGACGTCCGCAAGCGACAGAGAATACTTGATCTGGTCACGCGGAAAGTACGGCAGGTACCGGAAATTCGAGAGGTCGTGCTCCTCCGCAAACGCGACGATCTCTTCTTTCCGGGGCCCGCTCCCCACGAAGAGGAAGAAGATCTCCGGATGGTCGTCGAAGTGTCGCATGGCCGACAGCACCTCGTCGAACCGGTGCCCTAACCCGGCATTGCCCGAATACATGATCACAAACCGGTCGTCGAGCCCCACCTCGTCCACCAGCGGGTTCTCGTTTTCGGGAATAGGGTAGACCTCTTCCTTCTTGTTCCAGACCGGAACGGTGTGGAGTCGCCCGTCCGGCACGCCCTTGTCGCGGAGTCGCTGCTTCATGTAGGGCCCGAGGTCGACGACGAAGTCGGCCCGGCGATAGGCCCAGTTGTTGAGCGCGTGCAGCAGGCGGGTGAGGCCCCGTCCGGGACTCAGCATCCCCACGGCCACCTCGGCGTCGGGATGGAGGTCCATCGACCAGATGCCGTAGGGCTGGCCCCGGACCATCTGGGCGAGGGTGCCCACGAGCGCGATCAGGGGCGGGGTCGTAAGGGTCACGACATAGTCGTAGCGGGGGCCGGTGAGCACCCGCCAGAGGACCTGCAGAAAGAAGCTGGCATAGTCGGTGAGCCGCCCCACTATCGAGTCCCGGCCGAAGGCGGTCGCACGCACCCGGTGGATGTGAACCCCATTGTGCGTTTCCTCTAGTGGGACGTCCATCGAGCCGGAGAGGTAGTGCCCCGCACTGCACAGCACGTGGACCTCGAACCCCCTGTCGTCGAGATGCTCGGCCAGATCCGTCAGGTGCTGGGCCGTGGAGGCAAAGTCCGGGTAGTAGTGCTGGTTGACAAAGAGGAGAGAGGGCGACTCAGACATGCAGGGTCAAAGAACTCAGCGAAATAGAGTGCCCCCGGACAAAGGGCCAGAGACATCGGGGCACGGTCGCCGTTCGTCCGCATCCAGTACGCACCCCGAGCATGATGCCTCTCGGCGTCGGATCAGTGCGCCAGCGCGAAGCGGGAGGTCGTTTCTTCCTCCCGGTGCTCTTCGATCTGCTGCTCGATCCAGTCGGCGGTGATCTGCATCCCGTCCCGCAGCGCCGTCGGCGGGGCCCACCCCAGCTCCCGCTGGATCTTCGTGTTGTCGGAGTTTCGGCCGTCCACGCCCTGCGGCTTGGTGAGGTCGTACTCCCGGTCGAGATCGACACCAACGGCCGCCTCGATCACGTCGACCAGTTCGTTGATCGTCACCAGCTCATCCGATCCAAGGTTGATCGGGTCGGTAATATCCGAATGCATGATCTTCTGCGTCCCCTTCACGCAGTCGTCGATGTACATAAACGAGCGGGTCTGCGTCCCGTCGCCCC
>JBDGQP010000158.1:0-4737 GCA_042218975.1 Salinibacter sp.
CAGTGAGAGACGCCCCCCTCTCTGCCCCGGAAGGGTCGCCCCGAGCCGGGCCGGCATGCCTCCGCACGACGCTGACCGGGAATCAGCCCCGTTCCCTGCGAATGCGCTCGTAGGTCTTGTCCAGGTCCACAACCGGTCTGGGATAGTCCGCGCCGACAATGCAGCCGGCGGCTTCCTGCTCCTCGCGGCTCATGCGATGGGGCTCGTGGACGTACTCGTCGGGCACGCCTTCGAGCTCCGGCAGCCAGTAGCGCACATACTCGCCGTCGCCGTCGTAGCGCTTCGCCTGCTTGACGATGTTGAAGTAGCGGGCCCGCGGGTCGTTGCCGACCCGGGAGTTGTAGGCCCAATTGCCCCAGTTGCTGCCCACGTCGTGATCGATGAGACGCGACTCGAAGTAGGCCGCCCCCATCCGCCAATCCAGCTTTAGGCTCTGTGAGAGCATACTGGCGACGTTCTGGCGTCCGCGGTTCGACATGTAGCCGGTCCGGTTCAGCTCTCGCATGTTGGCGTCGACGAACGGGATGCCGGTGGTGCCGCTGGCCCAGCGTTCGAACGACTCCTCGTGGTAGTGCCAGTCGATGTCGTTTCCGATGATGCCCCCGGGACGGAACAGGCGGTCCCCGGCCTTCCACGCAACGTAGCTGAAGAAGTCTCGCCAGATGAGCTCAAACGTCATCCAGTACGTCGACTTGTTGGACACTCGCTGGTCCTCGTAGCGCTGGACCTCTTCGTAGATCTGCCGGGGCGTGATGCAGCCGTGGGCCAGCCAGGGGCTGAACTTCGAGGAGTAATTGGCCCCGAGGAGGCCGTTGCGGGTCTTCTTGTACGTCTTGAGGTGGTCCCCGCGCCAAATGTACTCGTCGATCCGGTCGAGGCCGCGGGTCTCGCCGCCCTCGAACGGAAGGACCCCCCGCTCATCGACGGCGCCGTCGCCCTCGACGCCGAGGTCCTCGAGCGTTGGGATGGTTCCAGGGTCGATCTCCTCCGGCAGGGGAAACAGCGAGTCGGGGGCGTCGACGGTCGGGCGGATCTGGCTTTTCTTCTCGACGCCCTTCCGGAAGTTGGTGTAGACGCTCGGGATGTCCGACGGCTTTTCGAACGGGATGTCGTCGATGTGGTACAGGGTCTTTCCCCAAAAAAAGCCGGGCTCCGCGCCCGTGTCGGCAAGGGCGGCTTCCACGCCTGCCTCCACCTCCGCCTCGTCGCTTCCGATCTTCTGGTACTGCAGCACTTCGTCGGCGCCGGTCTGGCGCACGAGCTCGGGGAGCACGTCCTCCGGGCGGCCGTGGCGCACCACGAGGTCGGCACCCCGGTCGCGGAGCGAGCCGCGCAGATCCTGCACGCTCTCGCGGAGGAAGCGCGCCCGCACGGCCCCTGTCTTCGGCAGGTCGAACATCGTGGTGCCGAAGTGGCGAGGATCGAAGCAGTAGACCGGCAGCACCTGGTCGTAGTGGTCGGACGCGTAGCGCAGCGGCTCGTGGTCGCGGACGCGGAGGTCGTTCCGGATCCAAACGAGGGCAGTGGACAGCACAGAATCTGGCGGATTGGAAACAGAAGGGTGAAACGATCGGCGTGGAGGCCCGGGGCCGGGAGGGCCGAGCGTGCCTTCGCCGATTCTCTCCTCTCCGGCGTTGCGGTACGGAACGCCACGGCCCTGGCAGGGCCCACTTTTGTTCCATACCGCAAGACGTACGGTGTGCCCGCAAGCACGTGCCTGCTGCACAGGGCTTCTTACACGCTCGTCACGGCCTCCCTCGGCCCGCGACGCCGCGGTGCTGCGGGGCGGGGCGACGGGCTCACCCGCCGCGGGACCGGAGACGACTGATACAACTCTTCCCACCGAAGATGCGCACGGACACTCGCTCGGAGGAGAGGTGAGCTTCCCGAGCGAGAGACGGGCTCCACCAGGGTGGGGGCCCGTGGTGCGGGTTCGATCGTGTCGAGGGCTCTCCCCTCTGCCGGGGGCACTCCAGGAAGGGCCTCCAAGGTTTCGTCCCGGTGTCCGCAGGCCGAGCAGGCACACAAGGCCCCACGGCGGGCCCCGCGTTCTACAGCAGGATCAGCGCCGCGAACAGTGCAATGATGGCGGCAACCACCAGCCCGACGACCAGGTAGTCGTCGAAGTTGGAGGCATCATGCTTCCGGGGCTCGGACTCGTCGTTCATGGCGAGGGGCAACGTTTGGCTGCAGAGATGTGGAGGGCTCGTCGGGGAGGGACGGATCAGTCGACCTCTCCGCCCCTCTCGCGGGGCTTTTCGCCCTGGCGTGAGAGTCCGTGGTAGTCGAAAGAATCTTGAAGTTCCGTTCCACCGGAGGCTTGACGCCCGAAAGGAGGGTTTCGTGGATTGATGGAGCGGACGTTACGACGATTTCTCGGTTCACCGGATCGTCTGTCTGGACGGGCGCTCTGATGTCCGGGTCCACTTTTTCGGGCCTGTGGGCCCAAAGCAAAGAGGATGGCGCCAAACCGACATCGCCAGGGCCCCTGGCGTGAGCGGGGGAGCCGTCAGCCAGTGGATGCGAAGGTCCGCGAGAAAGGCAGGGAGCCCCCCGGGACCGAGCCCCGAGAAGTGAAGGGCCGGTGCCGGCACAAGGTCGAGGTCATCAGGAGTCCCTCGCCCGGGGGCGGGCTGGGAGAGGCATGTCCTCGTACATCGGTAAGCCCCCGGAAGACACGTCTGGAAATGCCGATTATCGGAAAGGCAGGACCGGAGCGGAGGGTCCAAAGGCCGACACAATGCAGACGAAGACCGAGAGCCCTCCTCAGCCCCTGGCCGTAGCGCCCCCTTGGTCTTCCTCTAGGGATTCACCGATCCGTGGGAACGTGCGTAAACGATTGCTCGCGACAGCTGCGGCCCGTGTGGCCGCAAGCAGAGAGCAGACGCTGGGCACCTTCTTGCGGATCGACAGACCCGAAAAGATACCCCTCTTCTGGGTAGAATCCTGGCGTTCAGCGTGAACTGCCCTGAGTTGGCTCGGCTGCACCGTTGTTCTCCGAAAGCGATGCATCCCCAAACAGCGTTTCGTAGAGCGCGCGGTAGACATCGATATTCGAGAGCCCAGTCGCTGGCACCTTCTCCTGGGCCTTCAGGCCTCCAGCCCGCGCCAGGACCCCGCTTCCCACGTCTCCGTCGTGGGCCCATCCGATGGCGAAGGGAAACCGCCGCCCGTCTGCGTCGGGGGCCGAGCGGAACGGGTCCGTGCCGGATCCGCGGACGCCGTCCATGGGCGCCCCGCTCCCCGGGTCGAACGCCGGGACTGCCGTCCCACCCTCGACACTCACGAGTTGCATGCCGTTGGCGTTGCTGTCGCTGGTGGTGAGGACGAACGTCTCGGGGTTCGCATCGAGGAATCGGCGAAGTTCACCGATTGTCTCGTCGGCCCGCTTCATTGCGCGCAGGCACCCGGAGGCGTTCATTTGATTGCAGATGTTGTCGCTTCCCTCTTCTTCGATGACCGCGAAGAAGCCTCCGTCGCCCCGGGCGATGCGATTCAGCGCAAACGAGGTCATCTCCGCGATCGTCGGGGCGCTCTCAACGTAGAGCGAAAGGCCCGCTGCCCGGAGCTGCTCCTCGGTTCGGTCCCGGAAGGTGTGCCCCGAGGCGAACACGCCGAACACCTTCGTCGTGCCCGGCGGGACGTTCATCAATTCCTTCCGCGTATACACGATCGTGTATCCGTTCTCCTTCAGCCGGCGGATGAGGTTGCGCCCGTCGGTGCGGGCGCCTTCCCCGAAGCGGCCCTGCGTGCCTTCGGGGAGGAGCCACTTCTCACCCCCGCCCAGGATGACGTCAACGCCAGAGGTGACGACCTCGAAGGCGATCTCTTCGTAGGCGGCCCGGCGCGGGGCCTCGGCCACGAAGGCGGCCGTCCCCGGCTCGATGAGGGACCCGGTCTGAACGAGGGCCGTTTTGAGCCCGGCGTTTATCGCCGACTCCATGACGGTCCGGCGGGTGCCGTTGGCCGAGCGGTACTCCTGACCCGAGGGGTCAAGCCCGAACGTTTCTGAGTGGGGACGCGTCCCAGTTGCGTGGGCTACGGCCCCTGCGTTGGACGTCCCCGTAAGCTGGTCGGACAGGTGGCCCCGGTAGGGAGCCACGGCCGGAAGGCGGTCCCAGTGCAGCAGACTGTCGGGGCCGACGTACCGGAGCCGCGTCGCGTCCCAGTGGGCCGCCGAGGTTCCATCCGGATGGAAGAAGATGGCTCCGTGGCCGGTGGGGGTCGGCTGGGCCTGGGCCGGGCCTGCGTTCAGGAGCGGCAGTGCAGCGCAAAAGAAGACGACGACAACCGTTCGAGTCAGCGGGACCATCAACGGGGAGAACTGTCAGCCAAGAGCGTGTCGAGTCGAAAAGGCGGAAACGCCTGCGCCATGTCACTTGTCACGTCGCTTCTGGGGCCCAGGAGCCTCCGCCGGGGCCTGCACCTCGACGACCGTGGAGGTGGTATCGGTCCGTCCAAACTCGTTGTTGCTCGTGACGGTGACCGTGTGGGCCCCGGGCGCCAGGTCCGACGGGAGCGGGGCGCTCCACAGGTGCGAAGAGGGCTCCGGCCGAGCGACCGCGGCCGACGTGCCTTCACGTCGTCGATATAGTCGCTTCATGAACGGGTCGATGCGAACTGTTCGTTCCATCGATCTCACCCTGCCGCCCTCGACGCGATACCGGACCGTCGTTCGGGGCCCTCCATCGAAGACGTTGACGAACAGCTTCGGGGGCGCCCACTGCCCAGCGTGGG
>JBDGQP010000159.1:0-4088 GCA_042218975.1 Salinibacter sp.
TCGACTGGACTACGACGCGGCCCTAAGAGACTGGTATGTTGATATTCCCTTGCAAGAGGGGCACCTTCCCGGACCAGTCGGGAACGATCCGAGGACGCTCGGACGGGAGCGACGCGGTCTGTGACCGACCGAAACATCAAAACAGTCTCTAAGCGCACCGCCTGCGCACGGAACTCGCGGTCGCCGGGCCCGTCGCCCGTGTGCCCATCGCCCACGCAGAGGCACGGTCCCGGACGCTGGGCCGACACCTCACCATCGGGGGACCATCCCCGCCCGCCGCGTCGCAGACCCGCGTGCGGACGGGTTCCCGGGCCCGCGCCGCTACTCGTACCCGGTCGGCTCCGGTACCTCGATGGTGTTGCCGAAGAAGAGGGCGTTGAAGAAGAGCTTGTTCGTCCCGTACCAGAAGCCCCGGAAGTTGGGGTTGTCGACGAACAGGACGATGCGCCCGTCCCCGATCTCGTCCACCATCAGCGACCCCGATCCGCGAATCCGGTCCAGGTTCTCCTCCGAGACGTACCCGCTCAGGAGCGGCTCGTTGGTGTAGCGGGCGACGGTGCTGTAGGGATTGTCCGTCGGTGGCAGAAACACCCGGTGGTTGCGGTACACGGGAAACGTCTTCTGGGCAATCCCGAACGCGAGCGGATGGGTCCGGTCGAGGTCGACCTCGTAGATGGAGCCGCCGACGCGCTGGGCGCCCTCGATTTCCTCGGCCCGGCCGTAGGGGCGGCGCTCGACCGTCTCCGTCCCGGCGGTGTCGGCCGCGCTCCCGGCCTGCGTGAGGGCGGGATCGTTGACCAGGTCGTGCTCCACGGCCCATTCGGTGGCCCGCCGGATCGTGATGAGAGTCCCCCCGTTCTCGATCCACTCCCGGAGGTCCTCGATCTGGCTCTCCGACAGGAAGTCGTAGTTGCCGGACACGAGGATCATCGTGTCGTAGTCCGGGAGATGGACCCGGTCGTAGTCGGTCCGGTCCACCTTGGTGATGGGCATGTCGACGCGCGTGTCGAGCAGGTGCCACACCTCCCCCGCCTCGTAGGCGGAGGTGCCCTCGCCGACGATCATGAGGGGGTCGGGCCGGTCCAGCGCCTCGAAGTTCTCGCTCCCCAGGTCGATCCCCTCGGGCGTGAGGCCGGTGTCGGTGGACTGGATGTTGATGCGTGCGTCCTCCTCGGCGATCTCCATGATCCGGTGCAGGCTGTCGGCCGAGATCGACTGGGGCTGTACCGGGACGAAGATGGACCCACGGGGGTACTCGTACGGCCCCCCGGCCGTCGACGCCGCGAACGGCTCGTAGGCGGTCTTTGCCTTCGCGCCGCGCTTCTGGAGCGCGTAGAGGGCCTGGACGGCGCGGTAGTCGCCCCAGTCGATGAGATAGCCGTACGTGCTGCGGGGCACGGTGCCGAGGCCCCGGCGGGACGGGACGGCCGTGACCGGGTCGCCCCGGGAAACGCCCCCGTCCTGCACGGCCGTGTGCGGCAGGCCGTAGGCCAGGACCGCCGACCAGGCCGAGGTGTCGTAGAACGTGCTGTCCGGAAACTCGGTCACCTTCTCGAACATCGAGCGGACCATCAGGTACTCCGGCTGCCGGGTGGGCACCACGTAAGCGGAGCCGGGCTCGTAGGTCGTCCCGCCGGCCGTGTACTCGGCCCCGAGCTCGTAGACGTCGATCTCGTGCTGCAGGAGCAGATCGAGAAAGGCCCGGGTGCGCGAGGTGTCCTGCGCGTGCCCGAAGACGTACGCGTCCGTCGGGAACTCCTCGGCCCGCTTCAGCGCCTCCGTGTAGAAGTCGCGCTGGTGATTGAGGAAGACCTCCTTCTGCTCGATGGCCGTCTCGACGGTGGCGAGCGACGTGCGCAGCTGGTTCCGGATCGTGTAGGGGAAGGTCACCTCCCGCATCTCGTTCCGCTGGACGTGCCCCCGGGCGCTCGCCTGCTCGAAGACGAAGGCGATGCCCCCGTACATGTTCGGGTAGGTGGACCCGTACCCGGGATAGGAGTTGTCGTAGATCTCCCTCGTGAAGTAGGGGGTGCCGATCTCGTTGAGCGCCTCCGCCCAGTTCTCGGTGAAGTACTGGGTCAGCGTGGTGTAGACCCGGTCCGGCACGAGTTGATTCCACGAGTTCACCGGCTCGGTCGGCTCGAAGAAGTAGGTGCTGTTGGTCCCCATCTCGTGGTAGTCGGTGACGATGTTGGGGCGCCACCGGTGGTAAAAGTCGACGCGATTCCGGCTCTCGACCTGCGTGAGCGGAAACCAGTCGCGGTTGAGGTCGAACCAGTAGTGGTTGGTACGCCCCCCGGGCCAGACCTCGTTGTGCTCGCGGTCGAGCGGGTCGGCCACCAGGGGATCGCCCTTGTGCATGTTGGCCCAGTGGGAATGCCGGTCACGCCCGTCGGGGTTGAGGACCGGCTCGATCAGGAAGATGCCCTCCTGGAGGGAGCGCTGCACCGCGTCGCTCTGACCGGCGACCAGGTGGTAGGCCTGCAGCATCGCCACCTCACTGGAGGAGGTTTCGTCCCCGTGCACCCCGTAGCCGAGCTGCACGACAATCGGCTGCTCCCCCACGTTCTCGACGGAGGCGGACGGGTCACTGATGCGCAGGTGCTGCCGGCGCAGCTGTTCGAGGTTGGCGTGGTTCTCCGGCGCCGTGACGATTGCGTAGATCATCGATCGGAGCTCGTTGGTCGTCCCGACCTCCGTGATCGTCATGCGGTCCGAGCGGCGGGCCAGGGCCCGGAAGTAGGCCACAAGACGGGCGTGACGGGTGTGGTGGGAGCCGATGTCGCGCCCCAGAAACTCGGCCGGCGACGGGATGTCCGGGTTCAACTGCACGTCCTCCGGAAAGAAGTAGTCGGTCTGGGCGTGGGCTCCTAGAGGGACGACGAGCACGCCCAGGGTGAGAACCGCCCCGATGAGCAGCAGACGGCGAGCGACCGCCGTCAAGATCGAGCGCAGGGGCTCGGGGAAGAGGGAGAGCATGGACACCGGTCGTTCGATGAGAAAGGTGAGGCCCCCAGAAGAAAGCCAACGATGAGGGCGAGGTCAATGCCCACGAGGGGGAGTAGAGCAATCGCGTCCTGGGGCATCGGACAGGCCCCCCTGGCCGCGACCGCCCGATCGTCTTCGCGAAAACGGGCGAATGGGGGCGGGGGAGCAGGGAAAAACGAAATGCGGTCGCCGTGGAAGGAAACGGGTCCGGAGCCGCCCCCCTCTCGCCCATCGGGACGGGCGGGTGCCCCCAACCCCCAGGACTGCCCTCGACGGGGAGCCTCGCCGTCCTCACCCAACGACCGTCCAGTACAGCTCGACGCTCCTCTGGCGGAGGGCCTCCAGCGAGCCGTCGTTTTCAAGGACGTGGTCCGCCCGACGCCGGAGCTCATCCTGCGGGAACTGGTGGCCCATGCGGGCCCGCACCTGCTCGGGGGTCACATCGTCGCGCTCGGCCACGCGGGCCACGCGGGCCTCCTCGGGCGCCACCACGGCGGCGGTAACGTCGACGTGCGCGTCGCCCCCGGCTTCGAAGAGCAGCGCCGCCTCGTGCACCAGCAGGTCGATCCCCTCCTCGGCCGCCCGCTCCGTCGCGGCCTCAAACGACTCAAAGACGCGGGGGTGGACGATGGCATTCAGCCGCTCGAGCCGGTCGGCGTCGCCGAAGACCTGGTCGGCCAGATAGGCGCGGTCGAGGGTGCCGTCGTCCGTGTAGGCCTCGGCCCCGAACGCCTCCGTAATCTCGGCCCGCACGGCCTCGTCGTCCTGCATGAGGCGTTTGGCCTCGATGTCGGCGTAGAAGACGCGGGCCCCCTTCTCCTCCAGGAACCCACAGACGGTCGTCTTCCCGCTGCCGATGCCTCCGGTGACGCCCAACGTTTGCACAGTGGCGAATGTCGAGTTTCGAAGTGCGAATGAGAAACGCCGAGTGCCAATACCAATTCGCAACTCGACACTCGCAGTTCGCAATTGCCCTCATCCGGGCGGCCACTCCATGCGACGCCCCCCGAGGAGGTGGAGGTGGAGGTGCCAGACCGACTGTCCGCCGTCGTCGCCGCAGTTGATGACCGTGCGGTAGCCGTCGCGCAGGCCCTCCTCCT
>JBDGQP010000016.1:0-9704 GCA_042218975.1 Salinibacter sp.
AGTTAAAGCGTGCGGATGGACGTTCGATCTTTCACTTACCGATCCGTGAGAACGTTCGCAAGGCGATCGTCCGCGGTCGCTGCGGACCGTGCATCGCCGCAAGCAGAAGTTGGACACTTGGTCACGGATCGGTAGTGCCGCGGTGTCAGAAGTGAACCGTGCGCGGCCGTCCCGTCCCCCGTGGCGTTCGATTTACAGGTCGTTTCTCTCGGGTCCCACTTCTACCCGAGCCCGGGCTCTTGGTGGGGGTCCGGGTCTTTTTTTGCCGAACTCCGATTAGTGCTCCCCGCCGAGGACGAGGGCGATCGGAGCGTGCCCGCCGCGGGTCAGGCCACCTCGGCCGGCGAAGAGGCACGCGCGCGGAACTGCTCGCAGATGCGATCCTCCATCTCGTCGGGCGCCTGCCCCGGGCGCCACCGCACGACCGACAGGTCGTCGCGGTGGGCGTAGGTCCAGTGCGAGAGGAGGCGGATCTCGTCGGCCGCCCGCTTCGTGAAGTCCGACGGCGGCTCCGCGTCCGGGTCGAAGTGGGTGCGGACCTGCTCGCGGAGCCGGGCGCGCCCCTCCGCGGAGGGCGGACACGCGCACGACACCGACGCCACGAACCGCCCGAAGCGCACAAGCAAGACGTCGACCGTGTCCGCGTCGTCGCCCCGGTGCAGGAGGGCGGCGTTGTGGCGCCGGACCGGCGCGGCGGCGACCCGCTGCTTGTCGAGGATTTTCTCCAGCTGCTCGAGGGTGTCCCGGATCTCGGCGGCCTTCTCGAAGTCGAGGTCCTCGGAGGCCCGCTCCATCCGCTCCCGCAGCCGGTCGAGCACCGAGCGGTCCCGGCCCGTCAGGAAGCGCCGGACGCGCTCGACCGCCTCGGCGTAGGCCTCCGCGTCCTCCGTCTCGCAGGGCACCGTGCACCGGTCCATGTCGGCGTAGAGGCAGCGCTGCCCGAGGTGGAGACGCTCGTCGTCGCACTCGCGGAGGCGGAAGAAGCGGCTCGCCAGGTCGACCACCATCTCGGCCCGCTCCCGGTTGCGCACCGGCCCGTAGTACTCGGCCCCGTCGTCGGCGAGCGTGCGGCTCCAGGAGATGGTCGGGTACTCGTGGGTGGTGTCGAGCCGGAGGAACGGGCGGCTGTAGTAGCGGCGCTGGGCGCGGTTGTAGCGGGGCTTCTCGGTCTTGATGAGGCGCGACTCCCGCAGGATCGCCTCCAGCTCCGTCCCCGTCGTCTCCCAGTCGACCCGGCGCACCTTCTGCAGCATCTTCCGCTTGCGCGCGCTCTTCGACTCGACGGCCGTGAAGTGGGTGCGCAGGCGGTCGGTCAGGGCCTTGGCCTTCCCGATGTAGAGCGGCGTGCCCTTGTTGTTCTTGAGCGTGTAGACGCCCGGCGCCTC
This sequence comes from Salinibacter sp., assembly GCA_042218975.1. Classification (GTDB taxonomy): domain Bacteria; phylum Bacteroidota; class Rhodothermia; order Rhodothermales; family Salinibacteraceae; genus Salinibacter. The sequence goes on from JBDGQP010000016.1 coordinate 1,386, forward strand.
GGGGGCCTCGGGCAGGCGCTCCTCGCGAATCTCCTGCAGGTGATCGGGCACGGCCCGCACCTTCTGGTAGCGCCGGTGCTGGAAGGCGAGTAGGTCCTCGACCGTCTCGATCTCGTGCTCGAACGCAAGCTGGCTCAGGAAGCGGCGCAGCACGCGGCCCGTCGCCTCCGCGTCGCCGAGCGCCCGGTGGCGGCCGTCGACACTGATGTCGTAGAACTGCGTCAGCCGGCTGAGGCCCTTCGAGTCGAGCCCCGGCAGGAGGCGCCGGGCCAGCCGCACGGTGCAGAGCGTCTCGTTGGACAGGGGGGCGCGGCCCGTGCGCTCGAGCTCGGCGTCGAGGAAGCCCTTGTCGAACGACAGGTTGTGGGCCGTGAGGAGGCCGTCGCCCAGAAAGTCGAGGTAGTCGGGCAGTACCTCGTCGACCGTCGGGGCGTCGAACACCATGCCCGTGGTGATTCCCGTGAGCTTCGTGATGCGCCCCGGGATCGACCGCTGCGGATTCACGAGCTGCTGGTAGCGGTCGACCACCGATCCGTCCCGGACCTTCACCGCTCCGATCTCGATGACCCGATTGCTCTCCGCCGTCGTCCCGGTCGTCTCGGTGTCGGTCACGACGAACGTGGCGTCGGAGACGTGCATGGGTGGTGGACGAATCCGCGGGAACGAGTGCCGGAGGGGCGTTCTTTTCTACACGTGCAGAGGATAAGCCGCGGCGCGCACAACGTCCACAGCGGAGCCTCCCGAGCGGGTAACATCCCCGTCGCATCCGGCTCTGATCCGGACCGGTCGAACCCAACATACTACGTCAAACATATCACGGTCGACGTACAACGTTGAACGTAGAACGTTGAAGCGGTTATTCCAGCGTCGCCGCGCCGGTGTTGCTCACGAACGCGATGCGGGTCCCGTCCGGCGACCACGACGGCACGTTGATCGTGCCCTGCCCGCCGTAGACGTAGGCGATCACCTCCGGGGCGCCGCCGTCGGCCGGCATGCGGCGCAGGTACACCTGCTTGTAGAACGGATGGTCGCCCGGCGCCACGCCCGGCCGGTACGACAGGAAGACGATCGACTCGCCGTCCGGCGACACGTGCGGAAACCAGTTGTTGAAGCGGTCGTCGGTGAGCTGCTCTTTGCCGGTGCCGTCGGGGCGCATCCGCCAGATCTCCATGGTGCCGGAGCGCACCGAGTTGAAGTAGATGTGCTCCCCGTCCGGCGCGTACTCGGAGCCGTCGTCGAGCCCCTCGGCGGTGGTGAGCCGCACCTCCGCCCCGCCGTCGACCGGGATCTTGTAGATGTCGTACGCCCCGTTGCGCGCCCCGGTGTAGGTCAGCCAGTCCCCGTCGGGCGACCAGCCGTGCAGGTACGAGGGGCCCTTGGGGGTCACCTGTGTCGGCGTGCCGCCCTCCACGGGCACCGTGTAGATGATGGAGGCCCCGTCGTGCTCGTCGGCCCCGTGGCTGATGCCGAGCGTGGAGCCGTCGAAGGAGAGGACGTGGTCGTTGTTCAGATTGTCCGCGAAGCCGGTGTCGATCTCCTTCGGGGTGCGGGTGTCGAGCGCGAAGCGGTAGAGGCGACCCTCGCTGTTGTAGATGAGCGCCCCGCCGTCGAGCGTCCAGTTGGGCGCCTGGAGGGAGCGGGCCTCGCGGTGCACGACGGTACGGTGGCCGTTCTCCACGGTCATCGTCTCCACCCGACTGCCCAGGTACTCCTCGTACGCTGCGAGCCCGTCGGGCGCCGGCGTCACGATCCGCACGTTCCGGAACGCGGCGGCCGGGGCTGTGCCCTCTACGGGGCCGGCCACAAGCAGACCGACGTGGACGCTGTCCCCCAGCGCGACGTTGGCGACCCGCTTGCGCGTGAATGTGTGACCGAACCGGGCCACCGACACCGTGTACGTGGTGCCGTCGCGGGCCAGCTGGAGGACGTCGGGCCCGTTGTAGGACACCGGGACCGACCGGGTGCTGTCGCCGGCGGCCGGGCGGTACCGCAGCACGGCCCGGCCGTCGCCGTGCACGACGACGCTCACGTGGGCCGCGTCGGGCGAGCGGCCCGAGCGCAGGGTCCACCCCATCGTGCGGGCCGGGCCGGCCCCCTCGCCCCGCAGGGCGCCGCGGGCACGGAGGAGCACGTCGCCCGTCACCGTCCGCCAGGCCGCGTGGAAGGCGTCGGCCCGCCCCGTCAGGCCGGGGCCGCCGCCCTCGAGGCGGAGGACCTGTGCCTCGGCGTCGTACGCGGCGCGGCCCGGGCCCTCGGGGGCCCCGACGGCCGCGTGGGCCTCGAAGGGCCCGAGACCGGCCGATTGCGCGGGAGCGGACTGGGGCGCGAAGAAGGGGAGCAGGAGGCCGCCGCCGAGGAGGGCGAGCCACCGGAGGAGGCGCGGGGGCATGAGTCGAGGGGGAGGTGGGCCGGGAAGAAAAGCGGGGGCACGGCCTACACGATAGGGAAGCGCCCGGACAAGTCCGAACGGGACGTGCAGAGATCGCAGCACGTCCCCGCAGCAGTTGGCGCTCGGGTGCGAGGTGCGCAAGCAGGCACGCAGCGGAGCGGGAGAGGCCACGCCTCCACACGTTCCCTCTCGCAGGCACCCTTGCCCCCGCCCGGTCGAGGCGAAAAGCCGACGAAGGCCGCTCGGGGAGGGGCCGGTCCCGCAAACACGATCTCGGCTACGGGGTAGAGGCGGTGTTCCGTCTCTCCACTCCGTGAAACGCCCCTTATCCCATGGAGGCTCCAGGCGCCCCGCAGCAGACCGACATCTCCAACATCGGCGAGTTCGGCCTCATTGCCGTCATGCGCGACACGCTCGGCGAGCCGTCGGACGAGGACCTCGTGTCCGGCATCGGGGACGACGCGGCCGTGTACCGCGTCGGCGACGACCGGGTGCACATCCTCACGACCGACACGTTGACGGAGGGCATCCACTTCGACCGGGCCTTCATGCCGATGGAGCACCTCGGCTTCAAGGCGATGTCGGTCAACGTGAGCGACGTCGCGGCGATGAACGCCGAGCCCCGCTACGCGACCGTCACGGTCGGCCTCTCCCAGCAGGTGACCGTCGAGATGGCGGAGACGATCTACGAGGGCATCCGGGAGGCGTGCGACGCCTACGACGTGACGGTGGTGGGCGGCGACACGGTGAGCGCCCACTCGCTCTCGCTCTCGGTGTCGGTGGTGGGCGAGGCCGCCGCGGACGACGTCGTGTACCGGCGCGGGGCCAAGGTGGGCGACAAGCTCTGCGTGACCGGCGACATAGGCGCCTCCTACGCGGGCCTCAAGGTGCTGGTGCGCAACCGGAAGCAGCTTCAGGAGCAGGGCGAGGACTTCCAGCCGAACCTCGACCCGTTCTCGTACGTCATCCGGCGCCACCTGGCCCCGCCCGCCCAGCTCAAGACCGTGCGCGACTGGGCCGGGGCCGGCGTCAAGCCCACGTCCCTCATCGACATCTCCGACGGGCTCGCCTCCGAGGTGCACCACGTGTGCGAGGCCAGCGGCGTGGGCGCCCAGCCCATCGACCCGGAGACCCGCAACACGGCCACCGACTTCGGCGAGGACGTGGGGGTCTACGCGCTCTTCGGCGGCGAGGACTACGAGCTCGTCTTCACGATGCCGGAGGGCGACCTCGACGCCGTCGACCCGCAGTCCTACACCGTCATCGGCGACATCGAGCGGCCCGAGGACGAGGAGAATCCGGTCCTCATCCAGCGCGCCGACGGGGAGAACGTCCCCCTCCAGCCCGGCGGCTTCGACCACTTCGACGACGCGGAGTAGCGCGTCGAGCCGAAGGGCCCTATCCGTCGTCGATCATGTCTTCGAGGGCCGGGAGGAGGCGATCCACGGCGGCCTCCAGCCGGCGGAACGTGTCGGGGGCGGGCCCGAGGTCCTCCGCCCGCCCGAGCCGCTCGAGCCGCCGGGCGGCACTCCGGACGGCCTCGGCCTGCAGGTGGGCCGCGGCGCCCTTCAGGCTGTGGGCCTCGTCGGTGAGCGTCTCCGCGTCGCCCCGGTCGATGGCGGCACGGATGTCCCGCAGGTAGGCTTTGCAGTCCTCGCGAAACATCTCGATCAGTCGCTCCAGGAAGACCATATCCCTGTCGACGAGGTCGAGGAGCGCCTCTCGATCGACCGGAGCATCGGACATGGGGTCGGGGAGTGAGCGTAGAATGGGCTGGGCGGTTGTGCGGAGGAGAGAGGGCAGGACCGTCGCGGGCCCCGCGGGGCGAGCAGGACCCATCGACCGCGCAAGGATCGATCCGAATGTCGCCCTCCCGGTGCCTCACCGGAAGCAGGCCGGAAGCGCGGGGGCCTGCTCGGCGAGCCACTCGTGCCGGCGCTGCTGGCGCTGCCGGTAGGCGGGCGCGCCCTGCCCGATCGGCGAGCCCGGCGGCGTCTCCAGCGACGCGGGCGGCGGGGTGCTCTCGTGGTCGCGCTCGAGGAAGCGCTCGATCATGGCGCGGAGCGACCGCCGGTGGGCCTGCGTCTCGGCGTCCGTGCCCGGATTGTCGGCGAGCCACCCGGCAAGGTCGCGGGCGTGCTGCGTGAGGCGGGCCCGGACGGCGGGGGCCGTCTCGGCGTGGTCGGCCCGGCTCAGCAGGACATCCGTCCACACCTGCTGCGTGGTGCGCTGGATCTCGGCGCGGTGGGCGTCGGACGGAACGTCGCGCTTCCAGACCCGGTCGGTAATGCGGGTCAGCACCGCCGAGAGGCCCGGCCGGTTGGCGTCCGCGTCGTGCTGGACGACGAGGCGCATGGCCCGCTCCGGCTGCGTGAGGGCCTCCAGCACCATCGTGGCCGCCACCTCACCGGGCGCGTACGGGTCGAAGGGGAGGCCGGTGCGCCCCTCGAAGAGCTCGCGGTTGGACGGGTAGCCCGGGGGCCGCGGGGGCAACCGGTCCCGAACGGCCGGCGGGAGGGCGAGCCGCCCGGGCGTGATCGTCGCCAGGAGCGCGTCGAGGGCGGCTCGTTGCCGGTCGGCCGGTACACGCTGGGAGCGGCGCGCCTCCGCGTCCCCCCGCAGGACGTAGTCGTAGGCCACACCCCCCACCAGCTTTGCCGTGGCGGCGACCTGGTAGCGGTGGCGGAGGTAGAGCGGTACGAGCGCCTCCTCCATCAGGGCCAGGGGCTCGCCGGTGCGCACCACGGCCGCCCCGAAGCGATCGAGCGCCACCTCGCGCACCGCCATCTCGCGGTCGAGCGCCGCGACCATGTCGTCGCCGTTGTCCCAGAGGTTGCCCTCCGGCTGGGCCGCCCCGGCGGGCCGCGCGTCCCGGTCGGTCACGAACAGGAGCCCCTGGTCCTGCGCGTCCTGCAGGATGCCGTCGAGCATGTCGGCCTCCGTCTGGTTGGGTCCCGGCTGGGCATAGGCGTAGCGCACCGCAATCTTGTCCCAGTCCTCGACGCCGGTGTCGTAGGCGTTCGCCAGCGAGATCGAGTCGCCCTGCACGCGGGCCAGGGGCGCCGGGTAGTCCATCACCGAGGCCCGGCCGTTGACCGACGCGGCGAAGTTGTGGGCCAGGCCGATGGTGTGGCCCACTTCGTGCGCCGAGAGTTGGCGGATGCGGGCCAGGGCCATCTTGAGCATCGGGTCGTTTGCGGGCGCGTACCCGTCGGCGTGCTTGCCCTGATAGGGCGCCAGCAGGCCCTCGGCCAGGAGATAGTCCTGCCGCACCCGCTGGGAGCCGAGCGTGACGTGGCCCTTCAGGATCTCGCCGGTGCGCGGATCAGTCACCGAGGCGCCGTAGCTCCAGCCCCGCGTGCGGCGGTGCACCCACTGAATCACGTTGTACCGCACGTCCATCGGGTCCACGCTGTCCGGCATCACCTCGACGCGGTAGGCGTCCTCGAAGCCCGCCGCGCGGAAGGCCTCTCGCCACCAGCGGGCGCCGTCGAGCAGGGCGCCGCGCACCGGCTTGGGCGTGCCGGGGTCAAGGTAGTAGACGATGGGCTCCTCGGCCGGACAGAGGCCGTCGGCCCCCGCCGGCTCGGCGCAGTTGAGGCGGTGCCGGTTCACGAGGCGCCGCTTCATCGGCTCCCCGATGGGCGTCGCGTAGTCTTTGTACTCGGAATAGAGGAGGCCGGACCGCGGGTCGAACCGGCGCGGCGTGTAGCCGGTCGTGTCGGGCAGTTCCACCAGCGAGTGCCGCACCCGAAGCGTAACCGCGGTGGGATCGGCGGCCGTCTTTTGCACGTACTCGCCCGGCGCCTCGTCGGTCGTGAACGTGAGGCGCGCCTCCATCTCCGTGTTGTCCGGAAAGCCCTTCACGTTGTCGAGGTAAGGCGCGCTGCGGCTCTCGTCGAGCGAGAAGCGGCCCTGATCGGTCTCCTTCAGGCGCCGGACGACCCCGTGGGCGTCCCGCACCACGAACTCGGTGGCGTCGACGAGCACCCGCTCCCCGTCTTTGCTCTCGGCCGCGACCTCGAAGCCCCACACCACGCCCGGCGCGAAGGCCTCCCGCACCGCCTCCCGCTCGTCGGGGTTGTCGGTGGAGGCGCGGTAGTCGAGGTTCGGCTCGACGAGGAGCACCTTCGGCCCGGTGCGTTCGAACTGCACGACCCGCTGCGCCCCGAGCTGGCCCCGGTCGAGGCCCACCGGGTTGGACCCGAGCCCCGCCGGCAGCGAGGTGACGTAGAGGAAGGGCGTCTCGAAGCGGGACACCTCCATCCAGAGCGTGCCCGCCCGCGCATCCCAGTAAAGCGGCACGAAGCCGTCGATCGCCTCCATTCCCTCGGTCTTTTCGGCGATGGTGGGCAGGGGCTCGCTCTCGTCCGGGTCGTCGCTCTCCTGGGCGGCGGCGGGGCCCGCGGCACACAGGGCGAGCAGCAGCACGAGCGCGGGGACCAGACGAGTCATCGAACGGCAGGAAGATCAATCAAAGGTAGCGGCACATGGGCAGCGTACAGGAACGTGTGCCCGGCTGCAAGCTAAGACGTAGTCCGTCGTCCCCAACGACCGACCCGCGCGGGAATTCCCGGATTCTTTGCGGCGCGACCGTCGAATTCTCACCCACGTCGCGCGCAATTTCCGTCGCCACACGTTACGTTGGAGATTGGTCCGTACCGCGGAACACAGGCGGGAGGTGCCTTCCGTTCGCGGCGGCTCGCTCCGGCAACGCCTACGCATCGAACAACCGACGCTCCCCATGGAAGTAGGAACCAACGAAGTCACGGGCACGATCATCGAGGTCGTCGGCCCGGTCGTCGACGCCGAGTTTCCCGAGGACCGGGTGCCCGACATCCTGGACGCCCTCCGGGTCGACCGCGAGGACGGGACCGAACTGATCCTCGAGGTCCAGCAGCACCTCGGCGAGCAGCGCGTGCGGGCCATCGCCATGGACTCGACCGACGGCCTGCAGCGCGATCAGGACATCGTTGCCACCGGCCAGCCGATCACCGTGCCGATCGGCGAGGAGATTCGCGGCCGGCTCTTCAACGTCGTCGGGGAGGCGATCGACGGCCTGCCCGAGCCGGACGTCGACGAGCAGCGGCCCATCCACCGGAGCCCCCCCGACTTCGATCAGCTTGCCGGGTCGCAGGAGATGCTGGAGACCGGCATCAAGGTGATGGACCTGATCCAGCCCGTGCCCAAGGGCGGGAAGGTCGGCCTCTTTGGCGGGGCCGGCGTCGGCAAGACGGTGCTCATCATGGAGCTCATCAACAACATCGCCAAGGCCCACGAGGGCCTCTCGGTCTTCTCCGGCGTCGGCGAGCGGACCCGCGAGGGCAACGACCTCCTCCGCGAGATGCTCGAGGCCGGCGTCATGACCTACGGCGAGGAGTTCGAGGAGTCGATGGAGGCGGGCGGCTGGGACCTCGACAAAGTCAACTTCGACGAGATGAAGGAGAGCAACATCTCCCTCGTCTTCGGCCAGATGAACGAGCCCCCCGGGGCGCGGGCCCGCGTCGGCCTCACCGGCCTCACGATCGCGGAGTACTTCCGGGACCTCGGCGGCCGAGACGTGCTCTTCTTCCTCGACAACATCTTCCGCTTCGTCCAGGCCGGCTCGGAGATGTCGGCCCTCATGGGCCGGATGCCGAGCGCCGTGGGCTACCAGCCGACGCTTGCCTCGGAGATGGGGGACCTGCAGGAACGGATTACCTCCACGCAGAAGGGCTCGATTACCTCCTTCCAGGCCGTCTACGTGCCGGCCGACGACCTGACGGACCCGGCGCCGGCCACCACGTTTGCCCACCTCGACGCCACGACGGTGCTCTCGCGCCAGCTGTCGACGCAGGGCATCTACCCGGCCATCGACCCGCTCGACTCGACCAGCCAGATGCTCAACGAGCGGGCCCTCAGCACGGAGCACTACCAGACGGCCCAGGACG
>JBDGQP010000160.1:0-17369 GCA_042218975.1 Salinibacter sp.
GTGGGGATCCTCCTCGTGAACAACATTCGGGATGCCCCCACCGACCGGGCGGCCGGCAAGCGCACCCTGGTCGTTCGGCTCGGTCGATCGGTCGGCGTGGTGCTGTACGGCGCGGCGCTGGGCGGCGCCCTACTCGTGCCCGTCGCGCTCGTGCTCTGGACCGGGCAGCACCCCTGGCTCCTGACGACCCTGCTGCTGTGTCCGGGGGTCGTCCGCGCCGTCCGGACCATGACTCGGGCCACCACGCCCGAGGCCCTAAATCCCCTGCTCGCCACGACGGGCCGGCTGCTGGCCCTCTGGTCGGTCCTCTTCGCCGCCGGATGGATCCTCTAGCCCCATGACAATCGTGCGTGCAGACTGCTACGCCTACGCGCTGCCGCTGCGGCCGCCCCTGCCGCTCGGGGACGACTCCCTGACCGAGCGGGAGGGGGGACTGCTCCGTCTCGAGGCGGCCGACGGTCGGGTGGGGTGGGGGGACGCCGCGCCGCTGCCGGGGTTCAGTGCCGAGACGCGGACGGAGGCCCTGGCGGCCCTCACGGAGCGGACCCGATCGCTCCCCGGCACGAGGCTTCCGGCCGAGAGGGAGGGTCCTCCCAGCGTGGCAGAAACGGCGCACGGCCCGGCGTCCGCGCGGTTCGCCGTGGAGGCCGCCCTGGTGGAGCTCCGGGGGCCTGCGGGCCGGTCGGTGCTGGGGAAGCGGCGTCGCGACGCGGTGGCCCTGAATGCCCTGGTCACCGACGACCAGGAGGACCTCCGGGCCGCCGGCCGCCGGCTCCGGGCCGCCGGCTTCCAGGCGGTGAAGCTCAAGGTGGGGCGCCGCCCGGTCGACCGGGACGTAGCCCGGGTGCGTACGCTCGCCGATGCCCTGGGCCCGGAGGGAACGGTCCGTCTCGACGCGAACCGGGCGTGGACGCTCGCCGAGGCGGTCGCCTTCGCGGACGCCGTCGCCGACCTTCCGTTGGCGTACGTCGAGGAGCCCCTCGCCGAGCCGGAGCAGCTCGGCCGGCTGGTCGAGCGAACAGGGATGCCCGTAGCCCTCGACGAGACGACCCGCGAGCGGTCCCCCGAGGAGGAGGGCGCACTCCCCGTGCCGGTGGTCGCCGTCGTGCTCAAACCGACGCTGCTCGGGGGCCTCGCGCCGACGCAGCGGTGGGTCCGGTGGGCCCGGTCGGTCGGGGCGTCGCCCGTGGTGAGCTCCTCCTACGAGTCGGGCGTGGGGACACGCCTGTTCGTGGCCCTTGCGGCCGCGTGCTCCGAGACGCCCGCCGGCCTGTCTGCGCACATGCGCCTCCGGGACGACGTTCTCCGCCCCCGGCTCGCCCTGGACGGACCGACCGTCGGGGTGGACCGGGCGCAGGAGGGACAGGTGGACCGGTCCCGTCTCTCGCTCGTCCAATCGTCATCGACCTCGTGACCGCCGGCCATGATCGATCCCATTGCGCGCCACGCGCAGGCCCGTCCCGGCGCCTCGGCGCTCCTGGCCCCGTCGGGCACGTGGACGTACGCGGCCCTCGACGGGGTGATCTCGCAGGGGCATCGGGCCCTCCACAGCATAGGAATCGGGGCGGGAGTCCGGGTCGGGGTTCACCGTCCCCGGACCGCCGAGACGGTCGCGCTGCTGTGGGCGCTCTGGCGGGTGGGGGCCGTCGCCGTGCCCCTCAGCACGCGCCTTCCCCCGGCCGAAGTTGGGCGGCACGCCCGGCACGCCGGCTGTGACCACCTCGTCACGGGCGACGCGGCCGTGGCGGAGTCGGCCCCGGATGTCGTAGCGGTGCACGCACCGGACACGTTCCACGGGGGGAAGACGTCGTCTGGGGACGCCGGAGGGGTTGGGAGCGCCGGGGGCCGCCCCCTCGACCGGCCCGCCACGATCCTCTACACCTCCGGCAGCACCGGCACGCCGAAGGCCGTCCTGCACACCTGGGCCCAGCACGTCTACAGCGCGAAGGGGGCCAACGCCAACATGCCGCTGGGGGCGGGAGACCGCTGGGTCCTGTCGCTCCCGCTGTACCACGTGGGGGGGCTGGCCGTCCTCCTGCGGTGCGCACTAGCGGGGGCCGCGGTCGTCGTGGCGTCGCCGGAGGCGGCCCTCCCCGGGACCCTCCGGCATCGGTCTGCGACCCACGCCTCGATGGTGGCCACCCAGTTCCGGCGGGTCCTGGACGCAACCGAGGGCCCTCCGCCGCCCTCGCTGCGCGGGGTGCTGCTGGGCGGGGGCCCGATTCCCGGACCGCTCCTGGACCGGGGGCGGGCGCGGGGGTGGCCGATCCACACGAGCTACGGCTGCACGGAGATGGGCTCGCAGGTGACGACCACCGCCCCCGGAGCCCCGCGATCCGCCCTCGCGACCGCCGGCCGGCGGCTCCCGCATCGACGCCTCCGGGTGGAGGACGGACAGATCCTCGTGGCCGGACGCCCCCTGTGCGAGGGGTACGTGACGGCAGAGGGCCTCGTCGACCCCCGCACCGAGGACGGATGGTACGCAACCGGAGACCGGGGACGACTGGACGCGCAGGGACGACTGCACGTGTTGGGCCGGGTCGACCGAATGTTCATTTCCGGAGGGGAGAACATTCAGCCCGAAGAAATTGAAAAGGCGCTGGAACAGGTGTCCGGTGTCGAACGCGCGGTGGTCGTGCCCGTAACGGATACTGAATACGGAGCGCGACCCGTCGCCTACGTGGATGGGTCGGCGCCCGGCCCGGACGAGGCCTTGCGCCGGGCACTGGGCGCAGTCCTTCCGAGTTTCAAAATACCGGATGCATTTCATCCTCTCCCGCCCCCGGACGGGCCCGGTCCGCTCAAAATCGATCGGGATCGGCTCCGGCGTCGGGCACACAAGTTGCACGGGTTGGACCCTCCGGACGACACTTAGAGACTGTTTTGATTTCACACGTTGAGGGCAGAGCGTCACGTGACGATGGCAGATCGGTTGAACCAAAGCGTTCCGCTCGGTCTCCCACCTCGCGCCCTCTTCAGACGGACGGAAGGGGGCGACGCGGTCTGTGACCGACCGAAAAATCAAAACAGTCTCTTAGGTCGCCGGGCACCTCCACCTCAAAAAAATTTCTCACTCACTGGAAGCGCTTTTCTGCATGGATACTCCACTTCCGATCCGACAAATTACCCCGCTCACCGAAGGCCGCGTGCGGTTTATGCCGCTGCAGATGGAAAACATCCATACTCACTTCCGCTGGAACAACGACGCGGAACTGAACCGGCTCGACAGTGAGGCGCCCCACGAGGAAGAATCGTTCGGGGACTTCAAGCAACGCTTCGAGCGGCTCTGCCGGGAGGAGTCGCCCTCGCATCGACACTTTGAGATTCACGACACCGTCGAGGAGACCCTGATCGGCGTCGCGTACGTAGCCGGAATCAACGTACATCACTGGCACGCCCGCGTCGGTGTGACGATCGGGGAGCGGGACTACTGGGGACAGGGCTACGGACGGGAATCCGTCCGCCTGCTCCTCCGGTACTGCTTCCAGCAGCTAGACCTGCACCGGGTTAGCGCCGACACGTTCGAGTACAACACCGCCTGGCAGGACCTCGTCGAGGGCATGGGCTTTACGAGGGAGGGGTCCGCCCGTGAATATCTCTACCGGGACGGCCGGTACTGGGACAAGAACCTCTATGCTATGCTCGAGCGGGAATACCGCCAGTTGGTTCAGGACGAGGCCGACCCGGCCACGTCGGAACCCCGCGCGTGAGGGGTGGACAGACCCACTCAGTCCTGCTTGCGCTGGAGCCAGACGGTGAGAATGTCGTCCTGAAACTCGTCCTCGGGGCTCCGCTCGAGGGCGGCGCTCAGAAGTGCGTCGATGGGGTCCGCCTGGCCGTAGGCCTCGTAGGCCACCTCTTCGACCCGCTCCTCGCCGAGCATCGAGCCGTCGTGGACGGGCAGTTCCATCAGGCCGTCGGTGTAGGCGACCAGTGCCGTGCCGGGGGCCAGGTCGAGGACCACGTCGGAGAACGACGCGTCGGCCTCGAGGCCGAGAATCAGGTCGCTGTGTTCAGCGATCTCGGGGCCGTCGGCGGTAAGGAGCACGGGCCGGCAGTGCCCTGCATTCGAGTAGGTGAGGGTGTGGGCCTGGGGATCCCAGTGCATCAGCAGGAAGGAGGCGAACGTATCGTCCAGCACGTCGTCCTCCAGCAGCATGCCGTTGATGTCGGCCATGACGGCGGCGGGGGACGACGATTCTTCCAGGAGGGTGTGCAGGGTGCCCCGTACATAGCTCAGAAAGCTGTAGGCGTAGAACTTGGCCCGGAGGCCCTTCCCCATTACATCGCCGATGGTGAGGAAGTAGGTGCCGTCGTTCGTCTCCGTCCAGTCGAACAGGTCGCCGCCGCCCTGTCTGCGGGCCTCCGAGTGGAATCGGAAGTCGTAGCCGTCGACGGTTGGGCCCTCGTCGGGAAGCAGCCGGTTGGAAAAGTCCCGCCCGATCTCCGCGTCGAGCTGAGACTGAAACATCGCGACGCGCTCGAGCAGCCGCTCGACGCGGGAGAGGAGCTGCTCCATGTCGAACGGCTTGGTAATGTAGTCGTCGACCCCGGTTCGGGCCCCTTCCTGTCGGGCCGACTCGTCGGCCCGGGCCGTCAGAAAGATGAACGGAATGACCCGGGTGTTCTTGTTGGCCTGCAGGGCCGACTGCAGGGCGAAGCCGTCCATCTTCGGCATCATGATGTCGGAGATGATGAGGTCGGGAATCCGTTCGTCGACCTCCGACAGGGCCTCCTCTCCGTTCGTGGCCGTCCGGACGTCGTAGTGCTTGCCGAGACGATACTTCAGGAGCTCTCGAACCGTGCTGTCATCCTCGACAATTAAAATAGCTTGTTCAGCCATGGATCGTGGTCGGCAGGAATAGAGAACTCGAAGCGATGGCGCCCGTCGTCCATGGGCGCGTAGGAGAGATCGTCGGTACAGGCGTCGATCATGCGCAGCCCCATGCCCCGTTCGGGCAGGTCCTCCATCGCTTCCTGTTCGACGGGGAGTCGATCCGCAAGGTCGAATCCCGAAGAGTTATCGACGACGACACAGCGGATCCGCTGGTCCTCACAGGCGAGACGGATTCGGAGAGAGGGCGACTGCTCGTCGAAGCTGGCGTGCTGGAGAAGGTTAGCGATCCATTCGTGCAGGACCAGCTGGGTGTAGTGGATGGTTTCTCCGCATGGCTCGGCCCCGTCCACCGACGCCGACCACTCCTCAATCACGGGGCGCACCTCATCGAGCGCGTAGTTGAGGTCCGAATACTCTTTGGCGAGAACACTCATACCGGGCAGCGTACCGACAAACGGGGAGGGAGGCGGGCCGGGGTAAGTTAGGTCAAGGCTTCCTGCGCGGCCTGGACCGAGGGGAACTGCCGAAACACCTTGTAGGTGCGGGTGAGCTGGACGACGACCTGGACCGGACGAGAGACGTCGGCAAACGCCACCTTCCCGTCGTCGGGCGAAATTTCTCGGTACAGGGAAAAGATGGACCCGAGACCCGTGGAATCGAGCACCTCAGTCTCCGAGAAATCGAGAATAAAGTTCTGCACCCCGTCCTCCACGTGGTCCTGAAAGGTGTCCTTGAACTCGTCGGCGTTCCGGAAATCCAAGGCCTCCCCCATGTGAACGACGATGGTATCGGAGGATAACGAATCCACGTCGAAACTCATTGTGTCGGCGACGGCTGCTGAAGGAGGCAGGTGCGAAAAGCGAGATGATCCGGGCGGCTTCGACCGAGGAGGGATTCCCAAGGGGAACACGACCTGCAATCTAAGAAAGAAGCGTACCAAAATTTGGGAGTCGTCGGCCCTGCCGAACATAAAATTCGATCTGGAAACTGTGAAACGGGCCGCAAACAACCACCCACGTCCGGCTCGGGCCGGATGGCCGCGTCCCGCGGACCCCCGCGATCACCCGTGAGGGGCCGGGCCTGTCCGCCGCGCCGCGGAGGCGGTTGTCCCCGTGGGGGGCGTCCGCACCCGTGCCCCCACCGGGCGGTTGGACACGGCGAAACCCCGGCTGAAATGGAGTGTCTCGAACCAGCGCCTCAGGATGACCACTTCGTCCCCACATGTCCCTCCGGCGGCCCTCGCCGTACTGGTGGCGGCCGGGCTGCTCGGCCCGCTTAGCGGCTGCGAATACCGATCGCGGACGGGCCCCGCCGTGCCGACCGACAGCGCGCAGGGCCAGACCCCCTCGCAAAAGACCTGGGACGCCACATTTACCCTGTCGGAGAAGGGACGCCGTCGCGCCATCATCCGGGCCGCCCGGATGGACCAGTACAGCACGGACGACAGCACGTATTCCATCTGGCGCACCCTCAGTGACACGGGCCGCGTTCGCTCCTACATTTTTGAAAAGGGCGACTCGTCGGCGACGATCACGGCCGACAGTGTCGTGTACTACCCCAAAGAGGGACGATTCGAAGCGTACGGAAACGTGGTGGTCCAGACCACCGAGGGCCGTCGCCTGGAAAGCGAGCGACTGACCTGGAACCAGTTCGACCGGAAGATCCGAACCCAGCGCTTCGTGCACATCACAACCCCCACCCAGGACGTTCGGGGGAACGGGCTCGTCGCCGACGAAGACCTGGAATCCTACCAGATTGGGGAGTTCTCGGCGAAGGTCGAGGTCGAGAAGGGGGGCTCGTAGGGAGCCCCGTGGAACCCCCCTCGTGTCGGCTCGGTGTAGCCCCGTACACTCGCTCGCCTCCACCAGACACGGCCCTCTGGGCCGGAGTGGATGCCCTCTTTCGATGCTCCGTGGTGCAGCCCGCCCCCGTGGCTCCTGTGCCTCATGATGGCGGGGACTCTTCTCGGGGGACTGGAACGGCCGGCGGCCGGGCAGGTCACGGGGGACAGCGCGGCCACCCCGGCCGAGGCGCCCCGCCCCGCGCCCCTGGATACGGTCCAGGCGCAGGACCTCGGGCCCGCCGACACGAGCGGCACCGAGCGCGTCCTGGTCAATGCCGACTCGCTGAGTGCCCAGTCCCGGGACGGCCAACGCATCCAGGAGCTCTTCGGCAACGTCCGGGTACAGCAGGACACGACGGAACTGCGGTCCGACTACGGTCTTCGGTACCTCAATCGGGACGAACTGCTATTTACCGGCGACGTGGTCATCTACGAGCGGGGAGACACCCTCCGCGCCGACACGGTTCGGTACAACAAGCGCACCGAGGTCGGCTACGCCCGGAGCAACGTGCGCCTCACGGACGGGGAGGTGGTGGTGCGTGCGCCCCGCGCGATCTACTACACCGAAGAGCAGCGGTCCGTCTTTCCCGACAGCGTGACCCTGGTCGACAGCAACCGCGTGCTCCGTGCCCAGTCCGGAACCTACTGGTCCGACGAGCGACGCGCCGAATTCCAGGGAGAGGTGCGCCTCACGGATCCGAAGACGTACCTGGAAGCGGACTCGCTGACCTACTACCGCGACCGGGAGCGGTCCATCGCGGTCGGGGATGTCTTCGTCCGACGATCGGTCACAGACCCCGACGCGCCGCGCGACACGAGCAGCCGGACGTACCTCTTCGGCAACTGGGTGGACAACCAGGAGCAGAACCGGTACAGCGAGGCGCGGGGCCAGGCCCTCCTCGTGCGAGTCGGGATGGACTCTACGGGCGCCCCGGAGGATACGCTGATCGTGCGGGGGGAGCGGCTGGAGGCCTACCGGACCGATCGCTACCGTCGCCTCATCGCCGTCGACTCGGTACGCATCTGGCAGAACGACCTGGCCGCCGTGGCCGACTCGGCCGTCTACGATCGGGTCCTGGCGACGGGCCCCACCGATACGCTGCGGACGTCCCGACCACTGCCCGACTCGCTCCGCACGCCGCCGCCGGATTCGAGGCCGCGGTCCGGCCCTCCGGCCGACTCGCTGCCCGGCGTTCGGATTCCCGGCACCCTTGCGGGCGCCGACACGCCGAGGGGGGGGCGCCGACCCTCGGCCTCCGATTCGGCACGGGCCGACTCCGGACAGGCCCCGCGCGGGGCCGGCGTTCCGGCCCGCCCGGACACGAGTGCCCGACCGCCGGCCCCTCCCTCGGCCCGAGCGGCCCGCGCGGGCCGGGACTCCTCCCGCGGGTCGGGGGCGCCAAGTTGGGGCCTGCCGACCGCCCGGCGCGAGGAGCAGCTTCCCCTGGAGGAGTCCCGCCTCTTCCGGGAGCCCATCACGTGGTTCGAGCAGTCACAGGTCTGGGGCGACTCGATCCGCGTCCGGTCCCAGAACCGGTCTCTGGACACCGTATTCGTCCGGGGGAGCGCGTTTGCCGCCCAGCGGGACTCGGCCCTCGACCGGATCCACCAGCTCAAGGCCCAAAATCTTACCGCGTTCTTCCGCCGCGACTCGCTGCGCCGCATTGTGGCCCGCCCGAACGCACGGACCATCCGCTTCCTGACCACGGAGGCCGACAGTCTCCGAGGGGGGGCGCGGGCCTCCGGGGACCGCATCGTGCTCCGCTTCCGGGACGGAGCCATGAGACGCGTTAGCATCAAGGGAGGGGTGCAAAGCAACTACTACCGAAGCCCCGAAACCATTCCCGACCCCTTCGAGCTGGAGGGCTTCCAGTGGACGCCGGACCGCAAGCCGACCAAGGCGGGCCTGCTCCGCACGCCCCGGGTCCGGGAGCAGCTGGACCTGCGTGCACCCCCGCGCCGACCGCCCCTGGCCCGGCGCGCCGGGCCGCGGTCGCCGCCCGACAGCAGCGCGGCATCGGGCGGGGCCTCCCGACGGGGGAAGCGCGGCTCGGCCTCCTCGCCGAGACCGGCGAACCCCTTCCCGATAGCCCCGAACGACTCCCCGTACGCGCCGGTTGATTCGACCCGTGGGGTCGGTTCGGCCGCCCCTCCCCCCGATACGAGTCAGACCGCTCCGCCCCCTCCATGACCGCCTCCCATTCCCACGACGGCTCCCCTGCCCCCGGCCACGGGCCGACCCTCCAGGCCCGGCACCTGACGAAACGGTACGACAAGCGCGCCGTCGTCGACGACGTGAGCCTCACGGTGCAACAGGGCGAGATCGTGGGCCTTCTCGGCCCGAATGGGGCCGGCAAGACGACGACCTTCCACATGATCGTCGGGATGACGCGCCCCAATGCGGGACGCATCTTGATGGGGGAGGAGGACATCACGCGCCTGCCGATGTACAAGCGGGCCCGGCGCGGCATCGGGTACCTGGCGCAGGAGACCTCGGTCTTCCGCGAGCTCACCGTCGAGGAAAACCTCCACGCCGTCCTTGAATTTCAGTCGATCGGTGAGGCGGAGCGGACGGCCCGCGTCGAGTCGCTCATCGAGGAGTTTGGGCTCGAGCGGGTCCGATCGTCGAAGGGCTATTCGCTCTCGGGCGGGGAGCGGCGGCGCACCGAGATCGCCCGGGCCCTCTCCACGAAACCGCGGTTCTTCCTGCTCGACGAACCGTTCGCGGGCGTCGATCCCATCGCGGTAGAGGACATCCAGAAGATCGTGGCGGACCTGCAGGAGCGGGACATCGGGGTCCTGATCACCGACCACAACGTCCACGAGACCCTCGCGATCACCGACCGGGCCTACCTGCTCTACGAGGGCCAGATCCTGAAGCAGGGGACCGCCGAGGAGCTCGCCGCCGATCCGGAGGTTCGGAAGCGGTACCTTGGGGAGAAGTTCACCCTGGATCGCTACTAGGCCGGATCGTTTCCGAGGGGGCGATCGTCCGAATCTTTGGTCCTTCCGTCCGGGGGCGTCGCCCACGGGGCCCTGTTCCTCTCACCGATCCACTTGTCCTCGTATGTGTGGCATTGTCGGGTACGTCGGCTCGAAGCCGGCCGAAGACGTTCTCCTCACCGGCCTGAAGCGTCTCGAGTACCGGGGGTACGACTCGGCCGGCCTCGCGATCGTGGGCGACGAGGGCCTTCAGGTCGAAAAACAGGCGGGCAAGGTCGACGACCTCCGGGGCGCCCTCGACGGCCACCCGCTGGCGGGCACCCTCGGCGTGGGCCACACCCGCTGGGCGACCCACGGGGCCCCGAACGACGTAAACGCTCACCCCCACGTGAGCACCGACGGGGCCTTCGCGCTGGTGCACAACGGCATCATCGAGAACCACGGCGCGGTGAAGACGCAGTTGCAGGAGAAGGGATACACCTTTCAGAGCGAGACCGACACGGAGGTGCTGGTCTACCTCATCGAGGAAGTGAAGCGCGAGACGGACCTGTCCCTGCCGGAGGCCGTGCGGCAGGCCCTCACGCAGGTGGTGGGGGCCTACGGCATCGCCGTCGTCTCGCGGGACGACCCCGACCTCCTGCTCGCGGCCCGGAAGGGCAGCCCGCTAATCCTGGGGGTGGGGGAGGACGAGTACTTCATCGGGTCCGACGCCGCGCCGCTGGTGGAGCACACCCGCCAGGTCGTGTACCTCAACGACGGGGAGATGGTGACGGTGCGCCCCTCCGGATACGAGGTGCGCACGATCGAGAACGAGCCCCTCGAGAAGGAGGTGCACGAGCTGGAGTGGAGCCTCAGCGAGATCGAGAAGGGCGGCTACGAGCACTTTATGCTCAAGGAGATCATGGAGCAGCCCGACGCCATGGCCGACGCGATGCGGGGGCGGGTGCTTCCGGAGAAGAACGACATTGTGCTGGGCGGCCTCCACGACGTCTGGGACGCGCTTTACGACGCCGACCGCATCGTCATCGCCGCCTGCGGCACCTCGTGGCACGCCGGACTGGTGGGCGAGTACCTCGTCGAGTCCTTCGCCCGCATCCCGGTCGAGGTCGAGTACGCCAGTGAGTTTCGCTACCGGAATCCCATTCTCCGCGACGGCGACGTCGTGCTCGTCATTTCGCAGAGCGGGGAGACGGCCGATACGCTCGCCGCGGTCCGGGAGGCTCAGAGCCAGGGGGTGCCCTGCTTCGGCATCTGCAACGTCGTCGGCTCCACCATTGCCCGGGAGACCGACGCCGGCGTCTACCTGCACGCCGGGCCCGAGATCGGGGTGGCCTCCACGAAGGCCTTCACCGCGCAGGTGACGGTGCTCTCGATGATCGCGCTCAAGCTGGCGAAGGACCGCACGCTCTCGACCGCCGAGCTGGCGAGCAACATCCAGGCCCTGGCCGCGGTGCCCGACCAGGTGCGGGGGATCCTGAAGCGCGCCGACGAGGACCTTCGCTCGATGGCCCAGGTCTACCGCTATGCGTCCAACTTCCTCTACATGGGGCGAGGCTACAACTTCCCGGTGGCCCTGGAGGGGGCCCTGAAGCTGAAGGAAATCTCCTACATCCACGCGGAAGGATACCCGGCCGCCGAGATGAAGCACGGCCCCATCGCCCTCATCGACCGCTTCATGCCGGTGGTGGTCATCGCCATGAAGGACAGTACCTACGACAAGGTCCTCTCCAACATCGAAGAGGTGGCGGCGCGGGACGGTTCGGTGATCGCGATCACCGACGACAAAGATGAGGAGCTCGACGCCCTCTGCGAGTATGTGCTCGAGATTCCGCGGACCGAGGAGTTTCTCTCCCCGCTTCTCACGGTGATCCCCCTGCAGCTGCTGTCCTACCACATCGCCGTGATGTGCGGGCGTCACGTCGACCAGCCCCGCAACCTGGCCAAGAGCGTGACTGTGGAGTAGGGACACGGCGCTCGGCGGGGGGCTGTGGGCAGACATTAAAGTCCACAACCGGGGTCAGAGGTGCAGAACTGCCACGGTGTGTCGACGATCTTCTACGACGAAGCGGCACTCGCCCATGGGCCCTGCGGGGGCCGACAGGTCCGTACTTCCACTCGAGGGATCAGTGGGAAGCCCCCCTACACGCCCTGGGGGAGGGCCACCTTCCCCGTAGTTTTAATGCTCTGTAAAGTCGTGGGCCGGGCCGGAAGCGGGCTCCTAGGTCCTCTCAGAGTGTGTCAGTCACGAGACAGTTCCGTCCTCCGAACTGATCGCTCCTGTACCCGCTTGATGGCGGCGGCCCACTCGTACTGCCCGCGACGAACAGCATCGTCGAGCAGCCGGTCGGCCGACAGGGCCTCGACGTGGATTTTCCACCACGCCTGCCAGTAGCGCAGGTCGAGAAGAATGATAGGGGGGTCGGGACTCGACATGGAGAAAAACCGTTTGGAAGGCAGGCAGCGATTCGTTCCCGAGCCGCCGGGCGCTCCGCCGTAGCGAGGAAGCCGGGGCAGTGTCGGAAACCCGCAGTAGACAAAATCGCCGTTTGGACAAAGAAGCCGGAGCAAGAAGCGCACCAGGGTGCCCCGGGAAAAGGAAGCGCCCTCGCCCGTGGGGGCCTCTTCGGACTCCTGTCGATTGGGCCCGGATTCGGCCGGATGCCCCGTCGGGGGGAAGGGAACCAAGAACGTCCAAGCACATGTTCACTCTTCTACGCAAACTTGTTTATCTCCCGGTAAGACGCAGTTCCACTCGTCGGCTCACGGATTCCGCTCCTTCATGATTGAGTTCGAGAAGCTCGAAAAGATTAAGCGCCGGTTCGAAGAGGTCGAGAGCCTTATGGCCGATCCGGAAGTGGCCACGGATCCGAACCGGATGCAGGAGCTGGGACAGGAGCACAGCCGTCTCGAAGAGGTCGTTGCGGCCATCGACCGCTACGAGGCCCTGCTGCAGGAGCGGGATGACCTCGAAGAACTCGTGCAGACCGAAAGCGGCGAGATGGAGGCGATGGCTAAAGACGAGCTTGAGGAGCTGGAGGCCCGCATGCCGTCGGTGGAGGAGGCCCTCAAGAAAAAACTAATACCGAAGGACCCGGAGGACGAGAAGAACGCGATTGTCGAGATCCGCGCCGGCGCTGGTGGGGATGAGGCGGCGCTCTTTGCGGGGGACCTTTTCGAGCTCCACACCAAGTTTGCCAAGAAGCAGGGCTGGACGTACGAGATGATGGACGTGTCGCCCGGCACGCAGGGGGGCTTCCGAGAGGTCATCTTCGGCGTCAGGGGCGAGGACGTCTTCGGCACGCTGAAGTACGAGGCGGGGGTTCATCGCGTCCAGCGCGTGCCCGAGACGGAGTCGAGCGGGCGCATCCACACCTCCGCCGCCACCGTCGCCGTGCTGCCGGAGGCCGAGGAGGTAGATGTCGAGGTCAACCAGAGCGACCTCAAAATCGAGACTTTCAAGGCGACCGGGCCGGGGGGGCAGTCCGTGAACACGACCGACTCGGCGGTGCGGATCAAGCACATCCCCACCGGGGTGGAGGTGTCCTGTCAGGACGAAAAGAGCCAGCACAAGAACCGCTCGAAGGCGATGCGCGTGCTTCGGTCGCGTCTCTACGAGAAGAAGCTTCAGGAGCGACGCGAGGAGCGCGACGAGGCGCGCCGCTCGATGGTCGGCAGCGGCGACCGCTCGGCCAAGATTCGGACGTATAATTTTCCGCAGGACCGGGTCACCGATCATCGGCTCGAGGGGGACCAGAAGAACCATTCCCTCCAGACGATCATGGACGGGACACTCGACCCGATCATCGATGCCCTCCGGGCGGAGGAAAACGCCGAGCGCCTGGCGAACCTCTAGCAGGCTGTTGCACATTGGAATTTGAGTCCTCAGCCGAGCGATTTACTCGTGGCAAACAGTCTTCATTAGAAAAAATTTGTCTTCAGTTAGCTACAATACGCAAACTTATTTGCCAATTTTAGGAGGAATCGTGAAGATAGATCTATGCGCAACAGGCTGCTAGGGCAGTCCGTCCCCCGCACCCGACGTCCCCGGGACAATCCTCATCCTGTTTTCAAGCCGTGGCTGCGACCTGTGCGGGGCGCGGTCGTAGAGCACAGTTGGACTTTTGTCCCCGCTTCTCTGCATCCCGGCAGCCGCCGCGGATTCTATGAGGGGCATGACGCACACTCATTCCATAGGGACTCCCCGTCATGGCTAGCAACAAGTACCAATACGAGCTCACGTACGTCATCAGTGGGGTCGTTCAGCAAAACCAGGTCGACGACATCGTCCGCAAGGTCAACCATCTCGTCGAAAACAACGGGGGGGATGTCCTCGAGGTGGACGAGTGGGGCAACCAGCGCCTTGCCTACGAGATTGACCGGAAGCGCAGCGGCTACTACGTCAACATGTACTTTAAGGCGCCCGGGACGCTCATCGAACGCCTCGAGCGCGAGCTTCAGATCAACGACGACGTGCTGCGCTACCTCACGCTCCGGATGGACGCGAAGATGAAGCGCCACTACAAGAAGCGAAAGGAGCGGGAGGCCCGGGAAGAAGCGGAGGAGGAAGAGACGGCAGACGACGACGCGTCGGGCGCCGACGAGTAGCTCGCGTACTGGCTTCCGTCCCGGCGTTCCTCCACGAGATTGTCGCACTGAACCTACGATTTCCCCATGGCCAACGACGACATCGACTACGAGCACATTGAGTACGTGGACTACAAGGACACCGAGTTCCTGGAGCAGTTCATCAACAACCAGGGCAAGATCCTGCCGCGACGCGTCACCGACGTGCCCGCCCGCGTCCAGCGTCAGGTGACCACCGCGATCAAGCGCGCCCGCCACCTCGCCCTTCTGCCGTACGTCTCGGAGTCCATCCGGTAGCATCGGCCCCGGGCGCCATTCTCTTTCATTCGACCGAGTGACACGACGACACCATGGACGTTATCTTGCTTGACAACGTGGAGCACCTGGGAGAGAAGGGCGAGGTCCACGAAGTGGCCGACGGCTACGGCCGCAACTATCTGATCCCGCAGGGCCTGGCCCGCGTCGCCACCGACGGCGCCATTCGCCAGCTCGAGGAGGAAGAGCGCCAGCAGGCCCGCAAGCAGGCCGCCAAGAAGGACGAGGCGGAGAAGGTCAAGAAAGAGCTTGAAGACATGCAGGTGGTCTTCTCCGCGAAGGTCGGTGAGGAGAACCGCATCTTCGGGACCGTCACTACCCAGCAGATTGCCGTCGAGCTCTCGAACCGTGGCTACGACATCGACCGCCGCGATATTGAGCTCGACGAGGACATCCGCTACGTCGGCGCGTACACCGCCACCATTCAGGTCCACGAGGACGTTGCCGCGTCGCTCGACATCCAGGTGATTCCAGAGTCTGGATAACACCTCCGCGTGTCCCGTCTCCGGGAAGAGCGGTCCGAGAGACGGGTGGCCGTGGATTGCCTCCATGCGTCCACGCCTCTCCTCCGAACCAGCATCCCGCCGCGGGATTCGGGATCACCCGCCGTGACGGCCCTGGACGAGCGCCCTGTCCCCCCCCTGCAGAAGTCATTGCCGGGCCGCCCGTAGGGCGGAGCCAAGATCCGTCGTCAGATCATCGGTGCCCTCCAGTCCCACGGAGAGGCGCACGAAGCGCTCGGTGATGCCCAGAGCCTCGCGGTCGGCCGGCGGCATGCTGGCGTGCGAGGTGTGGACGGGCTGTGTGATGAGGCTTTCGACGCCCCCGAGGCTCGGAGCCCGGATCGGGAGCGTGAGCGCGTCGAAGAAAGCGTCCACGTCCGCGTCGGGCGCCAGTTCGAAGCTCACCATCCCGCCGTACCCGTCCAGGAGGCGGCGGGCCCGCTCGTGGTCGGGGTGCGCGGGCAGTCCGGGATAGTGGACCCGCCCCACGGCCTCGTGCTCGTGCAGGACCTCGGCCACGGCCTGGGCCGTCTCGTTCTGCTGCCGCACGCGAACCCCGAGGGTCTTGAGGCTCCGGTGCAGCAGAAAGCAGGCGTGGGGGTCGAGCGTGCCGCCGAGCAGCTTCTGTGTGTAGCCGATCGGGTCGAGGAGATCGGCGGGCCCGGCGACGACCCCGGCGGCCAGGTCGGAGTGCCCCGCGAGGTACTTTGTGCCGGAGTGGAGCACCACGTCGAACCCGACCGTGGCCGGCTGCACGTTCGCGGGCGAGGCGAAGGTGCTGTCGATGACGGTCACGAGGTCGTGGGCGTCCGCAAACTCGACCATCGACTCCAGGTCGGGCACCCCCAGCATCGGGTTGGTGATCGACTCCGCGTACAGGACGCGGGTGGCCGGCGTCACGGCGTCGGCCCAGTCGGCCGGGTCGTCAGGCAGGAACGTGTGTCCCAGATTGAACCGGGGAAAGAGGTCCGCGAAGAGGTCGAGCGTGCCCCCGTACAGGCCCGGCGGGGACACCAGGTGGTCGCCGGCGTCCAGCAGCGAGAGGAGGGTCGACGAGATGGCCGCCATGCCGCTCGAGGAAACGAGGGCCGTCTCGGTTGCCTCCAGCGAGGCCAGCTTTTCGTTGAGGGCCTCGTGGTTGGGGGTGTTGTTGTACCGGACGTACTGAACCGCGTCGTCCGGGTCCTCGTGGGTGTAGGTGGCCGTTTGGAAGATGGGGAGCGAGACGGCGCCTTCGATGCGCGGGGAGGGTTCCCCGTCGTGGATGGCCTTCGTATCGAGGGTGGACATTCGGGGCGAGCAGCGTCAGGAGAGAGTACGAGGGCCCGTGGGCCCGGGTCGTCGAGCGAGGGGGAAGCGGTCTCAGATCGACTGAGAGACCTGAGCCCACAGACGGATAGGGGTGGGGGATCGGGCCCGCTCGGATCGTCCGGCCGAAGCGCCTAGATCGCGGACGAGAGCGACTGGTTGCGCAGCCGAGACTCCAGGGCGGAGAGGTCTTCGCGGATGTCGGCGTCCTCCTCCCGTAGTTCCTCGATCTTTCGGTAGGCGTGGATCACCGTGGAGTGATCGCGTCCCCCGAAGCGGGTGCCGATCCGGGAGTACGAGTCGTCGGTCAGCTCCCGGCACAGGTACATCGCGATCTGGCGGGCCTTCGCGATTTCCTGCTTCCGGGATCGGGAGAGGAGATCGTCCTCGGTGAGCCGGAAGTACTCGGCCACCTGTTCGATAATTTCGGCGGCGTCGAGGACGCTGCCCTCCTCGTCGGTGTGCTCGCGGAGGTAGCGGCGGGCCGTATCCACGTCGAGGGTGCCGTCGTCAAGCTGCACGAGGGCGGTCAGCCGGGTCAGTGTGCCCTCCAGCTGGCGAACGTTCGAGTCGATGCGCTGGGCAATGAGCTCGAGCACCTTCGGCTCCACCTCAATGTCCTGACGGGCGGCTTTCCGCTGGAGGATGGCGATCCGGGTCTCCAGGTCGGGACTCTGAATGTCGGCGCTGAGGCCCCACTGGAACCGAGAGAGCAGCCGCTCTTCGATTCCGGGAATTTTGCCGGGGGCCCGGTCCGCGCACAGAAAGATCTGTTTGCCGTTCTGGTGCAGGTCGTTGAAAATATGGAAAAACTCCTCCTGCGTCTTTTCCTTCTCCCCGAAGAACTGAACGTCGTCGACGATGAGGAGGTCGGCCTGTCGGTAGTAGCTGGAGAAGGCGGCGATCCGGTTCTCCCGGACCGACTGCACGAACTGGCTCGTGAAGCGGTCGCTGGAGACGTAGAGCACGTGCTCGGCGGTGTTGTGCTCCAGGGCGTAGTTGGCCACGGCCTGCGCGAGGTGGGTCTTGCCGAGGC
>JBDGQP010000161.1:0-6574 GCA_042218975.1 Salinibacter sp.
CATCGACATCGACTTCGACGACCGCGGGCGCGAGAAGGTGATCGACTACGTGGTCGAGAAGTACGGGCAGGAGAACGTCTGCCAGATCATCACTTTTGGAACGATGGGCGCGAAGACGGCGGTCCGCGACGTCTCGCGCGTGCTGGACATTCCCCTGGACCGCGCCGACGAGATCGCCAAGATGATCCCGGAGGGGCCGGGCGTGGACCTCGACCAGGCCTTCGACGAGAATCCCGACTTCCGCGCCCTGAAGAACGCCGACGACCCGGAGGTCCGCAAAATGATGCAGTACGCGGAGGTGCTGGAGGGATCGGTGCGGCATACCGGCGTGCACGCGGCGGGCGTTATCATCGCCCCGGGCGAGATCAGCGACTACGTGCCCGTCTCCGTCGCGAAGAGCAAGGGCGAGAAGGTCGTCACCACCCAGTACGACGGCGACTGGGTCGAGGAATTCGGGCTGCTGAAGATGGACTTCCTCGGCCTCAAGACCCTCACCCTGATGGAGGACACCGTCGACCTCGTGGCGGAGACGCGGGACATCGAGGTCGACATCGACAACATCCCGCTCGACGACGAGCAGACGTTCGAGCTCTTCCAGCGGGGGGATACGGTTTCGATCTTCCAGTTCGAGTCGACCGGCATGCGGGAGCACCTCCGCAAGCTGAAGCCGACGGAGATCGACGACCTGATCGCCATGAACGCCCTCTACCGGCCGGGGCCCATGGAGAACATCCCGACCTACATCGCCCGGAAGCACGGGCGCGAGGAGGTCGAGTACCCCCACCCCCTGCTCGAGGACATCCTGGAGCCGACCTACGGCATCGCCGTCTTCCAGGAGCAGGTGATGCAAATGGCCCGCGAGCTGGCCGGCTTCTCCCTGGGGGAGGCCGACATTTTGCGCCGCGCCATGGGCAAGAAGAAGGCGAAGCTCATGCGCAAGCAGCGCGAGAAGTTCGTCGAGGGCTGCAAGGAAGAAAACGACATCGACGAGGGCGAGGCGAACGAGCTCTTCGACATCATCAACGAGTTCGCCGGGTACGGCTTCAACAAGTGCGTGGTCGGCGACACCGAGATCATCGACGCGAAGAGTGGGCGGCCCATTTCGGTCAAGGACATCGTCGAAGGCCGAGAATCGGACGTGAGCGTCGTCTCGCTCGACGAGGACAGTCAGACGCTTGTGACTCGGGATGTGGTCGACGCCTTCTCCAACGGCGAACGACAGACCTACTGTCTCACCACCCGCACGGGCCGCACGATCCGGGCCACCGCCAACCACCCGGTGTATACCCCGGACGGGTGGACCTACCTCGGAGAGCTAGAGGAGGAGGACCGCGTTGCGGTTCCCCGTTCGGTTCCGTACGAGCCCTCCCGCTCGATGGATGAACACAAGCTCGTGGTCCTCGGGTACGCCCTCAGCGAGGGGAATCTCTGCCACCCGAGCGGCTTCTACGTCTACACGACGAGCGAAGCGGAGCGGGAGGACTACTGTCGCCACCTGCGGCAGTTTGACAACAGCGACGTGACCGTCGACCGCTCGAAATCCGCCACGTCCCTCTACGCGAAACGGGCAAACGTCAATGAGCCGTCCGGGGCCGTCGCGTTCATCGAGGAGCTCGGCCTGAAAGGGCGTTCGGCCACCGAGAAGCACATTCCGGACGCCGTCTTCCAGCTGTCGACGTCCCAGATTTCGGTGCTGCTGGGTCG
The DNA here is from genome assembly GCA_042218975.1 of Salinibacter sp. Lineage (GTDB taxonomy): Bacteria > Bacteroidota > Rhodothermia > Rhodothermales > Salinibacteraceae > Salinibacter. The sequence goes on from JBDGQP010000161.1 coordinate 1,705, forward strand.
GATGTGGACGGGCGACGGCTGCATCGACGCCGATCGGCAGCAGGTCTTCTACGCCACGTCGTCGGAGGAACTGGCCCACGACGTGCAGCACCTCCTCACTCGGCTCGGCCTGCCGAGCACAATCCACGAGAAGAGCTTCAACTACCGGGACGGCGAACAACCGGGGTACATCGTCCGCGTGTCCAGCAAGGAGATCGATCGATTTGCGGACACCATCGGTCCCCACCTCGTCGGCGAGTCGGAGCAGCAGTTGGCCGCCCTCCTGGGCACGACCGTGGGCAACGGCCGGATGACGCAGGACGTGATCCCTGTCTCCATCCGCCCCCTCCTCCGAGACGAAGTCCAGGCCACCGCCGAGGCCCGCGACGTGCCAATGGCGACGGTGATGCGCGACGCGGACTGCTCGCCGAAGCTACTTCAGAGGAGTGGTCGAAAGAAGGGGTATGCCCGGGAGACGGTGGGCGCAGTGGCCGCCGAAACGGAGAGCGACGCCCTCGACAAGTGGGCCGCCTCCGACCTGTACTGGGACGAGGTCGACATCATCGAGGACACCGGTGTCGAGGAGGTGTACGACCTCACGGTGAAGGGCACGCACAACTTCGTCGCCAACGACCTCGTCGTCCACAACAGTCACAGCGCGGCGTACTCGCTGGTCGCCTACCAGACGGCCTACCTGAAGGCCCACTACCCGCCGGAGTTTATGGCGGCGGCGATGACCAACGAGATGTCCAACACCGACAAGCTGTCGAAGGTGCTCGAGGAGGCGCGGAGCATGGGGCTGGAGGTGCTTCCCCCCTCCATCAACGACAGCAAGTCGTACTTCACGGTGCAGGCCGGCTCAGCCGACCGGAAGATTCGCTTCGGCCTCGCGGCGGTCAAGAACGCCGGGGAGAAGGCGATCGACAAGATCCTGGAGGCCCGCGCCGAGCACGGCCCGTTCGAGGACATCTTCGACGTCACGAAGACCGTGGACCTGAGCGCGGTCGACAAGCGCACGCTGGAGGCCCTCGTCCAGGCCGGGGCGCTCGACGACCTGGAGGGCCACCGCGCCCAACTGATGGAGGTGATGGACACGGCCGTCCGCTACGGCCAGAAAATCCAACACGACCGCATGGCCGGCCAAAACTCTCTCTTCGGCGACGGGGACGCCGGCGCCGAGGCGATGGAGCCGGGCCTCCCGTCGACGGACCGCTGGCCGGAGGGCGAGCGGCTCAAGAACGAGCACGAGGTTCTCGGCTTCTACGTCTCCGGCCACCCGCTCGACGAGTACCGGGCCGAGGCCGACGCCTTCGCCAACGCCCATTTCGGCGAGCCCGACCAGCTCGAGAAGACGATCGAACGGGCCGCCGGCGGGGACGGTCGCAGCCGCGGGCCCGTTCGGACCTTCTGCGGCATCATCACCGACGTGAGCCGCAACACCACCCGCTCGGGCAAGCCCATCGCCTTCGTGACGATCGAGGACTTTACCGGGCAGGGCGAGATGGTCTGCTTCTCCAACATCCTCGACCGCATCCAACCCTACCTGGAGGTCGACAACGTCGTGCTCGCGAAGGGCAACGTGGAGGTGCGGGGCGGCACCGTGAAGGTGATCGCCAAGGAGGTGAGCCCCATGTGGAAGGTGCGCGAGCAAATGGTGCAGGAGGTGGTGCTCACGGTTAACCTCGACGAGGTGATGCCCGACGAGCTGCGGGAGTTTCGGTCGTACTGTGAGCGCAGCGTGGGCAACTGCACGCTCTACTTCGACGTCGAGGCGCCGGAGCTGCGCGGTCGGGAGCGCCTCCGCAGCCGATCGTACGTCGTCGAGCCGACCGCCGAGTTCATGAAGGGCGCCCAGCGGATTTTTGGACGCGACAACATCGCGCTCAAGGGCCAGGCGTAAGACGGCCCCCGGTACACTCGATCTCCCCGAGGGCACGCTCCGCTCGGGCGTGGAGGCCCGGAGGCGTGGATGTGTAGACGGATCTTGCCTCCATCCCCACACGTCTGCACTTCCCCCCCACCGGAAGCCGGGGCCGCCCGGCAAAGGGGATCCTGCTTCCAGATTCGGGATCGGTCAGAACGCGTATCCCAGGCCGAGGCCGCCCCACCACCGGCACCCAGACGTCGTACGGGGCTCCCTCGATGTTGGGGACGTGCGACGCCCCAAGTCGGGCCTGAAGCCGGAACCAGGGGACTGTTTCGGCGGGAAATTGGCGGTCGTAGTTGAGGGAGGGCCCGCCGCCGCTGCCCAGCAGTTCGACGTACCAATCCGTGCAAAAGTCTCTGAACGGGTTCCGCGGTGGGCGGAGGACCGAGCCTCACATGCGCGGAAACGGTCTTCAGGCATTTCTTCACGGATCGGTAAAGCGCGTCTCGACGATCGTCCGACGACGCCTCTTCGCCCGGCGTCCCCGGACCGACCGTCGCTTCGTTCTCCGGCTGCGGGACCTGCCCCTCGGCAGCGAGGGGGCCCCACAGAGAAGAGCGATTCCCAGCAGCACGGAACGCGTGAGGGCATTCTGGGTCATCACACCGTCGCCTCTGCGGATCAGGAATCCCCGCTTTCCGCACAGTGCAGTGTACGAGGGGGCTGGACGTTGACGGCCACATCGGACGGGCAACGACGGGATTCCCGGGCCGATCGGGGCGGGAGTTCCCTCTTTGCCGCGAGTGGCGGAAGGGTCCGTCCGCTGCGGCCTCCACGGGGGGCGCAGCGGCGGGGCGGTGTCGCTAGCGATCGACGGGCCGCCCCCGGCGCTCGATGCCGACCACCTCGTAGAACATGCCCCTGGGCGGAAGCGACACGACCGGCGACGGGCGGCGGCGCAGGAAGACGCGGGTCTCCCGCCCCTCCCCCGACTGCAGACGCACCCGCAGAAAGGAGGCTCGGCTCGGCGGAATGGGAATCGCCTCCTGGCTCGTCCGGGTACGGGCCAGTTGCCGCCCCACCCTGTTCTCCTGGTTCTTGAAGACGTGCCAGGTGACCGTCCGCCGCAGCGAGTCGGGCTCGTGGCCGTAGCGGGCGGGCAGGTCCCGAAACGTGAGCCGTCTCCCCTCGACGGCGAACCGGGCGAGCCCACCCCCCCATTGGAGATAGGCCCGGGCAATGGCGTTGCGCCGGAGCATCAGCGTCTGCACCATGTAGTTCATCGTCGCCGGGGACGAGTAGTCCGCGGCGGACACGATTGCCGCGAGGTCGCCGCGGGAGAAATGCCGGATCTTCTTCGCCGCCCAGAACGCGTCGGCGGCCGTGCACCGCAGGAAGGCGGGATTGGGCCACGCCGGGCGCCACTGTCGCGGCCGGAACCCGTCCGCTTCGAAATGCCCGACGCCGGGCCACTCTGGCACGACGGTCTCGGCCCAGTCGCCCCCGCTCAGGCCGATCGTGGCAACGCGCTCCAGCACCTGGTCGAGTTCGAGGAGGCGCTCGTGCCCGGACCAGGGAGGCTTGGGCTCGGTGCCCGCGCTGCCGAGCGTGAGGTACAGGTCCGTCAGGTAGTGCCGGACAAACCGCCGGTCCCTCTCCCGCACGCCCACGTCCAGCGTGTGCCGGGGCCGGATCATACTGTGGTGAATCCAGGCGCTCACGACCCGGAGAGCCCGTAGCTCCCGGCGGTTCTGGTGCGGGAAGACGTCGTTCGCGTCGTCCGTCCGGCGGCCGTAGAACCGGAACGGCCCGATCCGGCGCTCAACGTCGGGGATCCGGGACAGGACCACCCGATAGGTGCTGTCTGCGCGCCGGGGCGCCCGGGCGAGCAGACGGTCGATGCTTGCCGGCGTGAGGCGCGCCTCGGGTCCAGGGACCAGCCGGGCGGGCCGGATGGTGCGGAGCCAGTAGTGCGGCACGTTGTAGCCGAGCGCGTACAGCAGGCGGCTGCCAACCATGGCCGCGCCGGTCGCCAGTTCGGGGTGATCGGCGGCGTCGAGTAGGAGGTGAAACCGCCGTCCCGTGGAGTCTCGCACGACGGCGCGGGGAAGGCTGCCCTCGCGGACCTCCTGAACCCGCCACGGGCCCTTTGCCGTGGGCCCCGGGATCGCGTCGGGCCCGCGCCGCAGGTCCGCCTCCGACATCGGGTCGCGGTAGTGCCGGTTCGTGTACCAGGACGAGTTCGGGACGCCCTGGACCGTGTTTACGTTCGCGGCGGGGGGCGGAGTGCCCCCGTTCCCCCGAAACATGCGCTGGACGAACTCGACCGGGCCCACCCGTCTCTGATCGGCCGGACGCGGCTCCGGAAACGGCATGTCCATGCGGTCCGGATCCGTCCACAGGGGGTCGTCCGACAGAAAGCGCTGCGCGGCGGCGGGGCCCACCCCTCCGGCGGCGAGGAGGAGGACGCTCAGGACGATGCGCCCCCACCAGGAGCGGAGGGGCGTCCACGGCCGGAGCGGGTCCGTTGCGCGCATGGGACAGCTAAAAGAGCGATCCCAGGTCCACTGTGGTCCGAACCCCCTCTACGCTCCGGGCAAAGTCGATGCGCCCAAGGGTCTGTCCGTCTTTCTTGACCCGGAAGCCAAGGCCGTACCCGACGCGGGGATCGGCGAACTGCAGGGTGTCAAAGTCCCGAAACACGTGTCCGGCGTCGGCGAAGAGGGCCATGTCGAGCCAGTGCCAGATTTGGCACCGCACCTCCGCGTTCACGAGAACGACGTTGCGGTCCCGGAACCGGTCGCTTCGGTAGCCGCGGAGCGACCGCGCGCCCCCAATCGACTGGAGCCGGTAGAACGGCATCTGCCCGTCGGCCGACCGGGTGACGGACGCAAACTGGCGAAAGGCAAACCCGTGGAGCAGCTCCTCGTCGACAGGGAGAAACTCCCGCACGTCGACCGTGAAGCGGGTAAAGTCGAAGTCGTGGTGCCGGACGTCAACGTTGTGGGTCACTTCGGCGGCGAG
>JBDGQP010000162.1:0-3352 GCA_042218975.1 Salinibacter sp.
TCCGGGGGATTCTTGCTCACGCGACAGGCATGATTGCCTGTACTCAGAATTACTCATTCACAGGCCCATGCGCGTTTGCCCCGGATCGAACGATCCGGGAGGCGTCCCGCGTCTTACTGTGTCCTCCAGGGTCATTCGCCTTTTGGGAGGCTCCCGCCAGCCCAGCGGTACGAATGTTTTCGGCGGCGTTGATGTCTCGGTCGTGGGGGCCCCACAACGAGGACAGTCCCACGACCGCACCGACAGCGACTTGCTCTCGGTGACGTAGCCGCACTCACAGCAGCGTTTGGTCGAAGGGAACCAGCGGTCGATCTTGATGACAGTGCGACCGGCCTCCTTGACCTTGTACTCGATCATTCGGACGAGGGTAGACCACCCGGTGTCGCTGATGGGTCGAGCGAGGCTTCGATTCTGCTGCATTCCCTTCACGTTCAGGCTCTCCAGAGCGATGACTTGGTTCTCGTCAACGATCTTTCGAGACAGCTGGTGGAGGGAGTCCTCTCGTTTGTCCTTGATCTCGGCGTGGATGTTCGCCACGCGTCTCTTTTGCTTCTTCCAGTTTTCCGAAGGACCGTTAGGTCCGTTCTTCTCCTTTCGAGACAGGCGGCGCTGCGCCTTCTGGAGTCGGTAGAGGTCGTCTTCCAGGTATTTTGGGTTGCCCGACTTCCAACCGTCGGAGGTGACAACAATGTCAGCCACCCCAAGGTCAATGCCGACCGACTTCTTATTGCCGCTCTCATCGGTGACGGTCGGTTCTGGCTCTGGGTCAGGCATCGTGCAAGTGATACTCGCGAAATACCGACCCGCCTTTCGTGAGTGTGACCGAGGTCGGCTTGGCTTCGTCGGGCAAGCCACGGCTCCACCGCACGTTCAGGCTTCCCGGTACCTTCGCCACCGACGAAACCTCACGGAGCCACGTCTTCTCTTTCTTGAGGTCGGTCAGATGCCTGGACGTGTCGGTGTAGCTCAGGCTTTCGTCCTCTTCGTAGTAGGCATCCGTCCGAAGCTCCAAGGCCCAATTCCAGACGTACCGGGTGTGCCCGAAGACTTTGGCGAGAACCGCCTTCTACTTATCGGTCGGGTAGAACCGATACTTGAAGCCTTTCTTTCGAGCCATGGTGTTTACATCAACACGGATAGTAGCTGTAAGTTGCGAGGGAGCATCAACTCATTCTCACTTCGTTCAGCGAGAAGGGTCCCCGAACCGACAGGTTCATATCCCGCCCCTAAGGGGGCGAGTTTTACAGGCCCTTCTCGCGCTCATCCCCATACTATAATCATCAGACTGATCTGCCTCATGCAGATGGTTCCTACAGAGACGTACGTGCTCACCGCTTTGCTTTTTACCGCCGGGCTCTTCCTGGGAGCAGTCCCCGCACACCCGGCATACGGACAGAGTGCCGCCGTCCTCCAGAGGAACCCGGCGGCTCCGGCGGAAAACGACAGCTTTATCCGGAGCGGTGCCGGATACTTCGCGGCGGGCTCGCATTTTCCGGGCCTCCAGCTTCCGGGCCGCGGGACCGCCCGCTTCTTCTCGGTCGGCGGAAGCGGGTACGGCGTTGTTGGGGGGCATCTCTTGATCGGCGGCGCTGGGCACCGGCTTTTCGCCTCCGGGGGCGGGTTCGAACGAGGGGGCGCCTCCGCCGACGCCAGATACGGGCTATTTACGGTCGGATACCTCTTCCGCCCGGCCTCCCCGCTCTACGTCTACCCGCAAGTCGGCTTCGGCGCGGGAAACCTCGACGTAGAGATCGAGGAGGACGCCCAGAGGTTCGATGGATCGCTCGACGATCCGGGCCAGGGGGCCTCGTACGAGAGGCGTGCGTTCCTTTTTCGCCTGGGAGGAGGGCTCGAATACCGCGTTGGGACGTCGGGGGGAGGTAGCCTGCTGGTTGGACTTGAGGCTGGGTACCTGTTCTCGGCCGGAGAGTCGGTCGACACGAATGGGAACTTCGCCCGCGGGCTCGATGCGTCCCTGCAGGGCCCGTTTGTAAGGCTCACCTTCGGGGGCGGCTCATAGGCGGCCTCGCCGTCCCCGTCCGCCGGACCGGCCCCGTACGCCTACTGCGCCGCGCCGCTGCGCTGCGGGGCGTATCTTCGGGCCGTTGCTCTGCCGGGGCTCGTGCTCGGCCACAGCTCTTCGGAGGCCGCTCCGGGGGTTGCCTTCGAGCCCGAGTCCAGCGCGCGGGAATCGGAGGAACGCGGCGTGAAGACCTGCGCTTGCTTCTGGTGATCCTCCTCGTCTCTGCCCTGATTGGAGGTGTGGCCGAGTTCGTGGCCGATCCTGTGACCTCGGGCATACAAGCCCGCAGAAGGTCACAGGGCAGGATCGCGCTGGAGGAAGGCCGCACATTTGCGAGAGGGACGTCTCTCATTCACAACTCTGCAGGCAAATGGACACCGATTCGCTCCTCAAACGGCTGCACGCACTTGAGAACTGGCTGGAGCATGCCGAGGACCGACGCTCTTTTCCACTTCGGTGGGGCGGCCGCGCCCTTCTCGTCGGGGTGGTGTTTCTGAGCAACGTCCTGGCGCTGGTCCGGTGGCCCTTCGCCGCGCTGGCACGCTGGCTTGGCGCAGGTGAAAAAACACCTGAAGGCAGAGACGCCCCCACTGATCCTGCCCGCCAGTCGAACCTTCCTGCCAACAAGCCGATCGAGGCCGACGGCAAACAGCTCAAACGCCTCATCAACGGCGGGCACCGTGTGCTCGTCGACTTCTGGGCCGAGTGGTGTGGCCCGTGCCTCATGGTGGATGGGCTCCTCGAGGAGTTTGCCGAATCGAGCGGCGAGACGTGCCTGTTGGTGAAGGTAAACACGATGTCTCACGGCGACCTCGCCGAAGAGCACGACGTGAAGGGGCTTCCCACACTGATCCTCTTCGAACACGGGGAAGAGGTGAGGCGCCACGCCGGAACGCTCTCCCGCGCTGAGTTGAAGACGTTCGTCCACGGAGAGGAAGCGAGCGGGAACCTGTAAATCTACGCTTCCAGACCGGCGGGGAGTCGGTAACGTGCAATCTGACAGTCCCCTGGTAGTCTGCTCCCGCGGCAGCTTCCGGCCACGGTGCCCCGAAGAAAGACTGGTCCTGTGTCTTCCTGGACAAAAAATCACGCTTTCAGGAGCGAACCATGTCTCTGAACTCTTCCGCGTCTGAAACTGAGAACTGGCACTTTCTCGACCCGCGTTCTCTCGATATGAAATGGGTTTTGGGAGGGATCGCCACCGCCGCTGCAGTCGGGACGTTGGCCTACCTCACCTGGAAAGACCTGTCAGGAGGTCTTGTCTCCTATTCTAACCCGCATCTCTCACGACAAAATTAGCATAGGACGAGTCGGCTTGTTATAAAGTGT
>JBDGQP010000163.1:0-24202 GCA_042218975.1 Salinibacter sp.
CATTCTGCTTTCGCGAAGTCGGTGAGGTCGGGTGACTGCTCGACTTTCATGCAGGTGCCGCTGGATTGCAGAGATCGGACTGAAAAACATCAGGGAAGTCGGGGCGGATGAGGTCACCGCTTCCTCACCGGCTTCGCCGGCGCCCATCTCGAGTTCGTGAGCCATCCGCCTCCAGGGGCAGTTCGCAGTGGCTCTCCACGTCCCTGGTGCCAAGACCTGGATAACACGGAGTACTCTACGTGGTCTCGTCGGGAGATTGAATTCGCCCGAAGAGCCGCTCCAACTCGTCCTCCGAGATGAGCCCCTCTGTCCGCTCCTCGGTGAGATCAGCAAGAACCCGCTGCCACATCTCTTCTTCAGAGAGTGGGCCCTTTTCTGTGTGATAGCCATTTTCAAGGAGGTACTCCTCAAGATCGTCGGCCTTGTTGGACCGGAAGCCACTCACCCGTTCGTCATTCCGCTCTCGTACGACCCGAAGCAGCGCCTCGGCGTCTCCACCAAGCTCGTTCGCAATCTCGGCGACTCCGTCGATGAACGTGTCGGTCACGGCATCAGTCTGCTCGAGAACCGGCCGGTCGACGGGGCGTCCTCGACCGACGTGCCAGGCCTCCTTCCAGGTCGCCACGGCCTGGGCTCGGGCTTGCACGCGCCCGTACGTCTGCTCATCGAAAGGCGTAGCGGCTGCCCCGCCGATCTGGTGTCGATTCTCAAGCTGGCCCCACGTGCGGGTGCCGCTTTGGACAAGGTCGACGAGGGGCCACGGCGACTCGATGAGATACCAGAGATGAAGACGTCCTACGGGCTGCCGGGGCGACCAACGCGGGACCTCCAATTCGGCCCGTAGCTCTTCGTGGGTTGTCGTTTCCGGGTCGGGAAGCGCCTCCGGCACCTTGCGGGCCGGAACGACCGCCCCGTCCCCGCCCGGCTCCAGCAGGTCGCGGGCGTCAACTTCTTCGAGCGAAATGACGGTGTGGTCCGGCCCATCTTCCCCATCGAGCTGCGCGTTCCACTTCTGGACCTCATCTGCCTGAGCGGTCAGGTAGAGGACCTGTCGGCCCTCTTCGCAAATTGTCTTCACGGCCTCGATGATGGCGCGGGCCCGGCTGGCGTCGCTGTTGGCGAGGGTTTCGTCGAGCACCAAGGGGGCCCGGCAGGCCTGTTCCTGAGTCTCTAGAAAGGCGATGCGGACCGAAAGCACGAGCTGGACCTGGGTCCCACTGGAAAGCTCCTCCAGGGCAAACGTCTTCTCGTACGAGTGGTCGAAGGCGCGAAAGGAGGCAGTTTTCCGGTCAAGCGTCAGCTCGTAGCGGTAGTCGGTTATCTCCGCGAAAAGCTCCCGGGCGCGGTGAAAGACCGGTGGGAGCCCCTGATCCTGCGTTTCTTCCTGAATAAAGTCGGCGAGCACCTTCCCGACCGCCCTTTCGTAATCCCGTTCCCGCTCGCCCGCCAGTTCGTCCCGGCGCTCGCGGTACTTCGCCTGGCGCTCTTCTAGGGTCCCCTCCTCCCGAGCCGTCTCAATCTCGTGTTCGATACTTTGAATCCGTTCGGCATATTCCTCCTCTTGCTCCGCCATCTCTTCGGCCGTGTCGAGCTGTCGTTGTAGCTCCTCCGTCGTCGGCTCCTCCATACTCTCCTCATATGCGTCCATGCGACGGAGCTGGCGAAGCTCTGCCTCCAAAGTTGCCTTCCTATTCCTCCCTTCTTCGACGGCGTTCTGGTAGTCCTCGTGTTGACCGGCCAGTTCTCGGAGCTCGTCCTCGGCTCCCGGCTCCAAGTTCAAGTCTTCGTACAGGGCCTCGATCTCAGATTCGGCCTCCCCCCGATCTTGAATTGCGCCCTCTTTCTGGGCCTGGGCTTGTTCGAGGTCCCGTTCCGCCTCCTGAAACTCATTCCGCGCCGTTTCCAGCGTGTGTACGGCTCCCTCTGCCTCGCTGGCGTCCTCTATCGGGCCCAACCCATATTCTTCAAGTGCATCGTTTAGGCGAGCGCGGCACTTCTCAGCTTCATCCTGCGCAGTATCCAGAGCCGCGTGCTTTGCATCTATTTCGTCGTAGGCAGCTTGCCATCGTGAGAGTCGCTCCAGGAGCACGGGCAGCGAAAGGGATCCCGCGTCCGGGTCGACGCCCAGCTCCTCGGCCAGTCGCTGTCGCTCCTGATCCAGCTCCTCAGATGTCGCATCAAGGGCCTCATAATCCGACTGCAATCGGTCCCAGGTGTCCTGTTTCTCGGCGGCCACGTGCGCTTTCCGGAGCCGGTCGAGGAGAACGCCTGCGTGCTCTTCGACGGCATCCCGCGACCAGTCGGCCGGCCTTTCGAGACCCAAGCGCTCGTACTCTTTCTCGTGGAGGTCGCGTTGACCGCTGCCGTCCTCCCCGTCCTGCGCGTGTCTGCGCCATTCTGCCGCTACAATCAGCACCCCAAGAACGGCGAGGGCAATCCCCACTCCCATCGCCAGACCTGCGCCTAGCAGCCCCAGGAGTGCACCACTCCCCGCAACGAGAAGCCCTCCGATGAGAATGGCCCAGTGAAGCCATTTCGGGCCAGACTGGGCACCTGCATCCGGAAACTGGAGCCAACGATGGAGATGTCTCAGCCCGTCTCTCATTGTGTCGATGGGAGCGTCGGGGCCAGCTCCTTCAAAGAGCTCCCTGGCCGTCTCGAACGCCTCCCGTCGCCCCTGAAAGTCCTCGACGGCCCTGACGTGCGACTCGATTTTCTCTAACTCGGGGAGGTCGATGCCCACGGCAGTGTCCTTGTCTACCCCTGCGGGCAAGCGGCCCCACGCGGTTTCCTCCTTCTCCTCAGCCTCCGTCACCTCCGAGCGGTACTCTCGGACCTCTCGCTCTTGCTCCCGGATCGTCGAAACGACCTCTCGAAGCTCCTCGACTCGACCCTCTGGGAGCCCATCCTCTGGAATCCGGCTCTCCTCAAGCGTCTCTCGAGCGTCCTCAATTTGACCCTCGGCCTCCTGGATCTCGTTCTCTGCTTCGCTCAGATCCTCCCGCAGAGAATCGAGTTGCTCGTCTTCATCGCCCTGGACCTCGCCGATCACGTCTGGAAACTGGTCGAGCGCCGCCTCTGCTTCGTCGTGGGCCTGGCGGGCGGAGGCCACCGCCTGGGCCTGCTCAAGCGCCGAGGCTCGTCGTGACGCCCGCTCGGCCTCGGCCTTCTTCTCCCGGAGGTCGCCAAGCGTTTGCTCTCGGCGGCGGAGGGCTTCCTGGTTTTCTTTCGTCTCATCCCGCTTCTTGCGCAACTCCTCAACCGCGCTTGTAATCTGGGCCGTGCGCCGGCTCGGCACCTCAAATCCCAACTCCTCAGCCGCCCCTTCGACGTCGATGCCGCCCTGCGCTTCTTTCAGAATGCGCTGGGCAAATGACTCCTCTTCGTCTCCGCCGCCCAGGAGGTCGTGCAGGTATAGGTGGTAGCGCGGCCCGTGGGACACGGGCGGAAGGGACGGCCGGCTCGCTGGGCTTTGGTCTCGGGTGTACCCGCACCTCTCGCCCTCCAGCTCTACCCGCCAGGTCGAGCCGTCGAGAATGAAGCTGGCCTCCACGATTGGAAGCTGGTCACCCACGTGCTCGGGCCACAGCAGCCCGCGGATCGCGTGGGCCAGGGTCGTTTTTCCGGCGGCATTGGACCCGTGGATCACATTTACGCCGCCGCAAAGCTCCACCTCCAGCCCGTGCTCGATGCCATTGAACCGGCTCACGCGAAGCTGCTCGAAGCAGAGAACGTCCGAGGCTTCTGTCGACTCGGACGACTCTTCTGACGGAGACATGGTCGGGGAAACGGCTCTTCGAAACAGAGTGCAAATGCGTCGATGGTCCAGACTCAGTCGCGACTTGCGTGAAGTTCGTCTAGCAGAAGCAGGCCTTGCTGGTAGAGCATCGCCTGAAGGTCTTCTCGCTGTGGAGGCTCCCGCGTCTCCGAATCGCGTCGCAGGGGTTCATACCGGCTCGACTCGTGGACCTCCCTCGTGGCTTTCGACGCCTCGCGAAGGACGCGCCGGATCCGCTCGCCCTCGGCCTCGCCGTTTTCCAGTTTCAGGAGGAGCTGCGCGAGCACACCGGGCGGATCGTCGGCCCGAGCCATCTCGCCGAGGTCGTGGTCCGGTCGGGTCTGAAGCGTAAAGTCTTCTATGGTCGCCGCGACCTGGTCGACCTCCCGGCGGACAGAGCCCACCATCTCGCGGAGCGTCTCCTCAATCTCACGGTGCAGGGAGGTCCGTCCTTCAAATCGGAGACGATGTGCGACGTGGCGCAGGTCGGGAAACTGCTCTCCCAACTCCGCGGCGCCCTCTCGGAGCCTACGGAGAACCGTTTCCTCCACGTCCTCCCTCGCCTCGCAGTCGGAGACGTCTACCGCCGTTTCCTCGTAGCGAAGCGACGCAAGTGGAATCTGCTCGGCCGTCGCGTCCTGCCCGGAGACCTCAATCAGCCAGGCCCCATGGATTCCCGGTTCTCCGGGATCGAGAGGTTGAAGAGACCCGGGGTACAGCTGCAACTGTCCCGCCTCCCGGTGATCGTTCGGCGCGTGGATGTGGCCCAGAAGCCATGCGTCGACCGGCGTCCGGGCAAGTGCATCCCGCCGAACGGGTGCGTACTGCCCTTCGCCCGACCCCGCCTCGCAGTGAAGGACACCGATCGTCGGCTCGTCGCTCTCCGAAACCTCCAAGCCGCCCAGTGGCGAAGAAAGCGCGGTGGCCTGCGGAAAGGACCAGCCCACGAATCGAACGGGACCGTTCCCATCTCGGGGGTCGACCTGAACCTCCTCCCAGGTGCCGCCCTGCCCGAGCAGGTGAAACCCGTCGGCGTCGATGGCCCGGACGAGCCGGGGAAAGACGCTGTGGTCGTGGTTCCCTGCCACCGCTACGATCTCGATTCCGCCCTCGAGCAGACGCTGGACGCCGCGTTCGAGGGCCCCGAACGCTTCGTACATCTGATTCTCGGAATCGACGATGTCGCCGGTCAACGCGACCACGTCCACTTCCCGGTTCAGGGCCGCCTCGATGAACCTGTCCCAAATGTGCCGGACCGAAAGATCGTCGTCTTCAGTCGGCACCCGTGAGGGCCGACGGCCGAGGTGGACATCGCCAGTGCAGAAAATCTGGCAAGACTGAGTAGACATGCAATCAATGAGCTAGATAGATGCGCCTTTGTCCGGACTCGAATAAACAATCATAGTGGTAGCCACGGGCTCGGCTCGTCGTGACACGTAACAATCACCTCGCGCTTCGCCCGCGTCGCCGACACGTAAAGCAGCGACCGCTCTTGTTTGCGGATCTGCTCACGTGTAGCATCATCTTCCGCCCCCGCAAGCGCCTTACCAAGCGGGACAGTTCCGCCTGTGACGCCGGCGATAATCACCCGCTCGAACTCCAGTCCCTTCGCGCGGTGCATCGTCGCTAGGCGAACCCCCGGAGCGGACCGGTCCTCCGCCTGGTCCCTCTGTATCGCGTATGTATCCAGGTCGGCGGCGCGGAGCGCGCCGCTGTAGTTGTCGAGAAGAGACTTTGTGCGGGCGATGATGCACGTGTCGCGCAGCGATTCGCCGCCCTCCTCCTTCTTCTGACGCAGGTACTCCGCAATCGCCTCGGCCTCCGCCTGAAATGTATCAAACGGTTCGACTCGCGGCTCCTCCCCTCGCATCAGGGACTTGTACACCTCCTGGCCGTCGACCCCGCCATCCAGGTCGTCGTACTCGACGCCCTCCAGAAGCCCGACCGCCCACCGGCGATTCTCTTCGGTCGTGCGGCAGCTTGTTGCCTCTGCTGTCAAGCAGGACGATCGGGTCGACGCCGGGACCAAAAACAAACGAAAGCGAGCCATCCGGCGACAACTACCGGGAGCACCTACTCCAGAATCTTTAAGATGCAATCGCCCTGTCCCTCAGGCCGAGGCGAACTCCGCGGCTTGCTGTCTCTCGTCTGGCTTGAAGGCCCGGATTAGATCATACGTGTCGTTGTCTTTCGAAAGGCGGTTGACGTGCATGGCGTTCGTCGCTGATGCCGCCACGGTCGCGCATTGAACTCCCTCCCGGTAGATGTTCTCCATGAGCCGTCCCCACACCTCGTCCGTTTCGGTCGGCCAGGTGCCGCCAGCCTCAGCGTTGTCAACCAGGACCCCCTCGACCTCCTGTAGTTTCTCCTCCACCCGACTTTTAATCTGCTCAGCCTCCTCGACGGAGATGAAAAAGTCCTCGTTTCTCCAGTGAAGTACGTCTTCCTCGACGCGAAGGGTCGTGCTGTCTGGAATGCGGGTGGTATCTGGAGCCATGTCAATGGGCTGGAGTGAATAGACCTGGTTTGTACGGCGCTCATTCGATACCAAATATCGTCGTGGACAACCGAGTCTTTAAGGACGACCGAGTCTTTGAGCAGGAAGGCGAGAACAGGTCCCGCGGGCGCAGTGCAGTCCGGCCGGCCCGGAGGATTCAGGCCGGCAAAGGAGCAGACCGACGGTTCAACGCGCTGATCGCCAAAGCGAGGCCGACCTTAGAAGAGCCCGTGTTCATCGGTCCTCGGGAAGGAGCGTCTGGCCTTGCTGGCCAGGAGTCAAGTGCACGCCCAGAGGCTTCGACCTCCCCTGTCAGGACCCCGCGCTACTCCTCACGACGCTGGTATATGGCGTCCCGCATCGTAGTGGCCATTCCATGAACCGTCTTGCACGTGTGGGGCAGGTCCTTGGCAATCGAGTTGATCGAACCGACCCTTGTCCATCTCCCGCAGAACGTGAATCCACTTCGGAAGCCGCACCTTCGAACTCTCCAGAAACGTCCCGGACCGGTCGTTGAACCACCGGCCGCACTCCCAGCACTCGTAGCGCCTCAGCGAACTGAGGTAATCCCAGTCTTGAACCGCCACGTTCGGGGAGCCGCACTCCACGCACTCCGGCCCGTCAGGCCAGCGCAGAGCACGCCACGTCTCGGCGCAGTCCTCGGCGTCGGGCAAGAAAGATTCCTCACTCAGAGCCATCGGTCGGGCGAGGTTCGTCGAACGGATCCGTGTGCAGAAGACATCTTCAGGGCAGCCTGATCGTTCCTACAGAAGAGCGAGAACAATATCCGAGCCGACCCTGGTCCGGCGTACAGGAGTAGCTTACCGATCCGTGAGAACGTACGCAAATCGTTTTCCCCGATAGCTGGGGACCATGGACAGCCGCCAGCAAGAATCGGACTTCGCGAATTTATTCACGTATCGGTAGGCTCGCCACTGGCTTCGTCTGCCCCTTCCTGGAGCGGATTCCTCACAGCCCGTCCTGTTTCGTACCGCTTCGCTCCGTGGGGCGGTCGCGCTGAACACGTCAGCGACGCGTTCTGCGTGAAGGACCCTGAGCCCACTCCAGCTCAGCTCCCCACGCTCTACCCAGTACTACAGACGGCAACCCGGGTCCCGTCGCTTCGATGGATCCGCCCGTCTGGAAAACGGCCTCCCGTGGCCCCAAGGTCAGTCTTCGGGGCGCTCGCAAAGTGCTTCGGCCGGACAGGCTCGCCGCGGCGAGAGAAAGAGTACGCCCGATAGGAAGCGAACGGTCGTCCGGAGGCCGAGGTCAAGGGTCCTCCGCGGCCTCCCGGACACGCCGGTAGAGGGCGGTCAGTCCCTTCTTTCGTTGCAGCCCCAGTTGCTCGGCGAGCCCGAGTCGAGCAAGCGGGTCGGCGGGCGCGGTGCGAACGGCCGACAGGGAGGCGTCGTGGAACGCTTCTCGAAGAATCGCCAGGAACGCCCGGGCCGTGGCGGCCTCCCGTGGTGCGTCGGCGTACAACCGAACGCGCCCGTCTTCCACCTCAACATGCAGGAACGCCGCCGACCGGCACTCGGGGACGCTCCCGATCCCGGCGTCCCGCATCTCGGCGTATGCGTCGGGCAGAGGTGGCAGTCGACCCGCGTACTCCCGAAGCAGATCAATCCGGAGGTCGGGGCCGGCGGCCCGGAACGTCTTGGCAATCTCGGCGAACGTCGACATGGGGAATTATCGTCTCGACACAGGGAGGCTCGGGGAAATTGGACCGATCGGGAGCGCGCCCGTTCTCCAGAGGTGCCGGCGACGGTCCCGGTCGGTGGGGCGCAACCCGCCTGCCCGCGCCCGTAAAACCATGGGGCGGTGTGACCCTCACCCTTCTTCACGAACCCAACTCGCCGTTGCGCCGTCTCGGGACGCAATTGATCCACGGGAAAGGAGCGAGGGGGCGTCCTCTTCCTGAACCCATTTTCTGAGCCAATTTTCTCTGAGCCAAGGGTGCCAGAGCAATTTTCGCGGACCACGCGTCCGGGTCCTCGATCCAGCCGCGTTCCAGACAAAGCATCAGGGATCTGCGACGTCTGCCCGGGCCACCCGCCACCGCACCCTCTCGAGGGCCTCAGGCGTGTCTACGTCGCGCAGAATGCCGTCGTCCGGGACGGGCACGCGGGTGATCGGGGCCTCATCCTGTCGCAGGAGGCCCCGAGCGCCCCGATCGCCCTCCAGGTCCAGCAGGGCCCCACGGAACGATGCGCCGAAGAGGACGGGATGGCCCTGTTGGCCCTCGTACGTGGGGGCTACGATCCGGGGTCTCGTCTCACCGGCGAAGGTCCGGAAAAGCACATCCACAGTGCGTGCGGAAAGCAACGGCAGGTCGGCCGGGCAGAGTGCCAGTCCGGGCGTCTCGGGGTCGGCTGCGCGGATGCCCCGCCGGATGGAGGAGGCCATGCCGGACCGAAACTCGGGGTTGTGGGCGGCGCGTGCCCCATCTGTCGACTCCACCAGCGCGGCGACGCGCTCGCGCTGGGCACCAGTCACGACGATTAATTCCGCCACCGGAGCCTCCGCGAACGCCCGGAGCACGCGGGTTAGTACAGGCCGTCCGCCGATTTTCAGAAGGAGCTTGTTTCGCTCCTCCATCCGCCGGGAACGCCCCGCGGCGAGAACGATCACGGAGGGCGCTTCGAGGGGGCTCATAGCGGGTGTACGGGAGCAACGACTACGGGGCCGTCGGCTTGGTGCCGGGCGAAGCGCCCGCCGCTTCCGTCGTCTCGGGCCGGGCCCCCGACGGATGAATGCGACCTGTGCCCTCGGACAGAAAACCGCCCTCCGCTCCAGTGAACACGGCCTGGACCTCCGCCGCGATAGAAAGAGCAATTTCCTCCGGAGTTTCCGCGCCAATGTCGAGTCCGACCGGAGCGTGGAGGCGCCCGTCGGCCATCGCGTCGCGGGCGGCCCGGTCCGCCGGCGCGTCCCCGGCCGCGAAATCCTCTGCCAGCCGTTCGAGCCGCGAGCGGGCCCCGAGCGCCCCCACGTATCCAACGTCGGTTCGAAGGAGGTACCGGAGCACCGCCCGGTCGCGGATATAGTTGTGGCTCATCACCACGGCCGCGTCGCGCTCACCCACGCGCCGAAGCGTCTCGGAGACGGTCTCGGGATGCGGAAGCGCGACGCGGTCCGCCGCGTCGGGAAACTGGTCTTCGAGCGCCGGCTCGGGCGAGGCCCCCACGACGACCGGCGTCCAGCCCAGGAGGTTGGCCTGCGCGACCAGCGGCGCTACGTCGTGCTCCTCGCCAAAAATGAGGAGACGAAGGGGCGGCACCACGTGCTCGATCAGCACGTCGGCCCGGCCCTGCTGCAGGGAGTACGGGGTTCGCAGCGCCCGGCCCTCGCGGAGCGCCTTCGAGGCGTCTTCGGCGACGGCCTCCCGCAGGACGTCCGACGTGATGTCTCCGCGTCCGGACGGCTTCTCCGCCGTCACCAGCAGGTGGCGGCCCTCCTCGCCGTCCAGACTGCCCGTCGCCCGGTAGACTGTGGCCAGCGCCCCGGAGGTTCGCCGCTCCACGCACTGCCGGATGAGGGCGAGAGCACCGGGAGCCTCGGGGTCGGCGCGAAATGGTTCGAGCATGACGTGGATGGTGCCACCGCACCCGCTGCCAAAACCGAAGGGGTCCTCGCCCTCCTGTTGCTCCAGCGTCAGGAGGTCCGGCTGGCCCGTCTCCACCACTCCCGCGGCCCGCTCGGCCACCTCCCCCTCCAGGCAGCCGCCGGAGATCGTGCCCACGTACTCCCCGTCGGGACGAACGAGCATGCGTGCGCCTTCCCGCCGGTACGACGAGCCTTCAATCTCTACGATGGTCGCGACGGCCGCGGGCACGTCCTCCTCCCGCAGTCGGGTGGCCTCCCGAAGAATGCGCTTCAGTTCTCGCATGGAGCGTCTTTTTTATCTGCTTGCAAAAGGTCCGTTCTTTAACTCTCACACTGCGTCCGGCTGCACCTCTCCCGCCCGCTCGGCAACGCGACCGGCCTCGTGCCAGGGAAAGAGCGTCACGTCGAACCGCTCGCCGGCTTCCACGCGTTCGCGGTCGGCGGGGACGTGGATGTATCCGTCGCTCTCGTGGAGTCCTGCCAGCATATGGGAGCCCTGTTTGTCCACTCCACGCACCACCGCCGTCCCTTCCTCGACGCCGTCGACCCGCACCAGCACGAACTGCGCGCGCTCGGGTGCCAGTCGATCGTAGGACGCGGCCAGGCGTCCCGGCATCCGTCGGCCCTCCGGGTGCGAGTTCCCCTGGCCCCGTCGGAGGAGCGGGCAGACGTACACCATCGTGCTGATGGTGGCGGAGAAGGGGTTCCCGGGAAGACCGAGAAGAAGAGTCTCGTCCCGCGTCGCAGAGTAGAGCGGCTTGCCGGGCTTCTGCCGCACCTTCCAGAAGCGCCGCTCGAAGCCGACCTCCTCGGCGGCGCTCTTCACGTGGTCGTGCGGGCCGACGGACACCCCCCCAGTCACGAGCACGACATCGGCCCTGTCCGCCGCCCGGTCGATGGCGTCTGCGGTGTCGTCCCACCGGTCGGGGACCGACTCGACGGGCCCGAGCCTCGCTCCCGTTTCGTTGAGGACGGCTGTGAGGACGTACCGGTTGGCATCGCGAATCTGGCCGGGCCCCAGATCCGCGTCCACGTCCACCAGCTCGCTGCCCGTGGTCAGGAGCGCGACCACAGGGGGGGCAAAGACCGGGACCTGGGCGACGCCCAGACTCGCCAATCGGCCCAGAAGGGGCGGCGTTAGGCGCTCCCCCGCCTCCGCAATGGCGTCCCCCACCGCCACCTCCTCTCCCCGAAAACGAACGTTGGCGTGTGGAGCGCCGATGTCGTTGAGATGAACTCGTGGGTCCCCTCCGTCCGTATCCTCAATCGGAACAACGCGGTCGGCGCCCGCCGGCACCACGGCCCCTGTTGAGATCTTGACCGCCTGTCCCGGCTGCACGGTCTCCTCGAACGGATCGCCCGCCTGAGACTCCCCGACGACCCGCAGCTCCTGGGCATTGTCGGACGCAGGGTCCCGCAGCGCCACCGCGTAGCCGTCCATCGAGCTGTTATCGAAGGCGGGCATCGGCTCCGGCGCCGTGACGGCGCTAGCCAGCCGCAGTCCTCCCGCTTCGGCGAGGGGAACCTCCGTACGTTCGGGGGCCGGGGCGTGGCGCTCCACAACGGCCTGTGCCTCGGAAATAGAAATCATCGGTCGGTCCGGTGGGGGTCTTTCTGGTGAGCAGCGCCGTCGGGCCCGCCGTTCGGCCACGCAAACGTGCCTCGTCTTGTCAGGACGCGGTGGCGCCGATGCGCGGCCGCAACGACGCTCCTGGTGCCGTCCCTCTCGTCTTTCCGGCGACGAGGCCGGTCACAAAGGGCGCGGAGCGCGGGCTGCGATCATCGGGGAATTACGTGGGGCCTCCTGGGGGAGACGCCCCCGAACACCTGCCTGTCCCGCCGGGGCCCAAACTCGGCTGTCGGCTCGTCGAGCAGCAATACGTCCGGGTTGGCTGCCCCCAGTGCCCCGGGCAACCTTCACACGCCGCCCCTCCCCCTGGCAGCGGTAGACGCCATTTGGGCCAGGACGCCGTCGATGTCGAGCCGAGTTGCCAGCGGTCCGACCTGATCGGGGAGGGGCGGCGCGGCGGATGTTTATCGGGCCGTCAGGTAAGGAGAGAGCACTTTTTTGGAAGACGCGCGCTGTCCCGCGGGTTTCAAGAAGGGGCCGGACAGAAGGTCGCCGCTTAGTCGAACCGTACCGGCCGTCGGCGCCTTCGTGCCCGCAACCCGTGACAGCAACGTGGTCCTGCCACCGCCGGACGGCCCCAGCACGCCAACCACCTCGTCCTCCACCGACAGCCTGCGTTCCCCCCCACTCCCTACGTCGCCGAGGCACGACTCGTCGTCTGGTGCTCGGCGGCCTCCGCGTACGGATCGCTCGACTCGTGGCCGCAGCCGCAGTTCACCCATTCCGAGGTGCCGTCCGCGTAGGTTTCCTTCTTCCAAATGGGAAGGCGGGCCTTAATCTCGTCGATGCAGTAGCTGCAGGCCCGAAACGCATCTTTGCGGTGCGCGGATACGACCCCGATCCACACCGCCACTTCGCCCAGACCAATCGCTCCCACCCGGTGCACGCACGCGGCGTCTACGATGGGAAACTGCTCAAGGGCGTCCTGTACGATGGCCTCTCCCTCCGACTGCGCAAGCTCCTGGTAGGCCTCGTAGTAGAGCCGTTTGACCCCTCGGCCCTGGGAGTGATTTCGTACCCGGCCCTCGAACTCCACGTAGCCGCCGGCCTCGAGGGCGTGCAGGTCGGCCTTCCGCTCCTGCGACCGGATGGGCGCGTCGGTCATCGAGAAGAGTGGAAACGTGTCCATCGGACTACCCGCCAGCAACGGGGGGAATGAATACGACAAGATCTTGAGGAGCAAGGGCCGTGTCCCAGTCCACGAACGATCCGTTGACGGCCACGCGGAGACGATCCGAGGGGAGGGAAAACCCGTGTTGCCGGTTCAGTTCCTCGTAGAGCGCCGACACGGAGGGCGCTTCGGTCCGCACCGTCTCTGCGTCCCGCCCGGCCTCCTCGCGCAACTGAGCGTAGTACTGCACCTGGACGGCACGGACATCCGTCGCGTCGGGGGGGCTCGGGGAATCGGGAGAGGGAGCCATGGCGTGAGAGGGGATCAGTCAGAAAATCCATTCAGAAAGCGGGCGGGGAGCGCTATCCACCGATCTCGTACATCTCCACGCGGTCGTCGGCGCCCTGGTCGGTGGCCTGTGCGCGCTCCTCCGAGTAGCGGTTGTTCCGGTCGCCCCAGACGGCGCCGATGCGGTCGAGGATGGCGTCGTCGGTCGCCCCGTCGCGCAGCAGCGCCCGGAAGTCTGTTCCCTCACTCGCGAAGAGGCACGTATACAGGGTACCTTCGGTCGACAGGCGTGCCCGCGTGCAGTCCCCGCAGAAGGGATTCGTGACGGAGGAGATGAACCCGATTTCCCCGGCCCCGTCGACGAAACGGTACCGGTTGGCCACCTCCCCGGGGTAGTTCGGGTTCAGGGGCTCGATGGCAAACACCGCGTCGATCCGCTCCTTGAGCTCCGCGGAGGGCACGACCTCCGACCGGTCCCAACCGTTGCGCGTCCCCACGTCCATGTACTCGATGAAGCGCACGATGCGACCGGTGCCTCGAAAGTGACGAACGAGCGGGATCACCGACTCGTCATTGACTCCACGGCGCACAACCGTGTTGACCTTGAGCGGCGTGAGCCCCGCGCGGTCGGCCGCCTCAATGCCGTCGAGCACCGGTTCCGGTCCCTTCCCCACCCCGTTCATCTCACGGAAAAGCTCTGGGTCGAGTGCGTCGAGACTGACGGTGACTCGGTGCAGGCCCGCCTCGGCGAGGGCCTCCGCCTGATCGGTCAGCAGGTACCCGTTCGTCGTGAGGGCAATGTCCTGAATGCCCTTGACCTGCGCGATCTCGCGGATCAGGTCTTCCAGGTTCGGGCGCAAAAGCGGCTCTCCTCCGGTAATGCGAATCTTCTTGACCCCGCACTCCGAGAAGAGACGCACCAGCCGCACGATCTCCTCGAACGAGAGGTAGTGGTCGGGATCGAGAAAGGAATAGTCCTCCCCGTAGGTCTCCATCGGCATGCAGTAGTCGCAGCGGAAGTTGCACCGGTCGATCACCGAGATGCGCAGGTCGCGGAGGGTTCGCCCGAACGTATCGGCGAGCGCGCCGGGAGCGTCGCT
Source organism: Salinibacter sp. (assembly GCA_042218975.1). Lineage (GTDB taxonomy): Bacteria > Bacteroidota > Rhodothermia > Rhodothermales > Salinibacteraceae > Salinibacter. The sequence goes on from JBDGQP010000163.1 coordinate 14,014, forward strand.
GTTTTCTTCGCTCGCGTCCAGGCGGCCAGTCGGGGATTCGGCAACGGACATGGGCAAGCAGACGAACGTGGAAAGACGGGAGCGTCCGGTCCGTGTGAGGGCACGGCTTCAAAGCACCTGTTGCTCACTACAACACCGACGCTGTTCCTCTAATGCGGGGCACAAACCGAGGATCCGTCCGGTCCCGGAATCCGACGGCCCGGACACCACAGTTCACGATACCACAGTTCACGAGGCGTCCGAGTACGCGGAGCGCCGGGCACGCGGAGCGCGCGACGAATGCGATGCGGGACCGGGCCTTCGAGCGGTTGACTTTTTATCTTTTTGAGGTCCACTTTGGTACCGGACTACACAAAAACACGGTGTACACCAACCCCTCCCCACTACTCGGTCCCAGTCATGGCTACATTTACCCTCACTGTCAACGGCAAGCAGCATGAGGTTGACGTCGACCCGAAGACCCCCGTTCTCTGGGTATTGCGGGAGCATTTGGGGTTGGTCGGCACCAAGTACGGGTGCGGCATCGCCCAGTGTGGGGCCTGCACCATCCACCTGGACGGCAACGCAGTGCGGTCGTGTTCGCTCCCGGTGTCGGCCGTAAACGACATGCCGATCACCACCATCGAAGGCCTGGCCGACGACGACGGGGAGGACCTGCATCCGGTCCAGGAAGCGTGGCTGGAGCACGATGTGCCGCAGTGCGGCTACTGCCAGGCCGGGCAGATCATGAGCGCCTCGGCACTTCTAGCCAAGAACGCCAATCCCACGGAGGCCGAGATTGAGGAGGCCATGGCGGGCAACATCTGCCGGTGCGGCACCTACGTGCGCATCCGGGAGGCCATCAAGACCGCCGCCGAAAACGTCTAGCCGAGTCCCCCCGACGCCGCGTCTATGCGTCTCATTCATCCAAACGAGGGATCCCCATGGGTACCAACAGCACAGACATGGATCGACGATCGTTTTTGAAAGCGTCGGCACTTGCGGGCGGTGGCCTGATGATCGGCTTCAACTGGTTTGCCGGGTGCGAACCGTCCGGCCCGGCCCCCGCGAAGGGCCCTCCGGACCAGTGGTTCGGCGTGAACGCCTTCCTGGAGATCGGGGACAACGGACTGGTGACGATCATGTCCCCGAACCCCGAGATTGGGCAGAACGTGAAGACGTCGATGCCCATGATCGTTGCCGACGAGCTGGACGTAGACTGGCGTAACGTGGTCGTCGAGCAGGCCGGACTGGACACCGACAAATACACCCGTCAGCTGGCCGGCGGAAGCCAGTCGATCCGCCAGGGATGGGAGGGGCTTCGCACGGCCGGCGCCGCGGCCCGCCGGATGCTGATGGACGCGGCGGCCCAGCGCTGGGACGTGCCGGTCTCGGAGGTGACGACCGCGGACGGCACCATCCGCCACGAGGCCAGCGGCCAGACGCTGGGGTACGGCGAGGTCGCCTCCGAGGCGGCGACGATGCCGGTTCCCGAAGACATCGAGCTCAAAGACCCGAGCGACTTCGACATCATCGGGACCTCCCGTAAGAACGTCGACGCCCGGGAGATCGTGACGGGAAAGCCGCTCTTCGGGCTGGACATGGAGCGGGAGGACATGCGGATTGCGATGGTCAAGCATCCGCCCGCATTCGGCATGACCATCGGGTCGGTCGATGCCAGCGAAGCGAAGGGGATGCCTGGCGTTGAAGACATCTTCACCGTCGACGCGGCGCCGCCCGAGGGCAGCCGCCAGTGGTCGGACGTCAATGCCTTCCCGGAGCTGGTCGTCGTCACCGGCCGTTCGACGTGGGAGGTCCTGCAGGCAAAGCAGGCGCTGAAGGTCGAATGGGAGCAGGATTCCCCGCCCGAGAGCACCGCCGACCACAGGCGAGAGTTGGGCCGACTCCTGGACGAGGGGGACGTGGAGCCGTCGCGGCGCGACGGCAACCCCGAGGCCGCCTTCGAGCAGGCGGACCGGGTCATCGAGCGGACGTACAGTGCGCCGTTCCTCGCGCACAACACGATGGAGCCGATGAACTTCTTCGCGGACGTGACTGGGAAGCGCGCGAAGCTCCACGGGCCGATCCAGACGCCCGAGTACTTGCGTGCCTCCGTATCGGGCCTGCTCGGCCTGCCCGAGGACAAGGTGTCCGTCCAGATGACGCGGATGGGCGGCGGCTTCGGGCGCCGGCTCTACGGCAACTTCGGCGTCGAGGCCGCGGCCATCTCCCAGAAAGTGGGGGGGCCGGTGAAGCTTGTTTACACCCGTGAGGACGACATGACCCAGGGCACGTACCGCCCGACCTACCAGGTGAAGTACCGCGCGGCCCTGGATGCCGACGGCAGCCTCGTCGGGTTTCATGCCCGTGGGGCGGGCGTGAGCAAGAGTCCCGTTTTTGCCGATCGCTTCCCGGCGGGCGCCGTCGAGCACTACCTGGCTGAAGATCTTTCGCTCGACTCCAACGTCACGACGGGCGCCTGGCGCGCGCCCCGCTCCAACTTCATCGCGGGTGCCGAGCAGTCGTTCCTGGACGAAGTAGCCAAGATTGCCGACAAAGACCCGATCGACTTCCGACTGGAGCTGTTTGACCGGGCGATGCGCGATCCGGTTGGGGACGAGCACGACTACGACGCCGAGCGCTACGCAGGGGTGCTCGAGCTGGTCCGCGAGAAGTCCAACTGGGACGATACCCCATCGGACGTGAACCGCGGCGTATCGGCCTACTACTCTCACAACTCGTACGTCGCACAGGTTGTGGAGCTTACGCTTGAGGGCGATACGCCCCGAATCGACAAGGTCTGGAACGGGGTCGACTGCGGCATTGTCGTCAATCCGGACGCGGCCCGCAATCAGGTAGAGGGCAGTGTCATCGACGGCATTGGGCACGCCCTGTACAGCAAGCTCACGCTCACCGACGGCCAGCCCGATCAGGACAATTTTGACGACTACCGGCTCATTCGGATGCCCGAGGCCCCGAAGTCGATCGAGACGCACTTTGTCGACAACGGCATTGACCCGACGGGCCTCGGCGAACCCGGACTGCCGCCCGTTTCTGCCGCACTGGCCAATGCCCTCGCTGAGGCCACTGGAGAGCGCTTCTACGAACAGCCGTTCGTCGACCGCCTGAAAAAGACCGGGTTGGCCACGTCCGCGTGAACTGGGCCGAGTCGGGCCACCCGGCGCGCCCGGCTCGCTCTCCTCTCCGGTTCGGACGACCGTCGCTCCTTCCGCGAGGCCCCGGTGCGTCCGACGACCCGGTGAGAGGAGAAGAATGTACTCGTCCAGAAGGGCCTATCAGTTCAGACGAGGCACCCAAGCGGCCCCGTCCGGTTTCCGCACTGGGCACACGCCTCCTCCGTCGGCCTCCGCAACGGCGGAGCGGGTCGCCAACCGCGGGCCGAGTCCCACTTTGCTCGATCGCAGAAGCATATCTCGGAAGCGGGCTCTCCGGAAGGCCGAGCTCTTCGGCCTCCGGGCTGATAGACCGCCGCTCCATCCTCGGGCCCGTCACCGGCAGCGGCCGCCAGCGCCCGGTCGAGCGACCCGGCCGCGCCGGCCACGAGGACCCGCGCCCATCGGGGGGCCCTCCGCCAGGCCGCGCAACCGAGACTCGGCCGCCGCCCTCTCCGCTCTTGGATCCAGCTATGGCTCCAGGGTCGGGGCCCTCACGGAGCGCCCGGGCGGAGCGTCCGGGCCACCAGGCGGTCGCGGAGACAGCCCTCCGGAAGTGGCTGATCGTCTCTTCGAAGGCGCCCGCCTGGAGATCCACTTCTGGAAATCCCGGCTCTGCTCACTGGCCCAAAGCGGAGCCGATGCCGACGGGAATGATGACCCGTCTCCGAATCTAATCCGCTTGACGCTTTGTAGATCTCCTGGACCGCTTTTCCCTTTGCAGATCACGGGTCCTGATGTCCAGGTCAAGCTCAGAACATTCCGCTGCCCCTCGGCTCGCAATCCCGAGGCGTCTTCACGACGAGCTGACCGGCCGATATCCTCGTCTTGTAGGTACCTACGACCGGCAGATCAGAAACAAAGGCGCGGCGGGCCATGCCGACTGGAGCGAGTGGTGCTTCGCGACCGGCGAGATCGCCGCAGCGATCGCAAGCAGTCGTCACGCCGAGGCCCCGGAGGAGGTCGGGGCGGGCCAGGCGTTCGAGGACGTCCCCCGCATTGCCGCCATCGCGGCGTGGCGGCCCGACCGGCGCGTGCTGGACATCTCCGACCGCGCCCCAGTCCAGAAGATCATCTCGGAGGTGTCCCCTCCACGTCGCCTTCGCCCCGACACGTTCGACCTCGGGGCCTGGTGCCCGTTTGTCTTTCTGGGAGAAGGGCCCGAGGGCCAGGACCGAGGACTCTTCCTGCATCTGGACGACACGAGAGAGGAGGGCGGCAAGGACGGTCCACCGATGCTCATCGGCGTTGTCGCACGGGAAGACCTCGCGTGCAGAACCCTCGCCATCACCCTGGGGCAGGGCGGCCTGGCGAGCGGAATCGAGGCCGCGATGAGAGAGATTTCCGAGACGCGGACGGTCGACGCGGAGGGGACGGTCGAGGTGGAGGAAGAAGAGCTCGAAAAGGAAGTGGTGCCCCGGCTCGGAGAGACGACCGAGTACGGGAGGGAAGCCTACATTGCGGCGAAGGTCGCGCTTTTTGTCTCCGAGGCCGACTGGGTTCCGCCGCTTCCGGAGGGCCCGCGCCGAACCGTTGCGATGGCGGAGAAGACAACGGTCTGCTCCCTCGCGTAGGCGAGGGCCTGGGCGGGCGAAGGGGCGCGACTGTCCCCCTCCGAGAGGGCCAGCGGTGGGGTCGATATCAACTTTCTCATCTGTGGCCCAAACGTGAAAAAGTAGAAATACGGAGCGCCCGCTGCTCAAACTGAGGACGAATGGGACCGATCTCTGCAGTGAAGCCCCTGCACTGCGCTTACCTGACTCCTCTGTATTTCTGCAAATCAGCCGCACCTGTATGCGCTACCTCAGCACTCTCCTTTCGCGTTCTCGCGCTCTCTCGCTCGTGTTCGGGGCCGCTCTCGCCCTTTTGGGCCTGGCCGCCTGCGACTCGGGAGGGAGCATGAGCGGGGCCAGCCCCGGCACCCTCGCGGTCAACTTTCAAACTACCAGCACTTCCAGCTCGTCTTCAGCTACCTCCCTCCTCAAAAGCGCCCATGACTCAGTCGTCGTACAGGGTGCCAACGGAGACGAGCTCAAAATCACCGACATTCGCTTCATCGTCGAAGAGTTCGAACTTGGCGGGCAGGCGGACAGCCTCGACTTCGAAGCCCCTCCCTCGTTTTTGGACCTACCTCTGAATGGGACAGAGTTTGCCTCTGCGGACACCGCAGACGTCCCGGTCGGTACGTACACCGAGTTCGAGTTCGCGGTTGACAACCTCGAACCCGATGAGGACGACACCCAGAAGGAGCAGCAGCGGATCCAGGACCTTCTCAACCGGATCCGGGAGGAGTTCCCAAACGTTCCGAAGGAGGCGAGCATGATCGTGGTCGGTACGTTCACCCCGGCCGATGGGGATCCGAAGAACTTCACCTCCTACATCGAGGCGGAGATCGAGGTCGAGCGGGAGTTTGAGCAAAACCCCCTCGAGGTCACCAGCGACGGCCTGTCTCGGTCCCTCACCGTGAAGCTCGACCCGAGTACCTGGTTCAAAACGTCCGAGGGAGGCGTCCGGAATCTCGCTCAGTACCAGTCCACCGACGACCTTCTCGAAATCGAAAAGGAGTTCGAGAACGGGGTCGTCAACGTCGAGATCGGAGGAGGAAACGACGACGATGGCGAGGACGACGGCAGTGACGGGAGCGACGGTTAGTAGGCTGAGGACAGCCAGGGGGACCCCAGTGCGAGGACAACCGGGGTGACGGGAGCCAGAGAAGCCTGAAACCGAGCCCAGGAAAATCCCCCGGTCAAACTTCAACCAACTGGGACAAGAACGCACTCGGGCCTAGTAGAGCCAATACAGCGATGGGTTTAAGGTGCCGCTTCGTGTGGGCGACAATATAAGGATGCAGACCCTCACGCCAATAGTCACGCAAACTCGCTCGGGGGGGATGACCGATGTTTGAGAACGCCCGCGGAATTCGTGCTTCCGACGATCCGCCTCGCGCCGTCCAGTCCCCTGTCCGAGCACTCCACCGGGACGGTGACGCTCCCGTCTCCGGCGGATTGGGTCGTCTGTACCTGTGGGCCGAGCTTGCTCTGCTGTATCTTGGCCTTCCTCTTCTGCTGTACAGCCAGCGCCACGCCCTGGAGGAGTGGTTGATGCCGATTCTCGTTGCCCTCGCGGTCGGCTGCACGGTGCTGCTCTGGCGCGACAGCACCTTCAAGCAGTGTCGGCTCTGGCACAGGGACGCCTTTCGACAGCACCTGAGCCGGATTCTCTGGTGGTTTCTTCCGGGCGCGCTCGCTGTGGGCGGGGCCTTCGCACTTCTGCGTCCCGACCTCCTCCTCACCTTTCCGCGGTCCCACACGGAGGTGTGGCTGATCCTCCTGGTGACCTATCCAATCTTGTCGGTATACCCGCAGGAGGTCATCTTCCGGGCCTTCTTTTTTCACCGCTACGAGGCGCTATTCCCTACACGCTGGGGAAAAATCACGGCTAGCAGCCTCGCCTTCGGCTTCGCCCACATCATATTTGCCAACTGGGTGGCTCCCGTCATGACGACCGTCATCGGGGTCCAGTTTGCTGTCACGTACGCCCGCACCGAGTCCGCCCTACAGGTGGCGGTGGAGCACGGCCTTTGGGGCCTCTACGCCTTCACCGTAGGACTCGGCTGGTTCGTTCACAGCGGGGCGATCTGATCGGAGGACCGGTGGATCGTGTGCGGGTGGTCTCGGCGGGGCGAAATGGTCGCCTGGACTGGATGGTGTCCAGGTCCGGATCGTGGACACGGCGGGATCGCCGGGCCGGAACCCGCGGTGGTTGTGACAGGGCCGCCGGAACTGTACGTTTGGGATCGTGTGCTCCCCGAACTCAGACCCAACACGTCGTGCCCGACGACGCGCAGACCTGGATCGACCGACTCACCCTGGAGGCTCACCCCGAGGGCGGGTACTACCGCGAAACCTACCGGGCGGATACGCACATTCCCGAGGCGGCCCTGCCGGACCGATTCGAAGGGGGACGCGACGCGGCCGCACTCATCTACTTTCTCCTGCCCGGCGATGCCTTTTCCGCCCTGCACCGCATCCGGCAGGACGAGGCGTGGCACTTCTACGCCGGGACCCCGCTGACTCTCCACCAAATCGCGCCGGACGGCACCCGGACGACCTGCACGCTCGGCCGAGCGGTGGACGAAGGGCACCGGCTCCACACTGTCGTGCCCGCCGGGACCTGGTTCGGGGCGACGGTCGCCGTGGACGACGGCTACGCCCTCGCCGGATGCACGACGGCCCCGGCGTTCGACTTCGCAGATTTCGAACTGGCCGACCGGACGGCCCTGACCACGGAGCATCCCCAACACCGCGCCCTCATCGAACAACTCACGCGGTCGGATTAGCGGCAGAAGGTTGTGAACCGGGAGGTGTTGGCGGCACATCTCCCCTCTCCCCCCTGGCCGTGATCGACCTGGGGCCTACGCGGGGCGTGAGCCCGCGTCTGCGGTTCTCCCGTGGGAGACGCGGGAGCGTGGTGCCGTGGACGCATCTCACGCGTCGGCCGCGCGTTTCACCAGCCGACGGGCCCTCAATACGCGAGCAGGCCGATGAACCAGCGGAGCCTTTTCAACCGCGAAAATCCTCCTTCCCGCCGCGGCCGCCTGCTCCAACGCATCCGAACCCTGGCAGACGTGGTGCTTCCCAACCGCGCACGGAGCGTCGAGGAGAACGGAGATCAGGGGTATCCGGTACAGGAAGATCACCGATACGCGAATACGTTCCCAATGTCCGTTCTCTGCTTGTGGCCATACACGGTCCGCAGCCGTCGCGGACAGTCGTGTACGTACGTTCTCACGGATCGGTAGGGCACGAAGGCCTGAGCCCGGCGGCCTCTCAAATCAATTTCTCCCGCCCTCGAACCATCCCCTCCCCTGCCCATTCTGAGAGGTCCAGTCTCTCATCGGGTGGTGTTTTCTGGCGGGGAAGCAGTGGGTCTAACGCCTCTGAAAGCGTGTCTTCTGTCAGGATATGGCCGTCACGACGCTCGCCCGGGACGCACGACCGACATTTGAGCCACGTTGTCCAACCTCCGTCTCTTCTGGACCTCTCCGACCGAACACCGGACGTTGGGTGAACCGTCGAGCGTTCAAAGGAGAAAGGTGAGGCCGAATTTGGTACAGGGATTTCTGGGGTTTCTTTCCAACACTGTCATTCATGGTGGGTTGGGGAGATAACTCTCTTCCTAACTTTTCGCGTATCTCCCCTATGTCTCGTCCGATTCCGACCGACGAGTCCAGACGGCTCGACGCACTCGGTCGACTCAACATTCTCGACACCGATCCGGAGGCCGCCTTCGACCGGATTGCCGAGGTGGCCCGGCAGGTCTTCGGCGTGCAGGGAGCAGCGGTTAGTCTCGTGGACGAAGAGCGCCAGTGGTTCAAGGCCACCTGCGGGATCAGCCTCGACGAAACGCCCCGCGAGCAATCCTTCTGTACCCACGCCATTGAGGGAGGCGGCGTCATGGTCGTTGAGGACACCCGGACCGACCCGCGGTTTCAAGACAATCCTTTCATCAGGGAAGAGAACATCCGGTTCTACGCCGGCGCGCCGCTGGCGATTGACGACCGGCTCTACGTAGGCACGCTGTGCCTCACGGGTCCGGCCCCCAAATCTTTTGGGGAGGAAGACCGGGCCCTGCTGGCCCTGCTGGCCGACGTGGCCACCAACCTGCTGGAAGCGCGTTTGCGGAGCCATGAGACGAGCTATCTCACCTCCGCCCTTCAACAGGTCGGCGAACCGGTGAGCATCATCGAGGGCAATCCAGAGGAGCCCTCCGACGCTCGGCTCGCCTGGGCCAACGAGGCATACGTCGCGGGCAGCAGCAGGAGCAAATCTGCTCTGAAGGGCACGAAGCCCTGGATTTTCGAGAATCTGGAGACGGATTCTGAGGCCGAATGTCGGGTTTGCCGCGCCTTACGGGCCGGAGAATCGGTACGCGGGGAGACATCGGGGCGCCAGGAGGGGGAGACACGGACCTTTACGTGGGTGTTGGCCCCCGTCCGCACCGACGAGCAGATTACCCACTGGGTGGTTGTCAGGCAGGACATCACGAAGCAGCGCCGGATCCAACGGGCGCTGCGCACTCAGCGGGATCGCCTACAGCGTATGCAGGGGGTTGCACAGATTGGAGGATGGGAGTATGACCCGAAATCCGATGCCTTTGCGGGGTCCGATGAGTTCCATCGCCTGCTCGGCCTCCCGAAAAACACCAACTTCGACCTAGAACGCGCCTTCCAGTTCTACCCGCCGCCGGTACGAGACCGCGTGAAGACCGCTGCCCGGCGGTGTTTGGACGACGGGACACCGTTCGACATGGAAGTTCCCTTGGTGGCGACGACCGGTCAGCGCCGAGAGGTTCGAGTCCGGGGCGCCGCCGAACGAGAAGACGGCCGCACGACCCGAATGACCGGTACGATCCAGGACATCACGGCCCGAAAACAGCGAGAACGGCACCTCAGACAGGCCAATACCCTCTTCGAACATTCCCAAGAAGGATTTCTGCTCTTCGACTTGGAGCAGGACGGGGATTCCCCAGCGTTCACGGTCCAGAGGGTAAATCCAGCGTACGAACAGATGTCGGGGCGTCGGGCCGACGACATCTGCGGCCTGTCCCTCCAAGAGATTCACGGCGAGGAGCAGGGCGCCATGATTGCGTCCCATCTCCAGCGCTGTGCCGAGCAGCGTGAGCCGACGGACTGGGAGATGACGCTGGCGACAGGGGAGCACACAACGTACTGGTTGGTGCAGGCCGCACCCGTCCAGAGTGATGGCGAAGTGCAGCAGGTCGCAGTCACGATCCGAGACATCACGGAACGGAAAATCCGTGAGGAGAAGATTCGAGAGAGCCGCGAGCGCTGGCGCCGACTGGTCGAGTCGCACCGCGACCCCATTCAAATCACCGTGGGGAATACCATTCAGTACGTGAACTCCAGTGGTGCGGAGCTTTACGGGGCCTCCGATCCGGACGACATCGTCGGACGATCGGTGCTAGAGTTTGCTCCGAACGATGACCCTGATGTCCGCTCCGACATGAACGACGCG
>JBDGQP010000164.1:0-3972 GCA_042218975.1 Salinibacter sp.
CCCAAACCCGCTACCCCCGCCAAACCGATTGCTCCGCCAAAAGAGCCCCTCCCGCCCGCTCTTTCCGGCAAACAGCACGTCGGGCCGCTTGTCCCCATCGAGGCGGGCCAGCCGGAGCGCCCCCTCTTCGTCGTAGGTATCCCCCTTCGGGCCCTTCAGGATCTGCCGGCCCGAAAAGGTCGCCTGGCCCTGATTCTCGAACCAGGAAAGCTTCTCTTCGGGCCCGCCGTGAGAGACTAGAACGTCCCGGTCTCCGTCTCCCTCAAAGTCCCCGGTGCGGATCCGACTGGGTTCGGAAACGTCCTCTGCGAACCCGGACGCGATGGTTTTCTCCGCCGAAAACTGGCCGCTTCCGTCGTTTTGGTACCAGGAGAGGACGTTCGTCCCAACATCGGTAAACCGGACAATGTCCGGGTCCGTGTCTCCGTCGAGGTCCGTGACCCGAAGCACCGGAAAGTCTTTTCCCGAGTCGATAACCGACTCGGAAAACGAAAGGCTGTCCTCCCCGCTGGTGTTTTCGTGGAGGGCCAGCGTCCCGTTGAACTTCGACCAGGTCAGAAGATCCGCATCCGAGTCCCCGTCCAGGTCCGCCGAGCGAAGAAACCGAACGGCCCTCTTTTCGGAGAAGAGCTGCTTCCGGTCGGCAAATACTCCTTCCCCCGCATTCTCGCGCCAGTACACCGCTTTCCTCCCCTCCAGCTTTGTAACCAGGTCCGGAAGACCATCCCCGTTGAGGTCCGTCACCGTCGACGCGAGCCTTCCGACCACCGTTTCAGTTTCGTTATCAAACTCCCGGTGGACAATCTCCCTGCGCCCCGAAAACTCCCCTCCCCCTCGATTCTCATGCCAGCTGACGTGCCGCCTCGATCGAGAAACTACGTCCAGGTCCCCGTCCCCATCGAGATCCCGTGCCTGAATCCTGTCGATCTCGTCTCCATCATTGGTGATGACCATTCGATCCGAAAACGCACCACTCCCCTTGTTCTCGTGCCAGGCAACCTGATTGAGCCCTCCCGAGAGGACGTCGCGATCTCCGTCTCCGTCCAGGTCCGCCGCCGCCGTCACCACGGCCGTCAGGGCCGGCTGCCTCTCCCCGAGCACGTGTCGAGGCGTCGGCTGCGCGTGCACCGCGCCAATTTCCCCGAGCCCCAAGGCTGGCAGCAGGGCGGCCAAGAGCAGTGCGAGCAGAGGGCAGACGCTTCCCTGCAAGGAAGTTCTCTGTAGAAGACTTTTCCGTTGGAGATGTCCTTGAAGAATATCCTGCATCGAAGATCCCTCCGTGATCTGAGATTTCGAGCCTGCGAGATTTTCCCAGTGACCGAGGGGGGCCGGTGTCCCCTAAAAGATCCTGAGGAGGCCCTGCCTCAAACATGCGAAAAAAAGAGGCGGCACCGGACATTTGAAGGTCACCCCTTCTCTTTACTGTGGAATCGCCGTGCTGGACCGCTCCTTCTCGCATCCTCAATACTCTAATCGCAAGACATTTCCTGGTCGGGGGATCCCCCCTTCCGAAGCGCCGCCTGTAGGTACAAGTTCAGCGCGCGGCGGTAGACATCTGACCAGCTTGCTCGGTGCCCGAGCTTGCGGCGAAGCCGCTCGAGCATTGCCGGGTTGTCGGGCGTAACACCAACGCGGCTGGCCGGCGTCTTCTCCTCGGGAATTTCCTCCTCAAGATCCGAGGGCGAAAGGGCCGGAACGCCGGAGAGGACACTCTTCCAGATTCCCTGCTGAATGCCACCGGTATCCCCCTGAAGAATCTCCTCGGAGGCTTCCTCTTGGGAGGCTTCCTCCCCGGACATTACCACCAGCGTATCCTCGGGGGCGGGAAGTTCGGGGTCGGAACGAGGACCTGAATCTGCAGACATAGGTCTCTTAATTCGGAATTTCGAAGGGGGCAAAAAGCGGAATTTTTCCCGTCTGTCACGACGTTACACTGTTACGGCGTGACAGTGTTTACTGCCCCCCTCAATTTGATAACTCATGGTCGGAATTGTCCGATTCGAGCCCTCATAACCAGCGCTTGAGGACAAAATTCTCGGCTCAGTGCTCGATCGCACGCCCATTTCTACGATTAGGGAAAAAAGGCTCCACGAATTGCCACTGACGGTCTCGAGAACCGCCGATTCCCCCTTAGCCGCGGCATATCACCATCTGGCACCCTCCCTCTCGGGGAACCAGATGGTGTTAACCATGGCCAAAAGCGTCGTCTGAGAGGTGCTTAGCGCCCGGGTCCACCGGACGTGACGAAGCCTGAGGCTGACCGCTCGGGAAATTGGGGGGCTGCCCATAGAGTTTGGTGATTGTTCCCATGGAACTCGGTGGCTGCTCCATGGGCTCGCATGCGCACTGCGGTCTTCATCTGTCTACCACGGCCCTTCTAGCAGGCGGAGTAGTCCCGGAACCTATGCGATCATCGGGACCTCCCCTGCCGTGAGACCTCTCCGGTTCATTTTCGAGACTTACTGCCTGTGCCGGATCGTGCCCACACGCAAACTTTCCCACCATCCGGCTATATCAGACGCGGCGATTCCTCTCAAATAGCCCTGCCTCTCAAGAGTGGAAATATCGGAGTCTAGCATCCCTATTCCGGAAGGCGTCGACGGGAAGTGGTATAGGGAAGGATGGATCGCGTACGAGTCGTACATGTCCGCGGCCGAAAACCCCAATGAGCCCGGATCAGACGAATTTTACGCCTGGTACCGCGGCTGGTACGAAGCGTCCCAGGCCGCAGAGTGACGTCTCGCGCACGCTCTTCAACCGTGACTACCGGCGACGGCCCCCTCCGGCCCCACCTCAACAGCACAGGATCACTCTCCACCATCTACCGGACCTGGGCGAGTTCGGCGAGGGTGCCGGTACAAAAAGAGAAGCCCGCCCCAGACGTCGGGGCGAGCCTCACCCTTCTCCCAGCACCTTCGACTGCAGGGACTCTTGGTGGGGGGCTTCCTCGGGGGTGACCTCTTCCGTGAGTCAAATGTTGGGAAACCGCACGTTTTCGTCGGGTCCTTCCCCGTGCTGGGGGGCACGTTCGGTAGAAATCGACAGAAGAACTTGTAGGACTCTCGGCTTTGGGCGGGAGAGCGTGAAGCCTTTGGAGTCCCTCATCGTCGAGGCGTCAACTACGCCTCAAGCAGCGGCCTACAGTCCAAACAGAAGCCCTGCGGTGATGCCCACGCGGTCTGCACCAACCGCCGCATTTAGCTGCGCAAACGGCTCGATCGACCCGAGGGGGAAACGCGCGCCGCCGAGAATGTTGAGCCCAATCTCCGTGGTGCTGGCCGAGAAACTTCCGAACTGGGTCTGCGAACCGAACGAAATGCGCGTGATCCCGATGCCCCCACCCACGTACGGCACGAACGCCATGTCTCCGACGCTAAGTTCGTAGAGGGCATTCAGGTCAACGGCAAAGTACGTCGTATTGTCGACATTAGTCAGGTAGTAGTCGAAAGAGGGATTGGCCACAATCGGAAGACCACTCAGGCCAATCCGACCTTCCGCTCCGAAAAACAGCGTGCTCCCGTTGGACAAGTTTCCAAGCGGAAGCCCGAGTCGAGGCCCAATTTTGATCGTCGTCGGGGTCACCGAGCCTCCGTCATCTTCCATCTGTGCCCGGGCATCGTGCGGAAGGGAAAGCCCAGCGAGGAGAAAAAGCGCAACAAAAGAAACGGTTAGTCGGCGTAGTGACATGAAAGTCATGACAGAGGGTATTCGTGAAAAGTGCAGTGGTAGTATCGACGAAGGCGAGAATCTCTAACGCCGATGGAAAAGATCAATTCCAAGAAAGGGGGTTCGGAGGATCTTTCTCCATATAATCTCCAAAAGGACTGATTATCATAGATGATGGAGTAGAAAAATTCAACCCAGAAAAAGGAAACTCCGGAGCATACCATTCCAACCTAACGTTCCGGCTAAGGATAAAGTCAAATTAATTGTGTAAAGCAGGCTGCCTGTCAGGTAGGTTGAAGAGAGTGA
>JBDGQP010000165.1:0-36549 GCA_042218975.1 Salinibacter sp.
CCGTCGAGCCGCACCACGTCGCCGTCGTCGAGGCGCTCGGTGAGGCCGGGCAGGGACACGACGGCCGGCAGTCCCATCTCACGGGCCACGATGGCGGCGTGGGACAGGAGATTCCCCTGCTCGACGAGCAGTCCCCGGCACGCGGCGAGGAGAGTGATCCAGCCCGGATCCGTCCGCTTGGCCACGAGGATCTCGTCGCCGTTGAGCGCCACGTCCCGCGGGTCGTCCACCACCCGCACCGGGCCTTCGACCGTTCCGGGACAGCAGCCCAGTCCCTCCAGGCGGGTCGACGCGTCCGCGTCGGCCGGCACATCGTCCTCCGGCTCAATGAGATCGTGGACGTGCACCGCCCCCCGCGTGCGGAACCGGTCCGGAGGAGGCTCCGCCTCGCGGTAGCACTCGAACTCGGCGCGGCGGGCCGCCACGAGGGCCGACAGGTCGGTCGTCGACGCCGTGCCCTCCACGACGCCCAGCACCTCGTCGACCTCCAGGTAGAACACGTCCCGTGGATCGTCGAGCAGGCCCTCCGCGTGCAGCCGGCGGCCCATCTCCACGAAGATCCGACGGCACACGCCGAAGACGCGGGTGCGCTCGAACCGAAGGTTTTCGCGGTCCGCCACGCGGCCCCGGGCGTGCTTCAGCACCCACCGCGCGACCCAGCGGCGCAGCGGATGGCCTTCAAGTGCGTCCCGCAGCCGCGCCTCGGCGTCCTCGCGCAACCGCGCCTCCGTCGCCCCCACGGGCGGCAGGTCGGTGGTCTGCAGCCGCCGCGCCAGGCGCCCCACGCCCCGATACAGCGGGGTCGGGTCGTCGTGGAGCGTGGGGCTCTCCAGCTTCAGCTCGTCGAGGCACCGGTCGCTGAACCGGTCCAGATAGGACTCGAACCGGTCCCGGAGCGACGGATGTGCCTTCAGGGCCCGCCGGATCTCCGGGAGGCTGCCGCTGCACAGCGTCTCTACGAGCGCGTCGTCGCCGGCCGCCTGCTCGGCCATCTCGCGCATGCGCCGGGCGGGCTCGGTACTCACCACCTCGGCGTGGCCGGTGAGCAGGTTGTTGTGCAGGTTCACCGGGTCGTCGACGTCGGTCCACGCCTCCACGAGCCGGCGCGAGAGGCCGTGGAAGATCATGGCGAAGAAGTCGTTTGCGATTGGGACGTCCCACCGCTCCAGCAGCTGCGCCTCCAGGTCGCGGTAGTAGTTGGCCAGTTCGTCGAGCCGCATTTGATCGAGGCCGGGCTCGGGCGGGGTGAGTACCGCGTCGAGGTGGTCGGAAAAGTCCGCGATGCGCCGCGGCAACTGTCCGTGCTGCGCGAGGAGGCGCCCCGCCGAGCGGACCATCGTGAGGGCGTCGGTCCCCCACTCCGTCCAGGAGGCGGGCTCACGGTCCGGCAAGCGCTCCTCCGGCAGCCGCTCGTCCACGCCCATCATGTCTTCCATGAACGCGCGGGTAACTCGAAAGCCCGGCAGGAGCGAGAGCGAGTCGTACCAGCTCAGCAGGTTGTAGTAGATGCGCCCGCGGATGAGGCCGATCATGGTGCGGAACGTGTCGGCGTGGGCCTCAATCCGGGACGGCGGGACCCCCATTACGCGGTAGAAGCCGCGGTAGACCTCCTCGTAGGCGTGGCGGGCGAACGAAAAGGTGAGCGGGGTTGTCACGCCGCTGTAGCTTTCGGCGATGTTGCTGTTGTCCCACACGCGGAGGGGAGCGTCGGGGTCGGGCTGCCCGGACAGATTCGTGATGGGGCGGGACTGCAGGAGGTAGAGGGTGCCGTCGTTGGCCCAGGCCCACTCGATGTCCTGGGGGCGGCCGAAGTGGCGTTCCGCCCGGCGCGCAAGTTCCGCCACCGCGGCGGCCTCGTCGTCCGTGAGGGCGGGGGCCTCCCCGGCGTCAGGCGGGAGGGTCGTTTCGCACAGGCCCGACCCGGCCTCCCGGTCACGCCGGTACGCCACGCGCTGGGGGCGGAGGGTGCGGTCCACGACCCGGCCCTCGCGGTCGACCCGAAACGTGTCGCCGTCCTCGACGCCGTCGACGAGGGGCGTGCCGGCCCCCCGCACGGCGGCCACCACGCAGCGGCCCCGCTGGCCGGAGGGGTCCGCCGAGAAGGCCACGCCCGCACGGGTCGGGTCGACCATGCGCTGGACCACCACGGCGGGCGGCGGGGGCGTCCCGTCGAGGCCCTGCGAGCGGCGGTACTCGCGCACCGACGCCCGGAAGGCCGAGCCCCACACGGCGGCGACCCGGGCGGGCACCGCGGCCGGCGGCACGAAGAGAAAGCTCTCGAGCTGGCCCGCGAAGCTGTGCTCGGCGGCGTCCTCCTCCGGGGCCGACGACCGCACGGCCAGGCGCAGGTCGTCCCCCGTCCCGAAGGTGCGGGCGACCGCGTCCGACACGGCCTCGCGGACGGCGGGGGCGGGCGTGAGATCCGTCGGGGCGTCGGCCGGGAGACGGCCCGCCGACAGGGCCTTCCTCGCCGGCTCGGCGAGACTGTCCCGAAGCGCCGCGGGGGAGACCGCAAACCAGTCCGGCACGGGACGCCCGGCCTCGCTCAGCGCCCGGAGTGCCGCCCCCTTTCCGCCCAGCGGCGGCGGGTCGGCGTCCCGGGCGGGGGACCACGTGTAGCGCGTGTTGGACACTGTCGTCGTAGTCATGGCGGACGAGGGACTCATTCGACAGAGCGCGACTGGTTAGGCGACCGCGAGCGGAAGCAGTCCCATGCTGCCGTAGCTGGCCAGGAGCCAGACGCCGGCGCACTGCTCGATGGCCCCGGCACGAGCCGGGGTCGGGGTGGAGAGAAAGCGTCCGGCGCCCCCGCCGGCCCCGAGCCCGACCGTCCCGAGCACGCCGGCGGCCCAGGGCCCCGCCCCCACCTGCTCGGCGGCGACGACCGAGAGAAGGCCCGCCGCGAGGAGGGCCCCGCCCCACGCCGCGACGGCGAGCGGCCGTCCCCACCGCTTGCTATACGTTTCGACGCCGGTCTCCTCCCCCTCCGGCGCGCGGATTTTGCGCCCAACCTCCAGCACGAGGCCGTTGGCGTAACTGGCCGCCAGGAACCATCCGACCGTCGCCGGCGGTCGGGCGCCCGCCACCGCCCAGTCGCAGGCCGTCGCCACCAGGGCGATGAGCGGCAGGACCCCCATATGCGAGGCTGCGTAAAGCCCGAGCCGCGGCTCCAGCCAGTCGGGCACGAAGAACTCGACCGACATGAGGCCGACGTAGGCCCACACCGCCAGCAGGACGAACGTCACCTGCGGGTCGAGCCAGAGGGCAAGCCCGAGCTGCGTCGCCGCCGTGGCGGCGCCCAGCCCCCCCAGCTCGCGGAGCGAGACGAGGCCTCGCGGCACGGGCCGGTAGGGCCGGTACCGGGCGTCTTTCTCCGCGTCCTTAAACTCGTCGGCGATGCGGAGCAGGAGGAAGACGCCCAGGACCACGACGAACGCGACGACGCCCGCGGGCCACTCCGGCAGGGCTCCGTCCCGCAGCCGAGCCGAGTGGCCCAGCGCGCCGAGGCTGAAGACGGCCACGAGGGGACCGTACGCGGCCAGGGGAAAGCGCTCTCGTTGGTAGGTCCACCAGCGCTGCATCACGGCACTGACTTTATTGTGCGGGAGGTCGAGCGCGTGTCGAGGCCCGGTTTCGCGACCGGGCTTCACGGCGTGCACGTCGGGAGCATCGTCGGGCCCGGACGGGACGCCGGCCGGGGGAGCCGGGGGACGGGCGTCCCCGAAATCGTCGTCCCATGAATAACACCCGCGTCCTCGACAAACCGGACACAGACCCGTAGTCCCGGGACATGTCCGCGCTTTCCCCGTCGGTGTCCGGTCTTCCGTGGGGCCGAGCGGCGGCCGTGGTGGAGGCACCTGGGACGAAGAAGTGACGGACTGCTCCCAGGAGTTCGGCCCGGCGACGGCCGGCCGGCGGAGGCGACGATTTCCCTCCGGACAGAGCCCCTCAGCATCCCCCAATTCTCTCGGACGGTCACGGGACCGCCGGAAGCGGCGGCGCTGACGAGAGGGGGGACGCGCCCGACCCGGAACCTGCGCCCGGAGCGGCGCTCGTGTCTCACTCCACGGTCGGCGTCGCCCCCGAGGACGGGGAGGGCCGCCACCGAAACAGCTCCAGCCGCGGGGTGGGCGAGCGCACGGTCACCGCAAAGCGGTACCCGGCGCCGGTGCGCTTCACGTCGAGGTCGAGGGGATAGAAGCCGCGGTCGCCGCCGCTGTGGGCCTCGACGAGACGACGCTGCAGGCGGCCCCGCTGGTTGTAGATGTCAATCTGCACCCAGCCCGGCCGCAGGTTGAGGACGAACAGCGAGTTGCCCACCGCCGCGGCCGAGGCGGTGAGCAACGGCGGCTTGGTGGCGTTGCCGGTCGCGTAGGCGTAGCTGCGCTCGAGCATCGGCGAGTCGAACCCAACCAGCGCGAGGCTATCGGCCCGGGCCCCGTCCGCGAAGGCGCGCGGGAGCCGGTGTACGACCGGCCGGTAGCCGGACAGACTCACCAGCGAGTCGCCCCACGCCCGGAGGAACCCGGCCCGGCGCCAGTAGGGCCCGCCCAGCTCGGCCCGCGCCACGACCGCGCCGGTGGAATCGAGTCGGGCGACGTGCGCCCCGACCTCCTGTCCGACGACCTTGGCGTAGAGGTGCGCGTCGGTGGCCAGCATATAGACGAGGGCCTCCCGCGTCGGGCGGTCGTAGGACACGGCCCGACCGGCGAGCCGGCGGCCGTCCACGACGAAGTCGACGCGGTTCGCCTCGGCGTTGAACACGACGAGCGTGTCGGCGCGGTGGCCGATGAGGTACGGCACGGCAAAGGCCTCGCTGGTCACCTCGCGCCGAAACGCCCCGTCGGGTCCGAAGCGGAAGAGGCTGTTGCGCTCCGCGTCGCTCACCACCACGCCCCCCTCCACGAACCGCACGGTGCGGGGGTACGCGAGCGGGTGGGCCGTCGTCCCGGTCGACGCCCCGACCGGCCGGAGCGTGTCGGTGGGCACTGTCTCGGCCACGCGGCGCGAGACGGAATCGGCCGGGAAGAGCGTCTCGTTCGGATTGCGGCGGCAGCTGTAGGGCAGACAGCCCGCCAGGACGAGAAGGCTCGCAAGGAGGAGACCCCGAACGAGCGCCCGGACAGACATACCGATCCGTGCAAAAGTCTCTGAACGGGTTCTGCGATGGGCGGAGGACCGAGCCCCACATGCGCGGAAACGGTCTTCAGGCATTCCTTCACGGATCGGTAAGATGCATTGGCGAATGGGGGACGACACGCCGCCTCCTTCCCCACGCTTCCAGGGCCCGTCGGTTTCTTCGTCGAGAACAGCCCCCCGATCATTCCTGCGCGGCGCCGCTCCGCCCCGCAGTCACGCGCGCCGGGAATGGCGGTTGGGGGCGCTTCCGTCCGACCGTGGGGCGCGGGGACGTGTCATTCGTAACGCAGACATGAAACTCGTCGATCGGCCCGGATCGAACGCCCCTCCCGCGCTTCTATAGTGGCACACGAATATTTAAAATAGCGGACCGTCCCGGACCGACGCAGGATTCGTTGCAAGTATCGGGGCGGCGTTCGTGCCGCCTTTCCTTCCGTCCGACGGCGTAGCGCAGATGGCGTCCTCTTCCTCGTGGCCCAGTCGGTTCGAATGGGGCATCATCCTGGCCTTCTGGGCGACCTTTGCGCTCATCACAATTGGCCAGGGGGCCATCGGGGAGCACGCCGGGCAGTTCCACTGGGCCGACGCCCTCGGCGAGCTCATCGAGTACAGCGCCTGGATCCTCGTTACCCCGTTCGTCTTCTGGCTCGTCGGGGCCTTCCCGGTGGTCGAGGTCGTTCCCAACGACAACCTGCAGGCCGTCCGGAACGCGGGCCTGCACGTCGTCACCGGCCTCGCCACCGCCATTACCATCGACGTCAGCGAGGACCTCCTCGGGCTCCGCACAGGCCCGCCCCCGGGGCCGGACGCCGAGCCGCCCCCCACGCTTCTCGAGCAAATCCAAAACCTCTGGTTCCTGGACGAGCTGGGCATCTACCTCATCGTGCTGTTTGCCGGATTCGCCCGCATCTACTACCTGGAGAAGAAGGAGCGGCAGGAGGAGGCCGAGCGTCTAGAGGAGCGGGCCGAGTCCCTGGAGGCGCAACTCACGGAGGCGCGGCTGGAGGCGCTGCGGATGCAACTCAACCCGCACTTTTTATTTAATACCCTGCACGCCGTGAGCACGCTCGTGGAGCGCGACCCCGGTGGGGTGCGGCGGATGATTGCGCGGCTGAGCGAACTGCTGCGCCACGTGCTCGACGAAGACGCCCCGCAGGAGGTGCCCCTCTCTCAGGAGCTGGACTTCCTTGAGGACTACCTCGAGATCCAGTCCATCCGGTTTCAGGGCGACCTCGACGCGACCCTCGACGTGCCCCCGGCGCTCCACGACGCGCAGGTGCCGAACCTCATCCTGCAGCCGGTGGTCGAGAACGCGATCCGGCACGGCGCGAGCCAGGTGCGAGGCATCGGACGCATCGAAATTCAGGCGCGCCGCGAGGAGGAGACGCTCGTGATCACGGTGTGCGACAACGGCCCCGGCCTTCCGGCGTCGCAGGAGGACGGGCTCGGGCTCCGCAACGTCCGGGCCCGCCTGCAGGAGCTCTACGGCAAAGAGCAGTTCCTGGCGCTCACCTCCGGCGACGACGGCGGGACCCGGGCCACCCTTCGGATTCCGTACCACACGGCCACGTCCCTCTACACCGCCGAGGAGCGCTCGACCCTCGCGACGGCCCTGGCCGGGGCCCCCTCCGAGTGACCTCTGATTCATCGCCCGTTCGGTGCCATGTCCGCCGCCGACGCCTCCATCCGCACGCTCATCGTCGACGACGAGCCGCTGGCCCGCGAGCGGCTCCGCGGGCTGCTCGACGATCGCCCGGGCGTGTCGGTGATCGGCGAGGCAGAGGACGGGCTCGACGCCGCCGAGGCCATCCAGGCACAGGCGCCCGACCTCGTCTTCCTCGACGTGCAGATGCCGGGCCTCAACGGCATCGACGTGATCGAAGAGGTGGGCCGTGAGCAGATGCCGGTCACCGTCTTCGTGACCGCCTACGACCAGTACGCGATCAAGGCCTTCGACCTTGCGGCCGTCGACTACCTGCTGAAGCCCTTCGACGACGAACGCTTCGAGCAGGCCTTCGAGCGGGCCCGCGAGCGCATCACGGACCAGGACACGGACGCCGTCTCGCGGCGCCTCCTCCGCATGCTGCAGGAGAAGGATCCCTCGCTCCTGGAGGACGAGACGGCCCCGGACGAGCCCTACCTCGAGCGCATCGCCGTGCAGGGCCGGGGCAAGGCCCGCATCGTTTCGGTGGACGACATCACCCACATCACGGCCGACGGCTCCTACGCCGAGCTGCACACGGCCGACGGCACGCACGTCATCCGCGAACGGATGAAGGCCCTCGCCGCCCGGCTCGACCCCGCCGACTTCGTCCGCGTGCACCGCTCGGCCATCGTGCGCCTCGACGAGGTGGAGCTCATCCTGCGCAGCGGCGGCGGCAACTACGCGGTGCGCCTCGAGGACGGCACCACCGTCAGCGTAAGCCGCGGCCGCATCGAGGAGCTGCAGGAGCGCCTGGGCGTCGACGTCGTGCAGCGGGACGACAGTTCCGGGTAGGTGCCGGGAACGTACGCGGGTGACTCTACCGCCCTTGCCGTCCGTTTTCCCGAGATAGTGTGGGGGTGTGAGAGCGTGGGTGTGGAGAGCGTGGGTGTGGAGGGTACGGGTGGGGAGAGTATGGGTGGGGAGGGCTTGGCTGGACGGGTGCCAGCACGGGATTCTGTCTGTGGGGGAGTGCCTCCTCCGATCGAGACGTGCCTCTCCCCCCACGTCCCCACACGCTTCCCTCTCCACGCCCATGCCCCCACGCTCCCGATCTCATCCCCGGCTGCCGTGCGTCTCCAGGACCTGCTCGGCCTGTCGCTGGATCTCGGGCCGCTCGCGGAACGACCGGATCGTGTCCTGGGCGTGGTGGTAGGCGTCCAGGTGGTCGACGACGCGCTCGGGGTAGTCCTCGCCCACCACGCAGCCGACGGCCCGCTGCTCGAGGGGCGGCATGCGCCAGGGCTCGTGGACGTACGCGTCGGTCCCGATGGGCGCGAGCTCGGGCACCCAGCGCCGGATGAATGTGCCGTCGGGGTCGTGCTCCTTGCCCTGCTTGACGGGGTTGTAGACGCGGATCTGGTTGATGCCGGTGGTGCCGGACTGCATCTGCGTCTGCGGGTAGTGGATGCCGGGCACGTAGTCGGCCATGAGGCCGCCGTAGACGGGGGCAAAGCGGCGCCAGTCGAGCCAGCAGTCGTACGCCGCAAACGAGCAGAGCATCGCCCGCATGCGGAAGTTGAGCCAGCCGGTCGTACGCAGACAGCGCATGCACGCGTCCACCATCGGGAAGCCCGTGCGGCCGTACAGCCAGGCCTCGTAGAGGGCTGGGTCCCAGTCGTCGGCCCGGAGGGCGTCGAAGGCCGGCACGTAGCTTTCGTGCTCGAGGCGCGGGGCGTCCTCCAGCTTTTGCGTGAAGTGGCTGTGCCAGTGGAGGCGACTGTCGAAGCTGTCAAGGGCCTGCCGCCACCGGTCCGCGGCGGGGCCGGTACGCCCCGCCAGCTCGCCCTGCCGCTCGCGCAGCTCGTAGACGACGCGGCGCAGGCTGATGGTGCCGAACGCCAGGTGCACCGACATGCGCGAGCAGGCGGTCTCCCCGGTGAGGGGGCTCGACATGGCGCGGCGGTAGGTGCGGCCCCGCTCCCGGAGGAAGGCGTCGAGCGTACGGTGGGCCTCCGCCTCCCCGATCCGCTGGAGGGTGGCGGTACAGGGACCCAGGCCGAGGTCGGCGTGCGAGGGCATCGGGCCCGGGTCGACCCCGTCGACGGGCGTCAGTGCGTCCGGGGGGTGGACGAGTGGGCGCTGCATGGCCGTCTCCCACTGGTCGGCCCAGTCGTCGCGGTCGTGGGGGCCCCGGACGACGCCCCGGCTCGGGATCTCGGTAAACGGGACGCCCTGCTCGTCGGCCCAGTCGCGGACCCGCCGGTCGCGGGCGTGGGTGCGGCGGTTTCCGGTTTCCTCGTGGGCCCAGAGGCGGAGCGGGCCGACGGCTCGGCGCAGCGTCTCCAGCGTGTCGGGCATCTCGCCGCGGCGCACCACGAGGGGCTGGCCCCGCTTCTCGAGGCGCGCCCGCAGCTCGGCCAGCGCCTCGCGGATCAGCGTCCAGTGGCGAGGCCGGTAGTCGTCGCCCGCGGCCACCGACGGCTCGGCGACGTAGAGCGGCAGGACGGGGCCCCGCTCGGCGGCCCGGGCGAGGGGGCGGTGGTCGTCGACCCGCAGGTCGCGCTTGTACCAGACGACCTGGACGCGGGTGGACATGGCGGGTGGCGCAGCGTGCGATAAACAGGAGATGTATGCTACCGCCACGCCCGGGGTCCGATTCGGGGCCGACCCGTTCGTTACGGCCTCCCGACATTCATGCGTCGGGCCGCGCCGGCGACAGCGTGGATGCCCACCACGGCGTCGTCCCGTTGCCATCGGCCAGGAGGCGGCGGAGAGGGGGCGGCTGGAGGGCGGCCTCGTCGAGGGCCCCGACCGGCACCCACGCGAACGAGAGGTAGTCCTCCCGGGCGGCGGGCGCGTCGTCGGGGAGGGCCGGCACCTCCACCGCAAAGCAGTGGTTGAGCTCGTACTGCGGCGCGCCGTCGCGGCGCCACCGGTGCTCGACGACGCCCCGGTACCGCCCCACGGTGGCGTCGACCCCCAGCTCCTCCCGCAGCTCCCGCCGCAGGCAGGCCTCGAGCCCCTCGCCGTCCTCGACGTGCCCGCCGGGCAGGAACGTGTGGGGCTGCCCCTCGGCCCGGACGACGAGAAGGCGGTCGTTGCGACGAACGACGGCGCGGGCGAGAAGGTGGGTGGTGGCCATAGAAGAGTCATCTCGCGATCGGGACGAAACGCTGCGTCTGCCCAACCCTTCGCCGCCCGGGGGTCGTTCCGGGGTTTCCCGTCGTTTCACGCGGCGTCGTTGGCCCACCGGTACGAAGGCTCTTCTCGACGTGAACCGGATCACGTACCGCGAGGGCGCCGCCGAGGCGCTCCCGCTCCCGGACTGCTCGGTCGACGTGGTGACGCTCGCGGGGGTGCTCCCCTACGTCGACCGCGCGGCGACCGCCCGCGCCCTCCGTCGGGTGTGCCGGCCCGGAGCGCTCGTCGTCCCGTATGACTTTGCCGTCCACCTCGCGGACGTAGTGGCGGCCCTGGACGTCGACCTGCCAGCGCCATCCGACTACGACCACGCCGCAACCCTGACGGGCGCGGACGGCTTCACACAGTGCACCGTGGGGCGCAAGGGCTTCGCCCTGACGGTGACGGCCGACGCGCTCGCGCACCTCCTGCTCGCCGACCGGGATCGCCACCAGGCCCTCGCCCGGACACTCGACGACACCGATCCGTTTCCCGGACTGCAGGCGCGCCTCGCGGCCGAGGGCACTCCCCGCTCGGTCGGGGCCACACTCTTCTGGTCGACCTACCGACGGGTCGTAGCGTAACCGGTACTGTGCTCACCGGGAGCCACTCCGATCCGCCAGCCATCCCCCTCACCATGATCGAACCCCTCCACACCACGCTCGGGGTGGTCGCCCTCGCGGCCGGCGCGGGAAACCTCCTCGCCCGGAAGGGCACGCCCCGACACCGCCTCGTCGGATGGATCTACGCCGGCTCGATGGCGGGGCTGATCGGCACCTCGTTCGCGATCTTCGAGCTGTTCGGCGGGTTCGGGCCCTTCCACGTGATGTCGCTCGTGAGCGGCGGCACGCTTGCCCTCGCGCTGTACTTCCCCCTTCGCCGAGACCGCTACGACCACTGGCTGGAGCACCACTACATGTGGATCACGTGGTCGTACGTGGGCCTGGTGATGGCGACCGGGTCGCACCTCTTTGCCCTCGGCCCGCCCGGGTGGCCCTTCTGGGCACGCGCCGTCCTGTACTGGGGCCTGCCCTGCGCGCTCGGGGCCACCCTCATCTTCGGATGGCGCGACCGGATGCTGGCTCGCTTCGCGTCGCGGACGCCCGATGCCTCGTAGCGCCCCCACGTCCCCTCCGTACGGGTCCCGTGACACCACGAAGCTCTACCTCGCCCCGGCGTCTCCCGTGAGTGGGGCTCCGTGCGCGCCGTTCGGGGACGGCCGTCTGGACCAATGGAGGCGCGTGTGTACTTTGCCTCCACACGTCTACGCGCCCTGTCGTTCAGACCCACGAGAGGCCGACGAGTGCATCCCGCAGGCGGATTCGGCGGGATCGTCACGAGAGGCCCTCACGCCACGGCCGTCCCCATGATGTGCGGCGACACGACCGGGAGCCCAGTGTCGAAGCGCTCGTACTCCACCGACGTGAAGCCCGCGGCCTCCAGCGCTGGGCCGGTGTCGCGGTCCGGGTGGCAGCCGTCGGCCAGCCGCCGCCAGACGGGCTCGATCCCGTGCTGGAGGGTGTGGAGCCACGAGTCGGGCGGCGCGGCGACGTGCTCGACGAAGAGGAGGCGTCCGCCGGGCCGTAGGACGCGCCGCAGTTCGGCCAGCGTGGGCTCGAGGGCTGGCACCGAGCAGAGCACGAGCGTGCTGATGACCACGTCGGCGTAGTCGGTGCGCAGGCCGGTGTCCTGGGCCGGGGCCGCCCGCAGGCTCGCGTCGATCGACCGGCCTGTGAGCTGGTCCCACAGGAAGCCGTGCATGTGCGGGTTTGGCTCCAGCCCCACCCAGCGGATGCCGTCGGGCAGGTACGGCAGGTTGACGCCCGTGCCCGGCCCGATCTCGACGACCGTGCCCTCGACGTCCGAAAAGAGCCGGCGCTTGCGGTCGCCGTAGAGGCGGTGCTGGGCGTTGTCGCCGAGGGCGAGGCCGTGGGCGAAGAGCTTCTGGTAAAATCC
Organism: Salinibacter sp.; assembly: GCA_042218975.1. GTDB lineage: Bacteria > Bacteroidota > Rhodothermia > Rhodothermales > Salinibacteraceae > Salinibacter. The sequence goes on from JBDGQP010000165.1 coordinate 11,921, forward strand.
CATGGGAGGCGTGGAACGAGTCGAAGAGGACATGCCCTCAGCCGATCGCGCCAAGGACCAACCGGCCGGCCACGACGACGGCGAGCGCGGCGAAGCCCCACCGCAGCCACGTGGTGTCGATCCGGTGCACGAGGGCGGCCCCGCCCTGCGCCCCGAGCACGGCGGGCCCGGCCAGCAGGAGGCCGGTGCCCACGTCGACGTACCCGAGCGCGAGCGGCGGCCGTCCGGCGAGCCCCGCGCCCAGCCCCACGTAGGCCCCGACGCTGAGGGCCGAGACGACCAGGACGGTGGCACTGGAGGTGCCCACGGCCCGGCGAAACGGAAGGCGCAGCCCCCGGCTGTAGGCGGGCACGAGGACGACGACGCCGCCCACGCCGATCAGCCCCGCCAGCACGCCGCCCCCCCAGTCCCGCCCCGACCAGCAGTCCCGCCTGCATCCACGTCATCCGTCCGGTCCGCGTGCCTCGATACCGCCAGCGATTTTCCCGATCTCATGTCTCTTCGCCCCTCGCCCAGCACTCACTCCGACGACGACAGGACGGTCCCGTAGCGGTCGGGCTCGTGCAGCAGTTCGACCGCCGCCGACACCTGCCGGTCGTGCGGCAGCATCGCCGCGGTTTGCAATGAGTCGGAGCCGAAGCGGGCCCGGATCTCGCGCTCGAGGTGCAGCTTCAGGTCCGAGGCGTGGGTCCGGAACGCCTCCTGCTTCTCGGCCCGGACCGCTTTGCGGAGCACCGCCACCTCGTCCTCGACCTCCGCGTACTCGTCGGCGCCGAACCGCTTTCGGAGCTTACGGACGGCGTGCTCTGCGTCGGTGGGGTAGCGCACCCCTTCCGCCTCGAGCCACGACCGGAAGTCCGACAGCACGGCGTCGGTAACCCGGAAGTCCGGGGACAGCGTGTCGTGCTCGGCGGCGTAGTGGTTGGCGTAGAAGAAGAACGCGGCCCGGCGCTTCAGGGCCTCCTCGAGGGGGCTCGGCGGGGCCGTCGCCACCTTGACGTCGGGGGCCAGTCCGTCCCCGGAGTCCGCCGGCGCCGCGCTGGAGTCGGGGCCCGCCCCGGCGGCCGTGCTGGTGTCACGGAACGGCGTCGGGTCCAGGTCCTGGATGCGACGGCCGTCGGGCGTGCGGTACTGGGCCGTCGTCATCTTGAGCGACGTGTTGTGGGGCAGGGACCGGATGACCTGCACGAGGCCCTTGCCGTAGGTGGTGGTCCCCAGGACGACGCCCCGCTCGTGGTCCTGGATCGCCCCGGCCACGATCTCGCTCGCGGAGGCGCTGTAGCCGTTCACGAGGACGACGAGCGGGAGGTCCGGGAGCAGGGGCGCGCGGTCGCTCCGGTAGGTGCTGTTGGCCCGCGGGAGGCGCCCCTCGGTGGTCACAATGGTTGCCCCGTTCGGCACGAAAAGCTCCGTCACGTCCACCGCGGCGGCAAGCAGCCCCCCGGGATTGTCGCGCAGGTCGAGAATCACGCCCGCCAGTTTGCCCCCGTCGCGCAGCGCCCGGAGGGCCGACTCGACGTCCGACGCCGCGTCCCGCGTGAAGCGCTCCAGCTTGACGTAGCCGACGTCGTCCCCCACCCCGACCCGTCCCCGGTAGGAGACGTCCTGAACGTCGATCTCCTCGCGGGTGAGCGTGAAGGTGAGCGGCGCGGGCGCCCCCTCGCGCTCGACGGTGACCTCGACGGTGGTGCCGGGCTCGCCCCGAAGGAGCGTCTGCACATCCTCCAGCGAGAGGGGACTCACCGACTGGTTCCCCACCTGCGTAATGACGTCGCCCGCCCGGATGCCCTGCTTGTAGCCGCTGGCGCTCTCCACGGGGCCCACGACCGTGATTTTGCCGGCACGCCGCCCCACGTCGAGCCCCACGCCGCCGTAGCGCCCTTTCATGATCATGTCGATGCTGGCGTTGTCGGCCGCATCGAGGAACGTGGTGTACGGGTCGAGTTCATTCAGCATTGCCTCCACGCCCGTCCGCATCAGCCGCTCCGGGTCGACCGGCTGTACATAGCCGGTCACCAACTCCTCGTAGACCGCCCCGAAGATGCGGAAGTTTTTCCGGAGCTCGAAGAGGTCGTCGTCCCGCGGCATCCAGAAGCCGACGGCCACCCCGAGGACCAGGGTGCCCGCCAGCGACACCACCAGGAACGAGGACTTGAAGCGCGTCGGGAGCATGGCGGGGCTGTGGGAACCGAAGAGAGCCCGCGGAGGACGGCCGGTCGACACGGCGGCCCTACTCGTCCGTCATGCCGAGCGCCCGGCGCCGCTTCCGCGTCACCCACGAGGCAATGTAGATCGAGAGCTCGTAGAGCCCCAGCAGGGGCAGGGCCACGATGATTTGCGAGATCGGGTCCGGCGGCGTCAGGAACGCCCCGACGCCCAGCACCGCCAGGAGCGCATACTTGCGGTACGCCCGCATGGTGTCGGGCGTCAGGATGCCCACCTTCGCCAGGAAGTACACGACGACTGGCAGCTCGAAGAGAATGCCGGTCCCCAGCGCCCAGAACGACACCATGCTGAAGTAGGTCATGATGTCGAAGTGGTTCTCGATCTGGGGCGAGAGGGTGTACTGCGCAAAAAACTGCAGTGCCAACGGCGTGAGAATGAAGTACCCGAACGCGATGCCCAGCAGAAAGAAGAACGCGGCGAACACCGCGGCGAAGCGCATGCCCGACTTCTCGTTCGGGTAGAGGGCCGGCTCGATGAACTTCCAAAAGTAGTACACGACCATCGGCGAACCGGCAATCAGGCCGACGACGATGATCGTTCCGATGTCCGCGAAGAACTGCCCGGTGATGGTTCGGTTGAGCAGGTTGAGCTCCGCCGGGTTCATCCCGAGCAGGTCGTACATGAAGAAGCTCGGCCGCGTGGGCCCGATCAGGACGCGGTCGACGATCCACTCGCTGAAGAACGCGCAGAGGATCGTGGTGAGGAGCACGCCCGCCCCCGCCTTGATGAGCGTCCACCGCAGTTCCTCGAGGTGATCGAGGAAGGGCATGACCCCCTTCTCGTCGGGCGCCGGGGCCTCGCCCGTCGCCCCGTCCCCCTGCACGCCGGGGGTCATCTCCGTATCTGGCGACGGGACTTCAGACATGCGCCTTCGTCGGTGACGTGGAAACAATGAACGACCGAAACAGCGTCCCGGGGGGGCTCCCCAACCGGCGGCACCGGCTATGCGCTGTCGGAGCCGCTGCTTTTCCCTTCCTGCAGGTTGAGGTCGAGCAGGGAGTCAACCCAGAGGCCCTCGGCCTCGATGCGGGACTGGCCGCTACTCCAGGTAAAGTTGAAGAGCGTGAGCAGCCCCTCGACCTCCAGCCCCTCGCGGCGGAGCAGGTGTAGGGCGCGGGACGCGCTGCGGCCGCTGTTGATGATGTCGTCGAGCAGGACCACCGGCTGGTCGGGGTCGATGGGCCCTTCCACGAGGCGGCGCCGGCCGTGCTCCTTGCGGTCGTCGCGAACGAGACCGCCCTTGAACGCGTCGGCCTCCGGCCCCGACAGCACGCTGCACACGAGGGGATAGGCCCCGAAGCCGTACCCGACGACCTGGTGGAGGTCCCGGTCCCGCAGTCGGTCGGCCAGCACCTCGCCCACCTCCGCGAAGAGCTCGCCGTCGAGCATGGGGATGCGGGTGTCCAGCAGCCATCCGATGGGCTGCCCCCGCGGGTCCGTGATCAGCTCCTCCTCGCGACGGATGAGGGCCCGGTCGTAAAGGCGCCGGCCCAGTTCCACGAGGTCGGCGCGGGCGGACGAACTCAGTGTACTGCGATCCATCGACGGCATCGAACCAGCAGCGGAGTCAAGAAGGGAACGGGAATGAAGAAACCAGCAACGGTCGAACCGAACCGCTCATCGTCGGGGCTCGTTCCGCCCCGCGTGTGAGTGAGGACCTCGTCGCGGGGTGTGCCGGGTTCCGGTCGGCAGTGAGGGCGGATCGGCCGGGCCAACGCGTCTGGCTAGGCCACGACCCTGTCGTACAGCGGAAAGTTTTCGCAGAGGGCCTGCACCTCTCGTTCAACAGTCCGCCGGGTGTCTTCGTCTTCTGGGGCCTGCAGCACCCGGTCGATGAGGTCCGCCACGTGGGCAAACTCGTCGGGCCCGAAGCCGCGCGTGGTCATGGCCGGGGTGCCGAGACGCAGGCCGCTCGTCACGAACGGGCCCTTGTCGTCGAAGGGCACCATGTTCTTGTTGGCGGTGATGCTCGCCGCCTCGAGGGCCGTCTCGGCCGTCTTGCCCGTAAGGCCTTTGGTGCGCAGGTCGATGAGGACGAGGTGGTTGTCCGTACCGCCCGACACGATGTCGTACCCTCGCTCCCGCAGCTCGGCGCTGAGCGCCCGCGCGTTCGTGACGATCTGCTGGGCATAGTCGGCGAACGAGGGCTGCAGGGCTTCCTTGAAGGCCACCGCCTTCGCGGCGATCACGTGCATGAGCGGCCCGCCCTGCGTGCCGGGAAAGACGGCCGAGTCGAGCAGCTCACTCATCATTTTGGTGCGGCCGCTCTTGCGCGCCGTCTTGCCCATCGGGTTCTCGTAGTCCTCGCCGATCAGGATCATGCCGCCGCGCGGGCCGCGAAGCGTCTTGTGCGTGGTGGTGGTGACCACGTGGGTGTGCGGCATCGGGTCGTTGAGGACACCCCCGGCGATGAGGCCGGCCGTGTGGGCCATGTCCATCCACAGGTAGGCGCCCACCTCGTCGGCAATCTCGCGGAAGGCGCCGTAGTCGAAGTCGCGCGGATAGGCGCTCGCCCCGATCGAGATCATCTTCGGGTCCACCTCCTTCGCCCGATCGCGCACCCTGTTCATGTCGATGCGCCCGGTGTCCTTCTCCACGCGGTAGTACTCGGCGTTGTAGAGAATGCCGGAGAAGTTGACCGGCGAGCCGTGCGTGAGGTGGCCGCCGTGCGAGAGGTCGAGGCCAAGGAACGTGTCGCCCGGCTCCAGGAGGGTAAGGTAGAGGGCCGCGTTGGCCTGTGCCCCGGCGTGGGGTTGCACGTTCACCCAGTCGCAGCCGTAGAGGGCCTTCGCGCGGTCCCGGGCCAGATTTTCGGCCACGTCGACGTGCTTGCAGCCGCCGTAGTAGCGCTTACCGGGCAGCCCCTCGGCGTACTTGTTGGTGAGGGCCGTTCCCATGGCCTCCATCACGGCGGGCGACGCGAAGTTCTCCGACGCGATAAGCTCAAGCCCCTCGTTCTGGCGCTGGACTTCCTTCTGAATCGTGTCGTAGATTTCGGGGTCTTGCGTCTGCAGACGACTCATCAAAACGGACGGATTGGCAAAAAAGATCAGCTGGAAAACCGGCACCAGCACAAGCAATGTACGGCCCCGGAACGACAACCTGAAATCCGCGCGCGGATTTTAGGTTTGCGGCGTCCATGCAACCAATCTGCAAGATTTCGGCGCGGGGCATCGGGGCCCTTCGCCGGTCAGTGCGTCATGGCGTAGGTGAGAATGTTGACGCCCATGCGGAGGGCGGCCCGCCGCTTCTCAGGGGGGGTGTTGTGGACCGAGGCGGGCTCCCATCCGTCCCCGAGGTCCGCTTCGTGGGTGTAGAAGACCATCAGCCGCCCGCTGTCGTCGAAGAGGCCGTAGCCCTGCGGCCGCTCCCCGTCGTGCTTGTGAATCTTGGGGGGACCGTTGGGGAAGTCGTACCGGGTGTGGTAGATGGGATGGTCGAACGGCACCTCGACGAGCTCTTTCTCCGGAAAGACCTTCTTCAGTTCCTCGCGGATGTACTGGTCGAGGCCGTAGTTGTCGTCGATGTGCAGGAACCCCCCCTGTAGCAGGTAGCGCCGCAGCCGGTCGGCCTCGGCCGCCGAGAAGGTGACGTTGCCGTGACCGGTGAGGTAGAGGTACGGGTAGGAGAAGACCTTGTCGCTGGTCAGTTCGACGACCTTCTCCTGCTGCCCTACGTCGAGCAGGGTGTGCTGGCGGGCGTAGGCGAGCAGCTCCACCAGCGATTCCTCGTCGCTGTACCAGTCGCCCCCACCCTGATACTTCACGCGGGCAATGGGAACCGTGGACGTCTCCTGGGCGAGCGCCGCCGGCGGCACAGCCCCGCCGAGGCCGAAGGCCCCAACCAAAAGCAGCAGGCAAAGGCAACGACAGCAACTGTGCATGAGTCGCGACTGGTTGTGAGGCGAACGCATGTTTGAACCTGCACGGCGCCCTCAGGTTCGGCCCGGACCGACCACCGTCGCCTCCCCCCGCAACGCCGCGCCCGGTGCCACGCCCCAGAGAGAACCCGCACCCCAGAATCGCCGTAGAGCGTATGCATTCAACCCACGAGTCCCTCTCGCGACCGATGTCGAAACTCCTCAAGACCCTTCTCCTCACGGCCGCGGCGACCGGCGCGGCGGCCCTCGTGCTGTACCAGTTGGACCTCGAGGCCGCCCGCGACGAGCTTGCCCCCGACGACGACTTCCCGGGCCCCGACCCCGAGAACATGGGCGAGGAGGACGTCGCGATGCTGCTGAACGAACTGGCCTCCCAGCTCTGACCGGCCCCCGTCGCTCTGTTTCGCCGATCGACGCCCCCGCGATGGCCTCTCCCCGTGAATGCCCGTCCTGTGCCCTGGAGTTCGAGGACACCGGTGACGTGGAGCAGTGCCCGTACTGCGGCTACGAGTTTCCGCAGCAACGATCGAGCGTGCAGTGGGTCGCGTGGCTCCTCGCGCTTCTGCTCCTCTGGCCCGCCATCAAGGGCCTGATGATCCTTCTTGGCTGAAAGCCCTGAGTTGTGAGTCACGGGTTGCGAGTCACGGGTTGCGAGTCACGGGTTGCGAGTCACGCGACAGGCCCTCCTCAAAACTCACGACTGACCCGTTGCCTCGTGACCCGTGACTCCGAACTGGGGCCCGCCGAAACGGAGGCGGTCCTGCGTATTGAATTCGACCCCCCCCTCTTCCTGTATGCAGCCCACTTCGCCTCCCTCGACGCTCCTCGGCGACCGGCCGCCGGCCGAATTCCTCGACACCTACTGGCAGAAGCGCCCGCTGGTGGTCCGCGACGCACTTCCGGACTTTGAGTCGCCCCTCTCGCCCAACGAGCTCGCCGGGCTCGCCTGCGAGGACGGCGTCGAGAGCCGCCTCATCCTCGACGAAGGCGGCGCCTACCCCTGGGAACTCCGCCACGGCCCCTTCGCCCCGGCGGACTTCCGCGACCTCCCGGAGACGCACTGGACCGTGCTCGTCCAGGAAGTAGACCGCCTGATCCCGGAGGTCGGGGCCCTGCTCGACCGCTTCCGCTTCCTGCCCGACTGGCGGATCGACGACATCATGGTGAGTTACGCCCCGACGCACGGCACGGTCGGGCCCCACATCGACAACTACGACGTCTTCCTGATCCAGGGCCTCGGCCACCGGCGCTGGCAGATCGGCACCACCCCGGTGGAGAACGAAGAGATCGTGCCCGACCTCGACGTGCGCATCCTCGCGGACTTCGAGCCGGACGAGGAATTCGTGCTCGGGCCCGGCGACCTGCTCTATCTTCCGCCACGGGTGGCCCACCACGGCGTTGCGACGGACGATTCGTGCATGACCTACTCGGTCGGCTTCCGTGCGCCCCGGCACCGGGACCTAGTGGGCAGCTTCCTCCAGCACGCGACGGAGCAGATCGACCCGGACGCACGCTACAGCGACCCGGACCTGACGCCCGTCGACCATCCGGGGGCCCTCCACGAGTCGGCCCGCGCCAAGGTGCGGCGCCTCCTGCGCGACCTCGTGGACGAGGCGGCCATCGACCGCTGGTTCGGCACCTACCTCACACGCCCCCCACGCGACCGGCAGGCCGTCCCACCGGAGACGCCGGTCGCGGCCGACGATCTCGTCGACGCCCTGCGGCAGGGCGTCGACCTGCGCCGGGGCCCCGTCTCGCACCTCGCCTTCGTCGAGCACGACGACGGCACCGCTACCCTGTTCGTCAACGGCGAGGCGACGACGCTCGACGCGTCGCTCGCCTACGCAGCGCCCCTTCTCACGGGCCGCGAGATCCTTCCGGCCAGCACGCTCACCCCCCACCTCGACGACGACGCGTTTGTCGAGCTTGTCTCCACCCTCGTCAACGACGGCGTCCTCGAGCTCGACGAGGCGTAGTCCCGTCGCCGATCATGCACGCACAACTCGACGACTACCAGTCCCACTTCCGCTCGCTGAAGCGCGAGGCGGCGGCCCTCGTGGACGGCACCGACGAGGAGCTCCTGCTCACCCGTCCGAACCCCGAGACGTGGTCGGTCGCCGAGGTGTTCGACCACGTGAACACGGCCGGCTGGCTGCTGCTTCCCCCCCTGGAGGAAGCCATTCAGGACGGGCACGACCAGGGGCCCTACGGCACGCCCCCGTTTCGGTATGGCGTTGTGAGCCGGTGGTTCGTCCGCTCCATGCGGCCGTCGTCGAGTTGGACCTTCACCGCCCCCTCCGTTTTCGAGCCGGAGCCCCCCGAGACGCTCTACCCCGGGGAGACGGTCGAGGAGTTCCGGGCGTTGCAGGACCAGTTTGCCGACTGTGTCGCGGCCGCCGAGGGGCTCGACCTCCGCCGAATCCGGGTGGCCTCCCCCGCCGTGCCGCTCCTCCGCATCAGCCTCGGCGCCTGGTTCGAAGCCACCCTGGCCCACGAGGAGCGCCACCTCGAACAGGCCCGCGCCGTTCTGGATGCCCTGCCCCCCCACTGACCCGGGCCGGGACCTCACAGGTCTCCGGCCCCGTGCACACGACAGCCCTCTTCGTCCTCTTCGTCCCCGTCCCTTCCCCTCATGGCCTCAATCTGCGTCTACTGCTCCTCCAGCAACGCCATCGCCGACGTCTATCCGCCCGTCGCCGAGCACCTCGGGCGCGAGCTCGCCCGGCGCGGCCACACGCTCGTCTACGGCGGCGGGGCGGTAGGGCTCATGGGCGTCCTCGCCCACGCCGCCCACGGGGAGGGGGGAACGGTGACCGGGGTCATTCCCTCGAAGCTGCAGGACCGGGAGGGCATCGCCTACGACGCCGACGAACTCGTCGTGACCGAGACGATGCGCGAGCGGAAGGGCATCATGTTTCGGCGGGCCGACGCGTTCGTCGTGCTACCCGGGGGGTACGGCACCCTCGAGGAGTTCATGGAGGTCCTTACGCTCAAGCAGTTGGGCTACCACGATCGCCCGATCGCTATCCTCAATGTCGACGGCTTCTTCGACACCCTCCTCTCGTTCTTCGAGGAGCTGCGCGAGGGCCGCTTCGCCCGGGAGCCGATCACCGATCTCGCCCATGTGGTGGACTCCCCCGAGGCGGCCCTGGACCGCGTCGACCGGATTGCGGCGCGGGACGGCTCCCCGTCGGCGTAGCTCGGCCGCCCGTCGCTCGCTGTCTCCCAGTCGCCCCCGACGCCGATGCCCTCGCCCTCGCTCCATGCCGTCCGGGTGCCCCGCACGGCCCGCATCGCCACGCTCGGGTCGCCGGCCGCGGCCGCGTCGTGGTGGGTTGTCCTGCACGGCTACGGGCAGCGGGCGGCCGACGTCGCCGAGCAGTGTGCTGTCCTCGCGGGGCCGAACCGCGCGGTCGTCGCGCCGGAGGCGCTCTCCCGCTTCTACGTCGACGGCCCGGAGACGCACGAGATGGTGGGCGCCTCCTGGATGACGCGGGCCGCCCGCGAGGACGAGATTGCCGACTACGTCGAGTACCTCGACACGGTCGTCCGCCGGCTGCGCCCCGACCGAGGCAATCGAAAGATTGCTGGGGAGGAAGTAGTCTCTGGGCTGCGCCCCGACCAGGGAGAGCGCCCCGAAGAGGCGTCTCCTTCCATCTGCGTGCTCGGCTTCTCGCAGGGCGCGGCCACGGCGAGCCGATGGGCCCTGCTCGGCGACCCGGCGGTGGACCGGCTCGTCCTCTGGGGCGGGGCGCCGGCCCACGACCTCGACCTGTCGGCCCACGCCGAGCGGCTCCGCGCGCTCGACCTGACGTGGGTCGTCGGGACCGACGATCCGTACGTGACGGAGGAGCGGCGCGCGGCGGCCCGGCGGCGGCTGGACCGGCACGACATTCCCGTGACGACCCGCACGTTCGAGGGGGGCCACCGGCTCGACGACGCCGTACTCGGACAGCTCGCCGATGAGGCCGCCTGAGCCTATGCCGCTAGGTGGGCGAGGAGGTGCCGGTTCACCCGGTTCGGGGCGTCGTGCTGGACCCAGTGCGTCGCGTCGTCGAATACCACGAGCCGGCCGTCCCGGCACCGCTCGGCGCTGGGGCCCGCCATCCGACGGGAGAGGGCCACGTCTCGGGCGCCCCACAGCACGAGCGTGGGGACATCGACACGCGCCTCGACCGTCTCGCCCCGGAGCGCCCGTCGGGCCGCGGCCCGGTACCAGTGCAGCATGCCGCGCAGCCGTCCGGGCCGGCGCCAGGCCCGCCGGTAGGCCGACAGGTCGGCCGCCGTGAACGTGTCCGGGCGGGCACTCCCGCGCAGCAGCAGCGCGAGGCCCTGCCCGTCGCCGAGGCCCAGCAGCCACTCCGGCAGGCGCGGCACCTGAAAGAAGAGGGCGTACAGGCTCCGGAGGGCCTGGCGGGGATCGACGCGGAGGGTTTCCCGGAAGACGCCGGGATGCGGGACGTTGAGAATCCCGAGTCGCCGGACGCGCCACGGGTGCGTCATCGCCAGGGTCCAGGCGACCATGGCCCCCCAGTCGTGCCCCACCACGTGGGCCCGCTCCCGGCCGGCCGCGTCGAGGAGGCGGCGCACGTCCGCGGTGAGATGCTCCAGGTCGTAGGCGGTCACGGCCGCCGGGGCGTCACTGCGGTTGTAGCCGCGCTGGTCGGGCACCACCACGCGGTAGCCCGCCTCCGCGAGCGGGCCCATCTGGTGGCGCCAGCCGTACCAGAACTCCGGGAAGCCGTGGAGCAGCACCACGAGCGGACCGTCGCTGGGCCCCGCGGCCCGCACATGCAGATGCTCCCCGTCGCTCTCCACCCAGTGGCGTTCGAGGGAGATCGGAAGGCGGTCGGCCGGGTCGGGCATGAGGGTCGTACCAGGTCCTGTTGCAGGGTGTGGGGAGGGACGGATGGAAGCGGCAGAGGGGCCCAATCACGTCCACGCCTTCATTGCGTCCCCTCGTCCATCCCCCGAGGTGGCATCAGTCGGTCATCGGCGTCGCGTCGGGGTCGTACACCGCGTCCTGGTGCCGGGTCTTCGCCCGCTGGTACGCGGGGTCGTCGGTCAGGGCCTGCCAGGCGTCCCGAAAGACGACGGCAGCGGCCCGCTTTTCCGGGTCGGCCCACTGCTGGGGGTCCCGCTCGGTCCCGTCGTCGTCGTACTTCCGGCCCCCCGGGTACTTCGCGTACCGCATCGCCCGCGTGAAGCCCATCTGCAGGTACTTCCGCGCCATGTCCATGCCCACGAAGTCGTCCTCCGCCCGGTACGCCTCGTACTTCTCGCGGAGGGCCGCCACGGCCGCCTCGGCGGTGGCCTCGTCCTTGAAGCCCCAGTGCGGGAGCAGATCATCCTTGTAGGGCTGGACCTTGAACGCACCCTGCTCACCGGATCGATACCGGTAGCACTCCGGGTGCTCGCGGAAGTCGACGTCGTACTCGGCGGCCATCGAGGGGACGGTCTACTCCGGGGTCGATTTTTGCTCCGAGGGGCGGGCCCGCCGAGGGCGCCGCTGCTCGTCCGTCATGCGCGCCCAGGTCCGTTCGGCGAAGTCGTAGAACGGGGCCTTCTGGTGGAGCCACCCGAAGTGGAGGACGTACGGCGTGAACTCGGCGTACTCGCCCATCCGCGGCATCCACTCGGCCAGCTCCAGCAGGGCGTTCAGCGTGCCGGCGTGGGAGAGGCCTCGGAGGCTGTATACGAAGGGGGAGGTGTAGAAGCGGTAGCGCACGTCCGTGAAGTCCGGGTCGTGGTCGACCAGCGCGTCGATGTAGTCGAGCTGCGGGCTGTTGCGGCCCTGCAGCCACGGGAAAACGGGGAGTCCGAGGTCGCTCATCGCCATGGCGAGGCTCCACTCGCAGGTCTCCTCCGAGCGTCCCTCGTTCAGGCGGCTCCGGAAGTGCGTCTCGTCGGACCGGTCCAGGAACGCGGCGGCCCGGTCCATCACCTCGCGGGTCACGCCGTCGTCCTGCGCGTAGATCATGCCGGCCTGGACGCGGGGCAGGTGCGTGAGCCCGAACCGCCGCAGCGTGCGCCGCCGGCGGCGCAGCAGCATGTCGACGAGCACGCCGAGCCCCTTCGGCCCGCCGAAGAAGTGGTCGGCGTTCTGCAGGCCGGTGGCCGTAAACGGAAACGCGGCGAACTGCTGCCACAGCGGGTCCGGGTCCCGGCACCAGATCATGTCGGCGTCGACGAAGAGCGCCCGCTCGAACGGCTTGAACTGGGCGAGGTGGTGCTTGAAGCCGACGATGGACTGGTGCCGCGGCGGCAGGTCCTCGACCACCTCGAAGTGGACGTCGAGCCCCCGGCGTTCCAGAAGGGCCCGGTGCGACTCCGGGCAGAAGAGTGCCACCGGCCGGTCCGGGTCGTGCCGCCGGAGCGTACGGAGCGACGCCACGGCGTGCTGTACGTACCGGTCCGGGCCATAGCTGTGAAGGACGTAGCCTTCGCGGGGGGAGGACATGAAGCGGGGAAAGACCGTAGGCGTGCCGGGCACCGATCGGGCCGCGCGGGCGATCCTCTACCCATCGCGTGGGAGTCTCCACCAGTTGCCCGGATGCAGGTTCCAGCCCGCCGCCGGCTAGTTGGACCGGTACGGCGGACGGAGGGTGATGTCGTCGATGTCGACCGTGGCCTGGTCATCCGTGGTGTCGGAGTCACTCCAGAGCGTGATGGACACCGGCTCGTCGGGGGGCGCTCCCCCGAAGACCTGGCGGTAGTCCTGCCGGACGTTCCGCTCAACCTCCTTCCACTCGCCCGTTTGGGAGTCCCGGGCCGAGTCGACGACGATCACGTAGAGGTTTCCGAAGTCGACGACCGTGCCCACCGGCAGCGAGGAGCTGTAGGTGTACTTGATGCTCTTCGGCCGCCCGAGCCAGTCGGTCCCGAACGTAACGTAGAGGGCCCCGCCCGTGTCGTTTTTGCCGCGCTCGCTGGCCCCCTCCGGCAGCTCAAGGGCCCGCCAGCGCCAACTCAGGCGCGGGTGCGTCTCGAGGTTCCAGTCGAAGTCGACGCCGTTGCGCTTGCTGAAGCGAAAGGCCTCGTTCTCGGTGTGGAGCCGCACGAAGCGGTTGCCGTTCTCCTGACGCACGACCATTTCCTCGCCCGGCTCGCGGGCCTCCTCGTACGAGAGAATCTCCCGGTTGGACTTGACGAACACCCATCCGCCCGGCGGCTCGCCGGACGGCTCGTTTTCGAAGTCGTCCACCACGATGGTCCCCGCCCCCTCCCCCGGAATGCTGTCCTGCGCGATGCCCGTCGGGACGCAGACCGCGACGCTTCCGCACAGGAGGCCGACGGCGACCGCGCGACGGAGGAACGATGCGCCGAGTGCAGGAAAAACAGCCATGGAGTTGCCTCGAACGGAAGCTAAAAAAAGAGGAGGCCCACTTGAAGAGGGGGAGCCGCCCGCACTCCCGGTCGGGTAACATCGACGGCTCCTGGCGCAGCCGGCCACGAGGCCCGCGCCCCCGAACGTCCCCGAGGAATTGGAACATCGTCCTCCCCCCTTCTTTGCGCAAGGGTGCTCCGTGGCGGTCGGTCTGACCGCGTCGTCCCGTCGTTCGTTTCGAGTCATGCGCCTTCTATTCGTTACACAGGACTTTCCTCCGGACGTCGGGGGCATTCAGACGTACTCGAAGGAACTGGCCCCCCGGCTGGCCGCCCGCTGCGAGCGATTTCTCCTCCTGGCTCCTTCCCGGCCGGGCGACGAGGCCGTCGACGCCGCCCTCGACGTGCCGGTGCACCGGCTCCCCATCCGCCCGGACCTTCTTGTCTTGCGGGCCCTTCCGCACATCGTGCGCCGGACCCGGCACGAACCGTTCGACGTGGCCCTCCACGTGCAGTGGCAGACCGCCTTCGCCTCGCTGCTTTCACGGCAGCTGACGGGAACGCCCCGCCGTGTGGCCGTGACGCTCCACGGCAAGGACACGGTGTTCAATCCTTTTAGCTCCCCGCCCCTCAGGTGGAGCTACGACGCGCTCCGGCGGACGGCCCTCGGCGGGGCCGACCACGTGCTCCCCGTCAGTCGCTTTCTCGGGCGGCGCGCCCGGGCGCTCGGGGTCGCGGAGGAGGACATTACAGTCGTCCCCAACGCCACCAACCCGGCCGTTTTCTACCCCGACCCAGCGCCGGCCCTCCGCGAGGAGCTGGGGGCCACGGATCGTCCCCTCGTTCTGTCCGCGGGGCGCCTCGTGCCCAAGAAGGGGTTCGACACGGCCATCCGGGCCCTCGATCGAGTGCGGAACGAGGTGCCCGACGTGCTCCTCCTCGTCGCCGGAGAGGGCCCCGAACGCCCGTTTCTCCAGCGGCTCGTCCGCGAGCTCGGGCTCGAGCGGCACGTTCACTTCCTGGGCAGCATTTCCCAGCAGGAGCTGCGCCACTACTACAGCGAGGCCGACGTTTTCCTGATGGCCGGACGCGAAACCACCGAGGACGTGGAGGGCTTCGGGCTCGTGTACCTGGAGGCCAACGCCTGCGGCACTCCCGTCGTGGGGGCTCGTGTCGGCGGCGTCCCCGACGCGGTCTGGGACGAAGAGACCGGGCTCCTCGTCCCGCCCGACGCTCCCTCCGCCACGGCCGACGCCCTCCTCCGGCTGCTGACCGCCCCCGACCTCGCCCGGCGCCTCGGCGAACGGGGCCGGGAACGGGTGCGCACCGAGGCCAACTGGGACCACGTCGCCGACCGGATGTATACGTTGCTCCGCCGGGAGGCGTCCTGAGCACGGTGCCCCTCCGTTTCGATCCACTCCGCGGCACGGGTCCCCTGGGCCTTTCACGGAATTGTCGCGGACGGACTGGCGGGTCCCCTGGACCTTGTGGGCCCAAACGACTAGTGTGAACCCACGACGGGATGGCCTCTATCCGTGTCGGGATGGCCACCCAGGCTCTCGCACGGAGCGCCGTCGGAGAGACCTCCCCGCACGCCCCGCCGCTGCCTCCCTCCGGAGCGGCGGGCCCTCCACCACCGGCCGGCACTCCCCCTCTCCCGACGGTCTTCTCCCGCGGATGTGCGCCGAAGGGCGCCGGCGCGCCTTTCTTTCTCGACGAGTCTTCCTGGTTCGATGGCGACACATTCAATTTCCTGGTTCGAGAAGGGGGCATTCGTCCTGTCTCTGATGCTGCTGGCCTTTCTCTACGGGTTCGCGGCCCGCTGGCACGGCTGGGTCCCCAATGCGCTGCTGGAGCGTGCGTCCGAGCAACTGACGGGGCTGTACGTCGCGTGGACACCGGGACCCGCCGCCCGCACGGGCCGGGTCTACGATCGGTCGGGCGTCCGCACGCCGGACTCCGGCGCGGTGCAGCCCGGTCTGACGCTCCTCCAGTCCTCCTGGAACGGAGAGGACGGATGGACCCCCGGGGTCCGGCTGATCGATCAGGACGGGACGGTGCTCCACGAGTGGACGCTCGACCAGGAGACCCTCTTCCCGAATCCGCCGAACGGGATGGGCGGCGTCTTCGCCCAACGGAGCCTCCACGGCTCGCACCTCTTCCCGAACGGCGACCTCCTCGTCAATCTTCAGTACATCGGCACGGTCCGGGTCGACGCCTGCGGGAAGGTGCTGTGGCGGGCCCCAATCGGAAGCCACCACTCGATTGAACGAGCCGCGGACGGCTCCTTCTGGGTACCCGGCATGAGCTCCGGCCTCCGCTCGGCGACGGAGCGCCGCCCCGACGGCCTCCCGGGCCTGGAGACGTCCCTCTACCTCGACCGGATCGTGCACCTCGCCGCGGACGGGACCGTCCTCGACTCAATCGACGTGCTGGACATCCTCTACGCAAACGACCTGGAGCGGTACCTGTCCAAGGCCTCCCAGCCCCGGGCGGGGACCGACGACCCGGAGACGAAGGACCTCACCCACATGAACGACGTGGAGCCCCTCCCGCCTTCGATGGCGGCGGACTACCCCCTCTTCGAGGCGGGGGACCTGCTGGTCTCGCTCCGCAACCTGCACCTCGTGCTGGTCGTCGACCCGACCTCCCTGGAGGTGAAGTGGCACGCCTCGGCTCCGTTTATCCAGCAGCACGATCCGGACTTCATCGGGGACGGATGGATCGGGGTCTTCGACAACAACGAAGACTTCACGGCGCGCGGAACGATGCTGGGGGGCAGCCGGATCGTAGCCCTCCAGCCCCACACCGACTCGACGACGGTTCGCTTCCCCACGTCCCGCTCCGAGCCGTTCTACACCGACATTCGGGGCAAGTGGCAGGTGCTCGACAACGGCAATATGCTGCTCACGGAGGGCCAGGCCGGACGGGTCGTGGAGGTCGCTCCGGACGGGCGCACGGTCTGGGAATGGGTGCACGCGCCCTACAGCACCGACAACACCGTTGCGGTTCTGCAGGGCACGCGCTACGACCTGACGGCCGCCGACGTCGCCTCCTGGCCCTGCTCGTCGGCCGACCTTGCCCCCTCCGCCCCGTGAGAACACGACACGGCGGCCCTCTCTCCGCTCGCTCTCGTCATACAGCCCTTCTCGATGCTCGACCGGGTCTATGAGGTCTTCGCAGCGGCCCGACGGGCCTGGGTGCGGTTCTCGGAGAGCCGAATCGGCGAGTGGGTGCTGAGCGGCCTGCGTTGGGCCTTCCTGGCCGGAATTGTATCCTACCTCGCCTACCAGCTCACCACAATCGGATGGGCGGAGCTCTGGGCGTCGATGCCCACGACGCCCTGGTTCTACGTGCTGCTGCTACTGATGTACGCCACCCTGCCGGTCACCGAGATGGTGCTCTACGGCACGGCGTGGGGCGCACGGCACCGCGACCTCCTTCCTGCCCTCCTCCGCAAGCGCGTCCTCAACAACGAGGTCCTCGGCTACTCCGGCGAGGCCTACTTCTACGTGTGGGCCCGGCGCGAGACGAACCTGGACGCGCTCGACGTTCTCCGAACGATCAAGGACAACGTGATCATCTCGTCGGTAGCGTCGACCAGTGTCGCGTTCTCGCTGCTCGCAATCTTCTTCCTGACGGGCCAGATCGAGTTGCTTCGCCAGTACCTACCGAATGAGACCTCAACGGTGGCGGCGGGGATCGCGGTGATCATCCTCGTCGTGAGCGTGGGCGTCAACTTCCGCCGGGCCCTCTTTTCTCTGCCGTCCCGCGTCCTCTGGCTCATCGGCGGCGGCCACCTGCTTCGCTTCGTACTGAACAACGGCTTTCAGGTCCTGCAGTGGGCGGTGGTGATCCCCGAGGTGTCGGCCGGCACATGGATCACGCTCCTCGCCCTCTACATCGTGATCCAGCAGATTCCGTTCGTGCCCTCCCGGGGCCTCGTCTTCATGAGCGCGGGGGTGGGGCTGTCCGGGGCCCTCCAGATTCCGACCGCGGCCCTCGCGAGCATGCTGCTGACTACGAGCCTCATCGACCGGACGCTCAACTTCGCGACCTATGTGGGCACCACCGCCCTCGAGGCCGCGACGGTGGAGGACGCCGAGGCCCTCGAGGACCTCTCCTTCGCCGAGGAGATGAAGACCGCCGAAGAGTCCTCCTCCTGAGCACGCATCACTGCCGTGTGGGGGACTCAGGCGCGCTCCACCCGCGCGCCGACGGCTCCGTGGCGTTGTCGAGAACGACCAGCTCGAGGGGTCCGTACGCCTACCGCTGGCAGCACTACGACGCCCGCTGGATGAGCCAGGGCCGGATCGCCGCCACGCGGAGGCAGCCGACCTCCGGACCGCGGGGAGCCCCCGACATGATCCGGCAAGATCGGAAGAGGCTTCGACGTGAAGGCGTGGGCCCTGCGGCTCGGGCTCCCCCACCGATCCGGGAGAGCGTACGCAAACGACTTTCCGCGACCACTCCGGACCGTGCACAGCTGCAAACGGGGAACGGACCGTCGGCACGTATTCTCGTATCGGTAGGTGCCGAGTCGCGCTCGACCGCGGCCGAGGCCCATCCCGCGCCGCTACTTCGCCCCCCGAACCGCCGCAGAACGCCTTCAGCCCGCCGTGACCGACACTGCCCCCGCGCCGAGCGACCACGCCGTCGTCCTCTTCGACGGCGTGTGCAACCTGTGCAACGGCGCCGTCAACCTCATCATCGACCGCGACCCGACGGGCTACTTCCGCTTCGCGCCCCTGCAGTCGGACGCCGCGGCCGCGTACCTGGACGACGCCGACGGGGCGGCCGGCGACCTCGGGACCCTCGTTCTCGTGGAGGACGGGCAGACATACGTGCGGTCGACCGCCGCCCTCCGGATCGCGCGCCGGCTCACGGCACCGTGGCCGCTGCTCTTCCTGGCGATCGTGGTGCCCCGCCCCCTCCGCGACGCGGTCTACGACTGGGTGGCCCGCCACCGGTACGACTGGTTCGGGAAACGGGACCAATGCCGACGGCCGACGCCGGCCCTCCGCGACCGCTTTCTCGACGACGACCTGCCGTGAGGGCCCGAAGCCGCGCCTATCCCTCCTTCGCCGCCGTCTGCTTGCGCTTCTTCTCGAGGGCCGTCATCAGCGCGTCGAAGCCGCGCTTCCGCATCACCGACTGGAAGGAGCGCGCGTAGCCCTCCGCCGTGCTCACCCCGTCGACGACGATGTCCTCCGCCTTCCATCCGTCCCCCCCGCGCTCCAGGATGTAGACCACCGGTGTCCGCGTGCCCTGGTACTCGGTCGTGGTCCGGACGCGGGCGCTGTCGCCCTGTACGGAAATCTGGTCGAACGTGACCTTTGAGTTGTACACGTCGAGGTCACTCATCGACTGCGCGCGCACCACGTCGCGGAAGACGTCGACGAACCGGGCGCGGCGATCGGTGCCGAGGGTGTCCCAGTGCGGCCCGAGCGCCGTCTTGGCCATGGCCCGGAAGTCGAGCACGCCGTTGATGAGCTCCTTGAGCCGGGCCCGCTGCTCCTGCGAGTAGCTCGAGTTGCCACTCAGGATGGATTTGATCTGCTGATCTCGCTTCTCAAGCATGGTGCGGATCTCTTCCTGGGTCGACGGCTGGTCCTGCGCCCAGCTCGGCGGGGCCGCGAGTCCCAGGGTGAAGACCACGGCGACGAGGGCGGAAAGGAGCAGACGGGAACGGATCATGGATCGGTTGGGCATTGCTGAGTGTCGAGTAGGCGAGACGTCCCGGCGAGGGCCGGTCACTCCTCCCCGGACGTAGAGTCAACAAGTGTGCCGTTCTGCACGCGATCAGTGAGGGTGCCGGTGGCGCGCAGCAGCTTCAGGACCGCCACGTTGTACCGCTTGACGGCCTCCACGTAGCGGGCCTCGGCCTCGAGGCTCGCCCGCACGGCCTTCACCAGATTCTCGGTGTCCCCGAAGCCGAGGTCGGAGTCGATCTGCCCGGTCCGGAGCCACTCGCCGGCAATCGTCGTGGAGCTGTCGCGAGACGCGACGGCCGTCTTGGCGACGAGGAGGTTGCGGTAGGCCTCCTCCACCTCGAAGCGTACCAGTTGCCGGGCGGCCGTCTGCTGGTGCTTCACCTTGCTGAGCTCGGCCTTCGCCTGTTCGACCCGGGCGGCCGTCTGGTCGAAGTTCAGGTTGAGCTGGATGCCGAGGCCGGTGCGGGTCCCGGTGCCCATAAACGCGTCGCCCACGAAGGCATTGTCGGGGTTGGGGCGGGGCGGAAGCGTCACGCTCTGCGAGAGGCTTGCCTGGATCCCAATCTTCGGGTAGAAGTCCGACTGCGCCACGTCCACGAGCGCCTCGCGGGCCTCGACGCCGGCGGCGGCCTGGTCGACCTCCGGTCGGTTCCGAAGGCCCAGCTGGATGTAGTGCGCCAACGAGTCGGGGTGGACCGAAAAGTCGAGCGGCCGGAGCTCCTCGGCGGCCACGGCCACGGTCGTGCCGTCCGGCAGAAAGAGCTGGCGGCGTAGCGCCGAGCGGGCCGTGGCCCGGTTCTGCTTGATCTTGACGACGCGGCGCTCGTACTCCTCCTCCGTGAGGCGGGTCTGGAAGAGGTCGGCCTGGTCGACGCTGTCGTCGCCCTCCTCCAGCAGGCGGTTGATCTCCCGCTTGGCCCGGTCGATGACGTCGCCGGTGCGGTCGGCGAGGCGGTCGAGGGCCTGCGTGAGCAGCAGGTTGTAGTAGATTTCGCCGGTGCGGACCGCCACCTCCAGTGCCTTTTGCTCGACGCGGGCCTCCTCGACGGCGACGCCGCGCTCGGCCGCCTCGATATTGCCGGACAGCTCGCCCCACGTAAAGAGGGGCTGGCGCGCCGTGATCTCGGCGCGCCCGAACGGCCGAAGCGCCCCGATCGACCAGTCGTTCTCGACGTTCGGGTCGAGGTACAACCGGTCTTCCGGCGTGCCCGGGGGCACGTTGTCGAGCCCGGGGGCGAACGAGCTCGCCACGCGAAACGACAGGTCGGTGAGGTACCGGTTGGCCCGGGCCCGTTCGCTACGGGCCGACGCGAACCGGCGTTGGGCGCGGCGCTGGTCGACCTCGGGGCTGACCTTGAGGGCCGACGCGATGGCCTCGGTCAGCCCGACGCGCACGGTGTCCGGCGGGGCGGCCGGGGCGGCCGGGACCCCGAGCGTGCAGAGCAGTCCAGTGAGCAGAAGGAGGCGTGTCGAGAGCATCGTCGGTCCGGTTGGCATCGTTGATGTGGCGCGGCTCTCCCCACCGCCCTCCCCGTCCGCATCCGAGAACGCCGCCGCCGCCCCTACGAAGGTAACGGCGCGCCAGCCCGAACCTCCGCGCGCCTGCGTCCCGTATAGCCACGTCCAGTTCCCTCACACCGACAGCGCTGCGTTTCTTTCCCACCTTCCAACCGCGTCATGGCCGCTCAGGATTCCCCTCAGCCGCTCGGCGACGTACTCGAGGAGATCATCGAGCAGCTCGGGCTTCAGGACAAGATCGACGAGGCCCGCGTGGTGGAGACGTGGGCGTCGGTGGCCGGCACCGACATCAACAGCGTGACCGAGTCGGTGTGGCTGAAGGGCTCGACGCTGTACGTAAAAATCACGTCGGCCGGCTGGCGCCAGGAGCTCCACATGAACCGCCGGAAGTGGCGCGAGCGGCTCAACGGGGCGCTCGGGACCGACCTCGTCGACGAGATCGTCTTCCGGTAGGCGATTGTCCCGCCAGGCGGGGAGTCCTCCGTCCGGCCGTCTTCCGTCCGGCCCGGGAGCGGTGGGCGGTCAGGATCCGTCTTCGAAGACGCTGAAGGCGACGGACGTGTTGTGCCCCCCAAAGCCGAACGCGTTGGAGAGGGCCAGGTTGACGGGTCGCTCCTCCGCCTCGTTGAAGGTGTAGTTGAGGTCGCAGTCCGGGTCCGCCTCCTCGAAGTTGATGGTGGGCGGCACCACGTCGTGGCGGAGGGCCTGAATCGCGGCGATGGCCTCGATGGCGCCGGCCGCCCCGAGGAGATGCCCCGTCATGCTCTTGGTGGAGGAGACGTTGAACTCGTAGGCGTGGTCGCCAAAGACCTTTTTGAGGGCCTTCGTCTCGGCCTCGTCGCCGAGGGGGGTGGAGGTGCCGTGGGCGTTCACGTAGTCGATGTCGGCCGGGGCGATGTCGGCGTTCTCGAGCACTCGTTCGAGGGCGAGGCAGACGCCGCCGCCCTCCGGATCGGGGGCCGTGAGGTGGTGCGCGTCGGCCGACATGCCGATGCCTTCGACCTCGGCGTAGATGGGGGCCCCGCGCTCCCGGGCTCGATCCAGGCGCTCGAGGAAGAGGGCGCCGGCGCCCTCGCCCATCACGAAGCCGTCGCGGTGGGCGTCGAAGGGGCGGGACGCGTGGGCCGGATCGTCGTTGCGGGTCGAGAGGGCCCGCATGCTCGCGAAGCCCGCGATGCCGAGCCGCGTCACGCAGGCGTCGGTTCCCCCGCAGACGGCCGCGTCCATGTCTCCTTCGCGGATGAGGCGGTAGGCGTCGCCGATGTTGTGGTTGCCGGTGGCGCAGGCCGAGATCATGGCGTGGTTCGGCCCCCGGAAGCCGTGCTGCATCGCGATCTGACCGGCGGCGATGTCGGGGATCAGCATCGGGATGAAGAAGGGCGACGTCCGGGCCTCGTCGTTGTCGAGGAAGTACTCGGTCTGGTCCCGAAACACCTGCATGCCGCCGATGCCGGTGCCGACGATGACACCAATGCGGTCTTTTTCCTCCTGCGGCATCGTGTCGGGGTCCAGCCCGGCGTCGTGGACCGCCTGCTCGGCGGAGACGAGCGCGTACTGGCAGAACGGGTCCATGCGGCGGGCCTGCTTCGCGTCGAGGTGCTCCTCGGCGTCGAAGCCGTCGAGCTCGCAGGCGAACGTCACCCGCAGCCCCTCGGGGTCGAACGACTCGATCGTGGCGGCCCCGCTCTGGCCCGCGACGAGACCGTCCCAGTACTCGTCGACCGTAGGCCCGAGCGGCGTGAGCGCCCCCATTCCCGTAACGACGACGCGACGCGAGGGAGTATCCATGAGTGGGTGTGGTCTGTTCGGGATCTATGCACAGGCCGTTCCGGCGCCCCGCCGTTCGGGGGCGCGCGAGCAGCGCCTGTCACGGTCCGTCCTTGTCGAAGGGGCCGAGAGGCCCCGGCGCTCCGCCAGGGTGCCGGGGCCGCCGGGACGGTCGTCTCCCCGGTGCTACTCGACCTTCTCCTCGAGGTAGTCGATCGCGTCGCCGACCGTCGCAATCTCTTCGGCCTCCTCGTCGGGGATGGTAAGGTCAAACTCCTTTTCGAACTCCATGATAAGCTCGACGGTGTCCAGAGAGTCGGCCCCCAAGTCGTTCGTGATGGAGGCATCCGGCGTCACGTCGGACTCATCGACGCCCAGCTTCTCGACAATGATCGACTTGACGGTGTCTTCGATGTCGGTGGCCATGGTGTGGCAGTGTCGTTGGTCACAGAAAGGTCGCGTGTCGCGAACATGAATGGACGGGCCCTGGCCCCGAATTCCTGGGCGGGTCCCGTCCGAGCACCCGACGGTCGTCGGGATGGGCCGGCGGATGCGAGTGCCGCCGTAGCCCTGCGTTTCAACCGACGAAAACTACAACCAGGGCCCCGGAGAAGCAACGCCCCCCCTTCGTTTGATGCAAGCTTCGTACGTCCCTCCCTCATTCTTCCTCTCGCCCCCCAAACCTCCCTCTGTTCTTAACATTTCGGCGTTGGGACTGCCGGCGGGCCTCTTTAAGTTAGCGCTCCTTCTACGAACGTTCTCCGGGGCGTTGCGTTGCCCGCTCGTCGCCTCACACCGCATTTTTCGACGGTTCTCCGCCTCCCCTTTCACCGGATCGGTTTTCGTTCATGGCATACCTGTTCACTTCCGAGTCGGTCTCCGAAGGCCACCCCGACAAGATTGCCGACCAGATTTCGGATGCGATCCTGGACGCCCTCCTGGCCCAAGACCCGCAGAGCCGCGTGGCGGTCGAGACCCTCGTGACGTCGGGGCTCGTCGTGCTCAGCGGCGAGGTGACGTCGGACGCCGACGTCGAACCCCGTGCCATTGCCCGCGAGGTGATCCACGACATCGGATACACCGACCCCCGCCTTCGGTTCGACGCCGACTCCTGCGGGGTCATTAGCAGCATCGACGAGCAGAGCGGCGATATCAGTCAGGGCGTGGACGGACAGGCCGAACAGGGGGCTGGCGATCAGGGCCTGATGTTCGGCTACGCCTGCCGAGAGACCTCGGAGCTGATGCCGATGGCCATCACGTTTGCCCATCGGCTCGTCCAGGAACTGGCCCACCTCCGCAAGGAGACGGACGAGATGTCCTACCTGCGGCCCGACTCCAAGAGCCAGGTGACCGTCGAGTACGAGGACGATCGCGTGACGCCGAAGCGGATTCACACCGTCGTCCTCTCGACCCAGCACGACGAGGGCATCCCGCAGGAACAGATCCGGCGGGATGTCCGCGAGACGCTCCTGCCCCGGGCCCTTCCGAGGGATCTGCTGGACGACGACCTCATCCTTCACGTCAACCCCACCGGCCGCTTCGTCATCGGCGGGCCGCACGGCGACACCGGTCTCACCGGCCGCAAGATTATCGTCGACACCTACGGCGGCAAGGGCGCGCACGGCGGCGGGGCCTTCAGTGGCAAGGACCCGTCGAAGGTGGACCGCAGTGCCACCTACGCCGCCCGGCACGTCGCCAAAAACCTCGTGGCCGCCGAGCTCTGCGACGAGGCCGTCGTGCAACTCTCCTACGCCATCGGGATCGCCGAGCCGGTCTCGATCGACGTCCACACCAACGGCACCGGCACGATGTCCGACACGGCACTCTGCGATCTCGTGCGCGAGCACTTCGACCTCTCGCCCGCCTCGATTATCGACCGGCTTGACCTCCTGAAGCCGCGGTACCAGAAGACGGCCGCGTACGGCCACTTCGGCCGTCCGGGCTTCCCCTGGGAGGAGCTCAGCCACGTCGACACGCTGAAGCGTGCCGCCGCGGAAGGGGTCGCGTAGCGCGCCGCCCCCGGTCCGTCTCGCCTGCGCCCTCGTCGCCGACCGGTGGCGAGGGCGTTTTTACGTTCGGTGGCGCTCGGGCCGCCGGGAGGTCCTCTTGTTCATGCGTTCTTCGCTCTCTCGCCGAGCCCCCTTGTAATACCAATTGCCGAATGAAGAATGGCCTATTGGTTTGATTGCTGCGTCAGC
>JBDGQP010000166.1:0-18745 GCA_042218975.1 Salinibacter sp.
CGACAAGAACCTGCTGCGGATGTGCTGGCAGCGGTGCCCCCACATGAACCAGATCACCCTGCAGGACACGCGCCGCAACCTCGCGAACAATCAGTACCGGATCGAGATCGAGGAGGAGACGCGGGTGCGGGCCCTGGAGGCCGTGGAACGGATGCTGGAGATTGGGTAGCGCCCGGCCGCGGGGCCCGGCTCCCAGTCGCGGGGCCGCGTCGCCGGGCGGGCCGGTGTCGGATTGGATCTGTGGGGCTTCCGGGCTGTATATCCTGTTTGATTGATTCAGCCGTCGGAGACGGCCCATTGCCCTTCACGCCCCCGAGGATGCCTTCCGCCCGCATGTCGCGCCTCCCTGCCGCCCCTCACGTCCTCGTCGCCGGAATCGTCGCGCTCCTTCTCACTGCGGGGGGCGGCCCGGCCTGGGCCCAGTCCCCCGACGTCGCCCTGAAGCAGGTGGGGCGGGTCGGCCACCCGCCGGTCGACGAGATGAGCGGCATCGTGAAGAGCCGCCGCTACGAGAACGTGTGGTGGGTGCACAACGACAGCGGCGACCGGCCCCGCCTCTTTGCGATCGACAGCACGGGCGGCGTGCACCTGGCGCCGTGGCGGAACGAGCGCTTCGCTGCGGGGGAGGCCGCCGTGGACACGACCGGGCGCCCCCCCTGGCCGGGGCTCACCCTCGGAAACGCGGCGCACATCGACTACGAGGACATTGCCCTGTCCGACAGCACGCTCTACGTCGGGGACATCGGCAACAACGGGAACGCCCGCCGCGACCTCGGCGTCTACGTGGTGCCGGAGCCCTATTTTTACGCCCGCCGGACCCGGCCGATGACGCACCTTCGCGTGCGGTACCCCGAGCAGACCACGTTTCCGGCCCAGCAGTGGCACTACGACGCCGAAGGGCTCTTCGTAGACGACGGAACCCTACACGTCCTCACGAAGCGCCGGAAGGGCCAGCAGATCGGTCAGCTGGAGGCGGGGACCACCCTCTACCGGCTCGACACCGAGCACCCTCATCGCGTCAACACCCTCACGCTCGTCGACCGGCACGACTCGATCGCTCCGCCCACGGCCGCGGCCCTCAGTCCGAGCGGCGACCGGCTGGCGGTCCTCTGCACGACGGGGGTCTGGGTCTTTCCCCGGCCGGCGGAGGGCGACCAGTGGCTCTCCACGGAGCCCCGCCGCATCCCGCTGCCGGAGGCGCGCCTCCAGCAGGCGGAGGCCGTCACCTGGGACGATCCCCAGACGCTACGCATCACCAACGAGAATCGGGACGTGTTCGTCCTTCCGCTCGGGGAGAATCGGGTCGAAGAGGCGGAGTGAGGCCGCATGGGCGCTGGCATCCGGTTGGGAAGGAACTTCGGAAAATGTCGAGAGAGCTCGTCTCCGTCCTAATCAAGAACGATCGTACGGCTGACGTACTTCGAGGCCGGGAATGGGCTCGTAGTGGGCCACATTAAACGTCATGAGAGGGGTGTCGAGGGCGACAGCTAACTGTCCAATGAGGGCATCGAGCAAGCCGGTCCCGTGACTGAAGTGGATGTCAGCAAACACCCTGAGAGCCGTCCGACTCGTCTCTGGGGATGGCCAAGCGATTTGAAATTGCTCGGTCTCGCGAAGCAGAAGATCGCGCTCGCCGTGGTCATCACAACCCTGAATGAGCTCCATCACGACGAATCCGGGAAGCACGATCGACTCTTCTGAAATAGAATCCAGCCACTGGAGTGCGGGGGCGTGGTCCCTCAGGATGTCGACCATCACATCGGTGTCGAGCAAAAGCATGTCTATTTCCGACGATGTTGGGCCTCGTCCCGAAGAAGGCGAGCATATTCCGGGCTAGGTGGAAGATCGGATCGATCGCTCCACAGTCCAGCAAGTGGAGAGGATCGGAGGGTTCTGGCTGTTCCGGATGATTCTGAGTCCTGTTTCGGTTGACGCACCACAAACACCTCCACTTCGTCACCTTCTTCAAAGGGCAGGTCGCGTACGAGAATACTTCGCTCTGCGTCGACGGTCGTCCTGGTGTGGTGCGTACTCATAACGAGAGCGTGTTCGTGAGCATATCGGATACATCGAGTACGAGTACAGTGTAGTATAGGATTCCCCATGTCTCGGCCGGTTATTGATTGCCCTCGTTCATTCTGGGAATCGTTTCCCGCCCCGGCCCTACGCTGCGCTCGATCAGTTCCAGAATGCGGCGGTACTCGTCGGTCCAGCTGGAGGGGGCCTCGAAGCCGTGGCCCTCGACCGGGTAGAGGGCCAGCTCCCAGTCGGTCTTGCCGAGCTCGATGAGCCGCTGCGTGAGGCGGAAGATGTCCTGCGGGTGGACGTTCGTGTCCACGAGGCCGTGGGGCATGAGGAGCGGGTCCTCCAGGCCCGCCGCGTGGTAGATGGGCGAGGAGCGGGCGTAGGCGACCGAGTCGGTCTGCGGCGTGTTGAGGATGTTGGAGGTGTAGACGTCGTTGTAGTGGGCCCAGTCGGTCACCGAACGGAGCGCCGCCCCGCCGCCGAAGTGGTCCGGCGCGGTGAAGAGGGCCATCAGCGTCATGAAGCCGCCGTAGGAGCCGCCGTAGATGAACTGGCGCTCCGGCGGAATGCCCTCGGTGTTCGTGAGCCACTCGGAGGCGTCGACGTAGTCCTGCAGGTCGCGGCCGCCCATGTGGCGGTAGACGGCCGTGCGCCAGTCGCGCCCGTACCCGGCCGAGCCCCGGTAGTCGACGTTGATCACCGTGTAGCCGAGGTCCACGAGCAGGTTGTGAAACATGTACTCCCGGAAGTAGGGCGTGAAGGCGTTCTTCACGTTCTGGAGGTAGCCGGCGCCGTGGACGAAGAGGACGGCGGCGCCGTTCGACGAGTCGGGGCGAAAGACGTGGACGGGGACGTCAGTGCCGTCCGATGCCTCGAAGTGGGTGGTTTCGGGGTCGCGCCAGTCGTACGCGCGCCACGCCTCGGTGGGGGACTCAGTGATCCGGGCGAGCGACGCGTCGGCGGCCGCGGCCTTCAGATAGAGGTCGGCGGGCTGGGTCGAGGTGGTGTAGAGGGTGGCCAGGCGGCGACCGTCGGGGCTCAGGGCCGGGTCGTGGGTCCCGGCCGCCTGCGTGAGGCGCGTCATCGAGCCGCCATCGGCCGGCATGCGGTAGAGATGCCGCTCGTGGGGCGAGTGGCGGGTGCTCGTGAAGGTCCAGGTGGACCCGTCCCGCGAGAGGCGTGCGTCGTGCACCTCGAAGTCGCCGCTCGTGAGCTGCGTCGTCTCGCCGGTCTCGACGTTCACCGAGTAGAGGTGGCTGTAGCCGGTGGCCTCGCTCTGGAAGTAGAAGCGGTCGGTGCCGGGCATCCAGCCCACCGTGCCGGCCCCGCCGTACGACCCGATGCCGGGGCCCCCGATCCAGGCGTCGTCGTGCTGGCGGTCGAGTACCGTCAGGGAGCCGGTCGCGGGGTCGAGCCGCGCGATCCAGCGGTCCTTGTTGTTGTCGGCCCGCACGACGAGGACGGCGTGGTCGCCGTCGGGAGACCAGAAGGGGCCGTAGCTGTAGAGGGCCCGCTTCGCCTCGCTCGAGTCGAGCGCGACGTCCTGTTCGTTCCGGTAGTCCGGCACGTCGTAGGCGCCGGGCAGCTGGTGCAGGTTCACCTCGTAGGTCGTGTCCCGCTTCAGGTCCTGCACGTGCAGGGAGACGTCGTCGGGGGGGATGCCCACCTTCGGGCGGGCCTCCAGGACCTCGGCGTGGCCGGTCGCCGTCACGTAGTCGATCACCTTCGTCGGGGCGGCGGCCTCCGGCTCGGCGCGCAGAGCAAACGTCACGTACCGGCCCGTGGGGTCGAGGCGGAGGTGGTCGACCTCGTGTTCGCCGGTGTAGACGGTGGGCGGCGGGTCGTCGGCCTGCCGGTCGCGCCTCTCGAGGGTGTCGGCCCGGGCCTCCTCCTGCTTCTGCTCGCGGATCGTTTCGAAGAGGGTCGTCTGCTGGTTCTTCAGAAACTGCTCCCGCGGAGTCGGCTCCGGCTCGTCCGGCTCGGCACCGGGGCGCAGGTCCGTGCGCTGCCGGATGAGCCCCGTCGAGAGGGTGAGGGCGAAGAGGTTGTCCTCGCGCCGAAACACCACCCGATCCCCGGACGACGTGAACCGTGGGGCCGACTCCTCCGCCCGGGTGTCGGTTAGGCGCGTCCGGGTGTCGGCCGCGCGGTCGTAGAGGTAGAGGTCGCCGTCGGCGGCGTAGACCTTCTTTCGGTCGTCGGCCGTGTAGACGCGCTCGCCGTGGTGCCAGCCGTCGAACGTCGGCGGGTGCGACCGGCGCTCGGCGGGAGGCACCTTCGTCGGTTCGCCGCCGCCCCGCGGCACCTTGTAGAGAGAGTCGCTCTGGAATTGCCCCTTGGGATTCCAGTCGAAGTAGAGGGTCTGTCCGTTTTCGTGCCAGCGCGCGTTCTCGGGCCAGTCGCCGACCCACCTCTCCGGCGCCTGCATGATCTGTTCGACTGAGAGGGGGGAGGGCTGGGCGCCGGCGAGGAGGGGAAGCAGGGCGAGAGAAAGCGCGGCGATCCCGAGGCGACACGGACGCGGCATGAACGGGGCGGGTCGGTGAGCGTATGGCAGTGCGGAGGGCCGTCGAATGCGCGGCGCCCTCAACCTACGAGACGCCCCCCAGAGATGCAGCCATGCCTGTTGGCCCTCATCGGATTCGTGGCCATTGCCGGGGTGCACCGGTTCGTGATCGACGAGATCGGGATGGGCCTGCTCTACCTCTTCACGGCGGGCCTCTGCTTCCTCGGGACGATCGTCGACGTCGTGAACTACAAGGACGTCGCCTTCCGGTACAATCGCCAGCAGGCCGACGAGGTGATCGCCCTGATCCGCTGAGCCCCCGATCGGGGCCAGCCCCCACTCGCTTCCGATACGAACGCACGATCGCGACTGACCGTCACCAGCACTCGTTCCCCGCCATGCGGTTTGTTTTTGTTTCGCTCCTGGCCGTCCTCACCGCCTGCGGCATCTCCCTGCCCGACAGCGGCGGCGAGACGCCTCGTCTCGACCAAATTGACCTGCCCGAGGGCTTCCGGATCGAGGTCTTTGCCAACCAGCTGTCGGAGGCCCGGTCGATGGCGCTCGCCGGGAACGGCACCCTCTTCGTCGGCCAGCGGGACGGGGACGCCGTCCATGCCCTGCGGGACACGAACGGCGACGGCCGCGCCGACACGACGGTCGTCGTCGACTCGGGCCTCAACACCCCCAACGGGGTGGCCACGCGGCACGGCGACCTGTACGTGGCGGAGATCGGCCGCATCCTGCGGTACGACGACGCCGCCACGCGGCTGGACGCGCCGCCCGAGCCGACGGTCGTCACCGACGCGTTTCCGACCGACGAGCACCACGGCTGGAAGTACATCGGCTTCGGGCCGAACGACAGCCTCTACGTACCGGTGGGCGCGCCCTGCAACATCTGCGACCCCGGCACCCCGTACGCCGCCATCCACCGCCTTGCGCCCGACGGCAGCGGCCGCACGATCGTGGCGCGGGGCGTGCGCAACACCGTGGGCTTCGACTGGCACCCCGAGACGGGCCGCCTCTGGTTCACCGACAACGGCCGCGACTGGTGGGGCGACCACCGCCCGCCCGACGAGCTCAACCGCCTCACGCGGCCTGGCCAGCACTTCGGCTACCCGCACGTCCACGGCGAGGGCCTCCTGGACCCGGAGTACGGGGACGGCCACGACCCGAGCGCGTTTAAGCCACCGGTCCAGGCGCTCGGCCCCCACGTCGCCGCGCTGGGCATGACCTTCTACACCGGCACGCAGTTTCCCGACGACTACCGCGGGCACGTCTTCATCGCCGAGCACGGGTCCTGGAACCGGAGCGACAAGACCGGCTACCGCGTGACGATGGTGCGCCTCAACGAGGCGGGCGCGGCCACGAGCTACGAGCCGTTCGCCACCGGGTGGCTCCGGGACGGCGACAACTGGGGCCGGCCGGTCGACGTGCTGCAGACGCCGGACGGGGCACTCCTGGTGTCCGACGACCAGACCGGCGCGATCTACCGCATCACGTACGGGTCGTAGGAGAGTGTGGGAGAGGGCGCGTGGGAGAGCGGGAGGAGTGTACGGGTGTAGGGTGGGCCGTTGTGCGGCGACGCGCCGCGGGCGGCCGCCTCGATCACGCGGCGGAACGGGCCGCCGGGCCGAAGACGCGGGCGGCCTCGCGGTGCATGACGGCGTGGAGGTCGGCGGTGACCTCCGGCGTCTCGGCGTAGCCGCCCGAGAGGAGGAGGGCGACCGGCAGGTCGCGGGCCCGGATCTGCTCCAGCACGTAGCCGTCGCGGGCGTGCAGTCCCTCGCGGGAGAGGGCCGTCCGCCCGAACCGGTCGTCCGCGGCCACGTCGATCCCGCCCAGGTAGAAGACGAGGTCGGGCTCGACGGCGTCGAGCGTGTCCGGAAGGTAGCGCTTCAGGGTGTCCAGGTACGTCTCGTCGTCGGTCCCGTCCTCGACGGGCACGTCGAGCGAGGAGGGCGGCTTCTCGAACGGGTAGTTCTTGGCCCCGTGCATCGAGAAGGTGAAGACGGAGTCGTCGTCCGCAAAGACCGCCGCGTTGGCGTTGCCCTGGTGCACGTCGAGGTCGACGATGAGGATGCGCCGGGCCCAGCACGCGCTCTGGAGGACGCGGACGGCCACCGCCACGTCGTTGAGGACACAGAAGCCCTCCCCCCGGTCGGGGAAGGCGTGGTGGGTGCCGCCGGCCAGGTTGGCCGCGACCCCGTCCGTGAGGGCCATGAACGCGGCGTTGATGGTGCCCTGCACGGCCAGTCGGGAGCGGTACACGAGGCGCTCCGACCAGGGGAGGCCCATCCGGCGTTCGGCGTGGTCGGAGAGGGTACCCCGGGCCAGCCGGGCCAGGTAGTCCGATGTATGAACCCGACGGAGGGCCGCCCAGTCCGCCTGACGAGGCGCCACCACGTCCTCGTCCGCAATCAGGCCCTCGTCGAGCAGGCGCCGACGCAGCGCCGGAAATTTGGCCATCGGGAACGGGTGGCCGTCCGGAAGCGGCACGTAGTATCCATCGCTGTAGCTGACGCGCATGCAGAAAAGGCGGTTGTGGGTTGTGCGTTTCGGAGTTGAGGGGGGAGTTCCCGTCGTGTGAACAAACGACACGCGCGATCCCCGCACTCGTCCCCCGCGTTCGCCCCCCGTTGCCCTCCGGCTATGCCCCCCCCTCGCCCCGAAACTCTCAACCCTCGCCCCCCCCAACCCACAACCGTCAAGACCTCCAGCCTGCAACCCGCAAAACAGTCGATCCGGCGGGCTACCGCCCGGAAAACTCCTGAAAGCTCTGGCTCTTGTAGGCCCCGGAGCCCACGAACCGAATCATCGTGAGGAAGGTGGGGCGCTCGATGAAGCCGGGCTGGTGGGCGATGGGCGAGCCGTCGGGCTTCAGAAAGACCGTGGTGGGCACCCCCCGGGCCCCGAACATCGAAGCCAGTTTCTTCGTGGAGACCGTGCGGCCGTCGACCTGGTGGGTAACCCCGTCGGTCGTGTCGCTATTCAGGCGCACGTACGTGAAGTGGGCGTCGAGATAGTTCTGGACTGTCGAGTCCGCGTACACCTCCTCCTGCATGCGCTGGCAGTAGGGGCACCAGGAGGTATAGACCTCCATGAGAATCGGGGTTTGCCGCGACTGGGCTCGGTCGACCACGTCCTGAAAGGAGTGGGGGGGAATGGCCATCTGGGCCGCGGCGGGAGCCGCGAGGCCGCGGAGGAGCGCCCCGACAGCGGCCAGGCCCGCGAAACGCACGATGCGCATGGGAAAGAGGGGAAAGATGGACAATCGGACCACCAACTAGATGCGTCGGCCGGGCAGAAGTTTCCGCCCGCCCGGCTCGCCGGCGGGGCGTCAGGACCCGATGTGACAGGGGTGTTTTCTATCGGGGAATCCGAAACAATTCATTTCGGTCGGGGTGGAGGGATACTCCCATCGTTTTCGCACCGCCTGTCCTGCCCGGTGATGACGTTCCCCTCTCGGCGTTCCGTTCGCCTCCTCACCGGCATTGGCCTCGTACTCGTGGGGCTCCTCGCGGGCATCCTGACAATGCTCGTCGTCGAGGACGACGCGCCGCCCCGGCCCGCCGCGCGCATCGTGAAACAGGTGGACGACCAGCCACGGGTCCGCCGGGCAAGAACGGCCTCCGACACCGGGACGGGAGGCGCGGCCGCCACGCCCGCAACTCTGGGGGATCGCTTCCGGAACGTGGCCGACCAGGTCCGGAACGCGGTCGTGTCGGTTCGTGTCCGCTCGGGGTCCGGGGGGCAGGCCCCCGAGGAGTTCTTCAACGGCCCGCCCCGGAAGCAAAACCTGGGGAGCGGCGTCATCATTAGTCCCGACGGCTACATTGTCACGAACAACCACGTCGTTGAGGGCGCGGAGGCCATTCAGGTTCGCCTGACGGACAAGCGGCAGTTCGAGGCACAGGTCGTGGGCACGAACACGGCGACGGACCTCGCCGTGATCAAGATCGACGGATCCACCGACTTTCCGGTGCTCCCGATCGGCAACTCCGAGCGCGTGGAGGTCGGCGACTGGGTGGTGGCCATCGGCAATCCGTTCCGCCTCACGTCTACCGTCACGGCGGGCATTGTGAGCGCGCTCGGGCGCCAGCTCCGCATCATCGACAGCAACTTCGGCATCGAGAACTTCATCCAGACCGACGCGGCGATCAACCCGGGCAATTCCGGCGGGGCCCTCGTGAACCTCGACGGGGAGCTGGTCGGCATCAACACGGCCATTGCCAGCCGCACCGGGGCGTACGCGGGGTACGGCTTCGCCATCCCGTCGGCCCTCGTAGAGCGGGTCGTGACCGATCTCGTCGAGTACGGCGAGCTGCGGCGGGGGTACCTGGGCGTGAGCATTCAGGAGGTGGACGCCGACCTGGCGGCGGAGGTGGGGCTTGAGGAAATCCATGGCGTGTACGTGGCGGGCGTCCGGGGGGGCAGCGCCGCCGACCAGGCGGGCCTCCGCGAGGGGGATGTCGTGGAGGCCGTAGAGGGGGAGCGCGTCGACGCCACGAACGAGCTCCAGAGCGCCGTGGCGATGCACCGGCCGGGCGACGTGATCAGCCTGCGCGTCTGGCGGGAGGGGGCGGTCGACACGTTCGACGTGACGCTGATGGGAGAGGACACGCCGGCCTATCAGGACTGGCTCAGCGACCAGCGCGCCCAGCCCCAGCCCGGACCCGTGCCCAACGACGAGCGGCCCCAGTCGAAGCCCAATTCGGATTCCTCCGACTCGCCGATTGTCGAGCTCGATCGCTGGGGGGTGGGGCTCCGCCCGCTCCGGGACGCAGAGCAGTCGACATTCGGCGTCGACGCCGGCGCGTACGTCGCGTACGTCGAGCAGGGCCGCCCGGCCGCCGCCGCGGGGCTGCCCCGCGACGTCGTCATCACCGCCCTCGACGACACGCCCGTCGACGGGCCCGCCGACGTACAGTCGTACCTGAGCGACACCGGCGGCCCGGTCGTGGTCCAGGTCCAGCGCACCGACGGCACGCAGGCCTTCTACGAAATCAACTGAGGCGTCGGAACGTCCCGCGTCGCAGCGCCAAGCGTTCCTCGCCGCCCCACCCCGCTCCACCTGCCAACCTTCAACCTGTCAACGTTCAACCGACGTATGCTCCGCTACCTGACCGCCGGCGAATCGCACGGGGAGGCCATCATCGGCATTATCGAGGGCGTTCCGGCGCAGTTGCCCCTCAGTCCCGACGACATCAACGAGCACCTGGCCCGGCGCTGGCTCGGCTACGGACGCGGGGGACGCTCGAAGATCGAGAACGACAAGGTGCACATCTACTCCGGGGTGCGCTTCTCCGAGACGCTAGGCAGCCCGATCTCCTTCCGCATCGACAACGGGGCCTACGAGAAGGACAAGGCCGGCTGGCCCAAGAAGATGGCCGTGGAGGGGCCGCCGCCGGACGACCTGGAAAAGGTGACGCTCCCGCGGCCGGGTCACGCCGACCTCGCGGGCATGGAGAAGTACGAGCTCGACGACATCCGCCCCGTCATCGATCGGTCCAGTGCGCGCGAGACGGCGATGCGGGTGGCCTGCTGCTCGGTGGCCCGTCAGCTCCTGAACGAGTTCGGGGTCGAGGTGGGCAGCCACGTCGTGAGCATCGGTGACGTCGGGTACGAGACCCCGGAGGAGTGGGTCGACCGCCGAAACGCCATTATCGAGGAGGGCGGCGGGGCCCAGGCGCTCTACGAGCACGCCGACGAGAGCGCCACCCGTATGCTCGACGACGACATGACCGAGCGCTGCGTCGAACACATCGACCAGACCAAGAAGGACCGCGACTCGCTGGGCGGCGTCTACGAGGTGGTCGTGACCGGTGTGCCCCGCGGCCTCGGCTCGTACGTGCACTGGGATCGCCGGCTCGACGGCCAGCTCGCGCAGGCCATTTGCTCGATCCAGGCCCAGAAGGCCGCCGAGGTGGGCGACGGGTTCTTCAATGCGCGGCGGCGCGGATCGGAAGTGCACGACCCGATCGAGCACGGAGAGAACGGGGCGTACACGCGCCGCACCAACCACGCCGGCGGCACGGAGGGGGGCACCTCCACCGGCATGCCCCTCGTGGTGCGCGGGTACATGAAGCCCATTCCCACCCTCATCAAGCCGCTCGACTCGGTCGATACCGCCACCGACGAGGCGCAGCCGACCCGCTACGAGCGGAGCGACGTTACCAGCGTGCCCGCCGCCTCGACCGTCGCGGAGGCCACCGTCGCCTACACGGTCGCCAACGCCTTTCTCCGTACGTACGGCGGCGACTCAGTGCCGGCCATCCGCCGCCACGTAGAGGCCGATCGGAAAGCGACGGCAGAGACGGCCGACGATCACGTAAACGAATAGTGACAAACTCGCCCAAGCCCGGCTCGTTCGATCCGGAACGCAGTTTGACCATGAACTGACCGCTGCGACGGGGCCGTAGCCCGCGTCGATACGCATATCGATACGCACCATGGGCGACCCCTCCGCACAGCATCGACCCTCTTTCGTGGAAGACCCCGAGTCCCTGAAGCAATTCGTGGCGACCATGCCGTCCCTGATCGCCATGCTCGACGCCGAGGGGCGCGTCCTCGCCCACAGCAGTCGATGGGCCGATCTCTTCGAGGAGGACGCCGGGGCCCACGCCTCGGCCGGGGGCGAAGAGCCCCACGCCCACACCTTCACCGATCTCTTCGCCGACCCGGAGGGCACGTGGCGGGACACCTTTGCCCAGTGCCTGTCGGACGGCGAGACCCGGCGCGGGTACGTCCGGCCGCTTACCCGGGCCCACGGCACTACCCACTGGGTGGACTGGGAGGTGCGACCCTGGTGCCGTACCGCCACGCAGGGGGCGGCGGACGGCGTGCTGCTGTACCTGACCGACCGGACGGGCCAGCACCGCGCGCAGGTCACGCGCCGGCAGGTCGAGCAGCGCTTCGACGCCCTGGTCGATACGATCAGCGAGGGGGTTCTCCTCATGGACAATCGCGGCGTCTTCCGCGACTGCAACGACGCCGCCCAGGAGATCCTGGGCCGCCCGTCCGAAGACATCATCGGGTCCGGCTTCGACGACGACACGTGGAGCGGGCTCCGCGAGGACGGCAGCCCGATGCCGAGCGTCGAGTTTCCGTTCTGGCGCGCCTACACCGAGCGCACGACGGTGCCCGACGAGGTGATGGGCATCTATCCCCCCGACGCGCCACCCCGATGGATCCGGGTCAACGCCCAGCCCCTTTTCCACGAGGGGGAGGAGGAGCCCTACGCCGTCCTCGTCTGCTTCGACGACGTGACCGACGCGAAGCTGAAGGAGGAGGCCCTTCAGACCTCGCGCGACCTGCTGTCGAGCGTGCTCAGCAGCTCGCTCGACGGCATCACGGTGCTCTCCGCCGTGCGCGACGGCGAGGCCATCGTCGACTTCGAGTGCGAGCTCGTGAACCCGCAGGCCGAGAAGCTGCTCGGCACCACCGCCGAGGACCTGGTGGGCCGCCGGGTGGGCCGGATCATGCCGGAGCAGGAAGAGATGGGGCTGATCGACGCCTACCGCGAGGTCGTCGAGACCGGCGAGCCCTTCGACACGGAGATCCGCTACGACACCGGGGAGGAGGAGACGTGGTTTCAGGTGATGGCCGTGAGCGTCGACGACGGGGTTGCCGTCACGTTCCGGGACATCAGCGAGCGGAAGGAGGCGGCCCAGGCGATGGCCGCGGCCAACGCCAAGCTGGAGCGGCGCAACCGGGCCCTCCGCGACTTTGCCTACATCGCGTCCCACGACCTGCAGGAGCCGCTCCGCAAGATCCGCGCGTTCTCGAACCTGGTCCTCGAGGACTACGGCGACGCCGTCGACGAGACCGGCCACCACTACCTCGAGCGCATGCAGGACGCGGCCGAGCGGATGTCGCAGCTCATCAACGACCTGCTCGTCTACTCCCGCATCACGACGCAGGCCCAGCCCTTCGAGCCGGTCGATCTGACGGAGGTGGCCCGAAACGTACGCAGCGACCTCGACCTCCGGATCGCCGACGTCGACGGGACCGTTGAGGTGGGCGATCTGCCAACGGTAGAGGCCGACCCCACACAGATCCGGCAGCTCCTGCAGAACCTCATCGGGAACGGCCTCAAGTTCCACCGCCCCGACACGCCGCCGCGTGTGGAGGTCACGGCCACCGTCGAGCCGGCACCGACCGCCCTCCAGCAGAACGGCCGCCTGACCACGTCCTGCACCGACATCTGCCGCCTTACAGTTGCCGACAACGGGATCGGGTTTGAAGAGAGCCACACAGACCGTATATTCTCCCCATTCAAGCGGCTTCACGGCCGCGACGAGTACGAAGGCACGGGCATGGGACTCGCCATCTGCCGTCGCATCATTGAGCGGCACGGGGGCGACATCACCGCCGAGAGCACGCCCGGCGAGGGCACGACGTTCACGGTGCTGCTGCCCGTGGCCCGCACGGAGGGCGACGCGACATCCGAGGTCGCCGCCCGGTCGACCGAACCTGCGACGAGTGAGCCGATCTAGTATGGACTGCGAGGGCCCGACCCACATACTCCTGGCGGAGGACGATCCGGACGACCGGATGCTTACGCGCCGGGCCATCGTGGAGAGCCGGATGGAAACGACGGTCGCCGCCGTGACGAACGGCGAGGAACTGATGCAGTATCTCACTCGGGCGGGGCCCTACGACGAGGCCGACGCCCCGCGCCCCGACCTCATCCTGCTTGATCTCAACATGCCCCGGATGGACGGACGGGAGGCGCTCCGC
Organism: Salinibacter sp.; assembly: GCA_042218975.1. Lineage (GTDB taxonomy): Bacteria > Bacteroidota > Rhodothermia > Rhodothermales > Salinibacteraceae > Salinibacter. The sequence continues at coordinate 13,271 of JBDGQP010000166.1, forward strand.
GAAATCAAGTCGGACGCGGACCTCCGCCGCATCCCAGTCGTTGTGCTCACGACCTCCGAGACAGAACAAGACATCCTCCAGAGCTACGACCTCGGGGTAAATGCCTTCGTGACGAAGCCGGTTTCGTTCGACGCCCTGGCCGAGGCGATGCAGTCGCTCGGTGAGTTCTGGTTCGACCTCGTCAAGCTGCCCCCTGAGCGGGACGCAAACGAATGACTACGTCCACCACTGAGCTCGACATTCTGCTCATCGAGGACGACGAGGGGGATTATCTCATTACCCAGGCCCTCCTCGACCGGGCCCAAACCATCGAGTGCACCCTCGACTGGGTCTCCACCTACGAGGAGGGCCGCGACGCCGTCCTCACCGACGACTACGACGCCTACCTGGTCGACTATCGGCTCGGGGCCAACACCGGGCTCGACCTGCTCGAGGAGGTGAACGCACGGGGCGGCGTCCGCGCCCCGATCATCTTCCTGACCGGGCAGGGCGACCTCGAGGTGGACCTGCACGCCATGGAGGCCGGCGCGGCCGACTACCTCTCGAAGGATCAGATCGACGCCCCGCTCCTGGAGCGCTCCCTCCGGTACGCCGTCGAGCGCAAGGAGGCCGAGCAGCGCATCCGCGAGCAGGCCCAGCTGCTGGACAAGGCCCGCGACGCGATCCTGGCCCACGATATGGACGGGCGCATCGTCTACTGGAACAAGAGCGCCGAGCGCCTGACCGGCTGGTCGAGGGACGAAATCCTCGGGGAGCGCACCCACAGTTGCCTCTACGACCCCGACGAGGAGGACAAGCTCCGGCGCTGCCGGGAGATCCTGATGGAAACCGGAGAGTGGACCGGCGAGCTCCACATGCGCACCCAAGACGACGAGGAGCTAATCGTGGAGAGCCGGTGGACCCTCGTCCGCGACGAGAGCGGGGCCCCCGACCGGGTCCTCGTCATCAATACCGACATTACCGAGCGCAAGCGGCTCGAGTCCCAGTTCCTCCGATCCCAGCGCATGGAGAGCATCGGGCGGCTGGTGGGCGGCATTGCCCACGACCTCGGCAACCTGCTCATGCCCATCACACTGGGGGTGAAGGTGCTCCGGCGCCGGCTGGAGGAGACCGACGACAAGATCGAGCAGGTCCTCACCATGATCCAGAAGAGCGCCGAGCGCGGCGGCAACATGGTCGAGCAGGTGCTCGCCTTTGCCCGGGGTGTAGAGGGGGAGCGGGTGGCCCTCCAGCTCGACGGCATCGTCGAGGAGATCGAGAACATCACCGACGAGACCTTCCCCGAGACGATCGAGGTGTACACCGACGTGGCCGACGATCTGCCCCAGGTGGTGGGGGACGCCACGCAGATCCAGCAGGTGCTCATGAACCTCTGCGTCAACGCCCGCGACGCGATGCCCGAGGGCGGCACCCTCTCGATCGAGGCCCGCCCGGTCGAGCTCACCGAGGCCGACGCCGAGCGCAACATCGACGCCGAGCCGGGCCCCTACGTCCGTCTCCGCGTCCGGGACACCGGCACCGGTATGCCCGAGGACGTAATGGACAAGGTCTTCGAGCCCTTCTACTCGACGAAGGAGGAGGGAGAGGGAACGGGCCTTGGTCTCTCCACCGCCTACAGCATCGTGCAGAGCCACGACGGCTTCATCGACGTCGACAGCGAGAAGGGCGAGGGCACCACCTTCCGGGTCTACCTCCCGGTGCGGACGGAGGACGAGGAGCGCCCGGCCCGCCCCACCGAGCCGGACGCCGCCGCGGCGACGGGCAACGGCGAACGCGTGCTCGTCGTCGACGACGAGAAGTTCATTCTCGAAACCACCCGCGAGGCGCTTCGGGACGTCGGCTACCGGGTCCTCACGGCGACGGGGGGCGAGGAGGCCCTCCGTACGATCGAGGAGACCGACGGCCCGGTCGACGTCGTCGTCACCGACCTGCGGATGCCGGACATGAACGGCTTCGACCTCATCCGCACGCTCCGCGCCCGCAAGCCGGGGCTGTCGATCGTGGCCGCCAGCGGCGTGGCCGACGGCCGCACCGACGAGGCCCTCGACGCCGGGGCCCACGCCTTCCTCGCGAAGCCCTTCACGGTTGAAACCCTCCAGTCTACCCTCCACGAGGCACTGCACGCGCCCGACGAGGCGCCGGCGCAGTAGCCGCTCGGGGGGCACTTCCCGCGCCGAGGAGGACGAGCCAGTCCCGCGGCAGTGCCGACGGGATTCACCGGTGACGGAAGGCAGAGCCCTCCGCGCCCGCCGCCGGTGACCCGGTCCGGCGGATCGGGGCCACGGCGACGCATGGTGGAGAGGAAAGAAGATCGCAGGCGCGCGACCGGCGTCCGGTCCCCGCTGTACGGGCCCGGCACGCGAGGCCCCGACGTGCGGCGCAACGTAACCAAACTGTGTCGAACCCCGCCGAACGCCCCCGGAGATCCGGCGTTTGTGGGGCCACAATCTCTTTCACGTCCCTTCCGCGCCCATGAACTGGATGAACCGCCTCGTCCACCGCGACGACGCTACCCCCAGCACCCGCACGGACCCCGCCCCGGTGGACCCGACCGCCCCGCACGCCGTCGTAATCGGGGCCGGAATGGGGGGGCTCGCCTCCGCGGTTCGCCTGCGGGCCCGCGGCTTCCGGGTCACCCTCGTCGAGCGTCTCGACCAGCCGGGCGGGCGGGCCCGCGTGTTCGAACAGGACGGCTTCACGTTCGACGCCGGGCCGACGGTGATCACCGCGCCGTTTCTTTTCGAGGAACTCTGGCGGCTCTGCGGCCGGGAGCTCTCGGACGACGTGGAGTTGGTGCCCGTGGACCCCTTCTACGACATCCGGTTCGACGACGGGACCACCTTCCACTACAACGGCGACCGGGAGCAGATGGAGGCGGAGATTGCCCGGTTCTCGGAGGCGGACGTCGAGGGGTACCGTCGCTTCCTGGAAAAGAGCGAGGAGATCTTCGAAATCGGCTTCGAGGAGCTGGGGCACGTCCCGTTCGACCACCTCAGCGACATGCTGCGCATCGTCCCGGCGATGATGAAGCTGGAGAGCCACCGCACGGTGCACAGCCTCGTCTCGAAGTACATCTCCCACCCCAAGATCCGGAAGGTGCTCTCCTTCCATCCGCTTCTGGTGGGCGGCAACCCATTCAGCACCACCTCCATCTACACGCTCATCGCCTATCTGGAGCGCAAGTGGGGCGTGTGGTACGCAATGGGCGGCACCGGGGCACTGGTGCAGGGGGTCTCGGGCCTGCTGGACGACCTGGACGTGACCCAACGCTACGGCACAGAGGTCGACCAAATCCTCGTTGACGGCGGCCGGGCCGCCGGCGTGGCGCTGGAGACCGGCGAGACCGTGCCCGCCGACCTGGTCGTCTCCAACGCCGACGTGGGGTGGACCTACCGCCACCTCATCGATTCCGAACACCGCACGACCTGGACGGACCGTCGGATTGAGAACATGGACTACTCGATGAGCCTCTTCGTCTGGTACTTCGGCACCGACCGGACATACGAAGATGTCGAGCACCACACGATCGTCCTGGGCCCCCGGTACGAGGGGCTCCTCGACGACATCTTCGAGGCGAAGCACCTCGCCGAGGACATGAGCCTCTACCTGCACCGCCCCACGAAGACCGACCCGTCGATGGCGCCGGACGCCGAGCACGACGCGTTCTACGTCCTCTCGCCGGTGCCGCACCTGGAGAGCGGCGTCGACTGGCGCGCGCAGGCCGAACCCTATCGCCAGGCCGTCGAGGCGCGGCTCGCGGAGACGGTCCTGCCGGACCTGGGCGACCACCTCGTCACCAGCCGGATGCTGACCCCGCAGGAGTTTCTCGACGACTACAAGTCGCTGAAGGGGGCGGCCTTCAGTGTGGAGCCGAAGCTGACGCAGAGCGCGTGGTTCCGGCCGCACAACCGGAGCGAGGACGTCGACCACCTCTACTTCGCGGGGGCCGGGACGCATCCGGGAGCGGGCCTGCCGGGCGTGCTCTCCTCCGCCCGCGTCCTCGACACCATCGTCCCCGATCCCGACGCGTTCGCCTCGACGTCCGCGCCCACCCCCGCCGTCGCCGGATGAGCCGTTGCCCGCAGGGCCGCCCGCTCGCCCATGCCCGACGACCCGTCCGCATCGCCGCCCAACCACTACGCGCGGCTCGGGGTGCAACCGTCGGCCTCGGCCGACGAGATCCGCACCGCCTACCGCCGGAAGGCCCGCGAAACCCATCCCGACCGCAACCCGGACGATCCCCGGGCGGCCGAGCGATTCCAGAAGGTGAAGGCGGCCTACCAGGTGCTCCGCGACCCGGAGCGGCGGGCCCGCTACGACAGGGCCCGTTCGGCCGACCGTCGTCTGCCGGACGGGCTCACCATCAACCAGCAGGCCCCGGCCGGGTGCGGGGGATACCTGTGGCGCGTCCTCGCCGGCATGCTGGCCGTCGGCCTCTTCCTGGTGCTGGAGGTGCTGGATGTCTGGTCGAGTAGCTTCTGGGTGATCGTGCTGGGCGTGAGTGCCGCCTCGGCCGTGGCGGGGCTCGCGGCGATCGTCGTGGCCCGCCAGTTTCCCGACGAGGCCACCGACGTGATGCTCCGGCTCACCGGCGATCGGATCACAATGCGGGCCGACGGGCACACCACGTTCCGCCTCGCGTGGACGACCGTCGAGGCCGTCCGCCTCCGCGACGACGGCCGGACCGTGGTGCTCGTCGTGCCCCTCGCCCACGCCCGGGCCCTCCGGCCGACCCCTCCGGTGCTCGTCGACGTTGACCGGCGGAGCGAGCAGGTGGTCCTCCGCCTCGATCTCTCCGACACCGACGTGCCGCGGGACGTCCTGCTCGCCTACCTCCGGCGCACCGACGCGATTCCGTTCCCGCAGTCTCCCGTCGACGAGTCGGCCACCACCCCCTAAATTGGACGGGCCCACCGGGCCGGCTGTAACATTCGCCTGATCTTGGCCTGCGGGCGGCGCGGGTCCCTTGACGAGAACGCCGCCGGATGCTAACGTAGATGTCCCAATTTAGAACAGTTCTAGATAATGGGGGTTACCCCGATCGGACCTCTCCTCAGGTTTCCGTCCGCACCCGGTTTTCTGTTCCACGAGTAGCCCATCCTACGATATGACGTGCCTGCGAACCAGCCTGCTCCTTCTCGTGTTCGTCCTCGCCGCCCCGTCGGCCGCCGCCCAGGAGAAGGTTTTCGGGGAGAAGGTCGTGGACCCCGGTGTGAAGTTCACCTTCATCGCCGCGCCGAAGGACGCGGTGCGCCCCGAGGCCCAGCACCTCGCGGAGGACCAGGCCGATATTCACCTGGAGGTGCTGGCCGGCTGGACCGAAGCCGCGAGCGAGGCGGTGGGGGCCCCGGCGGGGGGCTTCGTGCCGTACGTCCACATGTTCGCCCGCATCACCAACGAGCGGACCGGGCAGACCCAGAAGGTGAGCCTGGTGCCCCACATCAACCTGTCGGACAACGCGCACTACGCCCGCAA
>JBDGQP010000166.1:18755-32295 GCA_042218975.1 Salinibacter sp.
GGTGACCTTCTCGGTGCACCCGCCCGAGCGGTTTGAGCTCGCCACCCACCGCGACTGGCGCCAGAAGTACGGCGACACGCTGTTTGAGCCGACGACCGTTACGTACGAGGGGCTTCAGCTGGCAGAGGTTGCACAGGCCACGCGGAACTAGCCGACGGGCCACCGCGCGTGGCCGTCGCGGCGCCGGTCCCGCCCGAAGCCCCGTCTTTCCCCTGGTTCCCGTTCGTGTGGGGTCCCCACCGCCGTATCGGGCCGGGGGCGCGGTCCTGTGTACCCGCGACCTCAACGCCGCTGAGGCCTTCTACGGCAAGGTGCTGGGCCTCGACGTGCCCTGCCGAGAAGCCGGGCAACGCGTCTTCTTTCGCTGCGGGACTCCCCTTCGATCCGGACGCCGCACGGGCCGGGAAACGCTCCCCACCCACGGGCCGGACGGCGAGGGGCGCGACGACCGGCTTCGGCGGGCGCCCCCCGCACTCAACGTTGAGCCCAGTGAGGCCTCGACCGCCGAGCGGCTGCGGCACGAGACGCACGGCCCGGCGGTCGAACTGCCGAGCTCAACGATCGGGTGCCCGTGGTCCACCGACGGGCGCGGTACGGCGTCGGGGTCGTCCGGATGGACCGCCCCGACCAGCGTGATCGGCCCCGGAACCGGATCAAGGAGGACGAGCGACCCACGCAGACGCAGCTCGGCCTCGTGGGCGAGCACCTCACCGACGCGGAACTGTCCGTGTGTCTCGACCACGAGGCGGAGGGGCGCCGACGGTGCAGCGATGGGCGTTCGTCCCCGGTCGGGGGAGGGCAGTCTCCCGCAACCGCGAGAATCATGTAGTCTTCTTGGAGAAGGAAAAGACCTCCAGGAAAAAGTGTCTCTTGGGTAAAGAAAATGTAAATAGATGAAGGTAGAGTTCACTTTTTGGGGCGGCAGCCTTACCCGTAATTAAGCGTCCGTATCCTCCTCTCCCAGTAAATCCCCCGTATCATGATCCAGCGCTACCTCTCAGCGATCATGCTGGCCGGACTCACGTGGATGTGTCTTGCCGTGGGCCCCGCCCTCGCCCAGCAGACCGGCACCCTCACCGGCACCGTAACGAGCGCCGAGGACGGGAGCCCGCTCACCGGGGCGAACGTGGTCCTCGTCGACACGCAGAAGGGCACCGCGACGGGGGCGGACGGTTCGTACCGCATCACCAACATTCAGCCCGGGTCCTACACGGTGCGCGTCACGTTCGTCGGGTACCAGACCGTGGAGCGGGACCTCAGCATCCAGGCCGGTGCCACCAGCACGGCGAATTTCCAGCTGGAGGTGGCGCCGCTCCAGGGAGAGGGCGTGACCGTGACGGTCGGCTCGCGGGCGCGGAACGTGGCCGCCGAGGACATGGCGGTGCCCGTGGACGTGTACGGGGCCGATGAGATCCAGACGGCGGGGGCGTTCGAGACGGGGCAGATTCTTCAGCAGAATGCCCCGTCGGTGAACTTTCCGCAGAACACCCTGGCCGACGGGATGGACGCGCTACGTACCTTTACCCTTCGCGGCCTGAGTCCGGACCAGACCCTCGTGCTGGTCAACGGCAAGCGCCGTCACAAGGCGGCCCTGGTCAACCGGCTGGGTGCTGGGGTGTCGGGGGGGTCCAGCCCGATCGACCTCAACGCCATTCCCGCCAACGCTCTCGAGCGCATCGAGGTGCTTCGGGACGGCGCCTCCTCCCAGTACGGCTCCGACGCCATTGCGGGCGTGGTGAACCTGCGCCTCAAGGATGAGCCGCTCGACCCGACGGTCGAGACGCGCGTCGGGGGCTACGTGACCGAGCCCTATCCGAACGACGGGACGACCTACAGTGTCCGGCCCTCCTTCGGCGTCGAGCTCGGCGACGAGGGCGGGTTCCTGAACTTCTTCGGGGAGTACCGCCTGCGGACGCCGACCAACCGGGCTGGCCCGGCGAGCTTCAATCTGGGACCGGCCGGACAGGGCGGCGACGAGATCGCGGATCCGGACGGGGATGGATTGTTCGACATTGTCGACAAGAACAACACCGTGGAGCAGCCGGCCTTCCACTGGGGCGACGGGCGCTCGGAAAACCTGCTGCTCTGGGCTAACGGGGCGTACCCGATCGCCAACTTCAACGCCGACCGGCCGACCGAAATCTACGCCTTCGGGGGGTACAGCTACCGGAAAGGAAAGGGGCAGGGCTTTTACCGCGAGGGCACCGACAGCGGCAACTGGCCGCAGGTGCACCCGGAGGGCTTCCTCCCGAACTTCGAGAACCCGATCAACGACGGATCGGTGGTCGTGGGGCTCCGAGGACCCTTCAATGGGTGGAACTACGACCTGAGTGCGCAGACCGGGTTCAACTACTTCCAGTACAACATCACCAACTCCCTGAATGCGAGCAACGGGCCCACGCAGTCCGGCAACCAGACCGAGTTCTACGCGGGGGCCGTGCAGCTCCAGCAGTCGGTCGTGCAGCTGGACGTAGACCGGGGCTACGAGGTGGGCTTCGCGTCGCCCCTGAACGTGGCGGCCGGGGCGGTCTTCCGGGCCGACAACTACCAGTTGAAGGCCGGGGAGGAGGCCTCCTGGGCCCGCGGGCCCTGGGAGATCAGCCAGAACGGCGGGCGGCCCGCCCAGGGCGCACAGGTGTTCCCGGGCTTCCGCCCCGAGCAGGAGGTCGACAAGACGCGCACCAACGTGGGGGCCTACGTGGACCTGCAGGCCGACGTCCTGGAGCCGCTCCAGATCAACGTGGCGGGTCGGTTTGAGAACTACAGCGACTTTGGCTCGACGTTCAACTGGAAGGTGGCGTCCCGCCTCGATGCGACCGACTGGCTGTCGTTCCGGGGGACGGCCCAGACCGGCTTCCGGGCGCCGAACCAGGCGCAGAAGTACTTCTCGAAGGTGTCCACGACCTTCATTGACAATCAGCCGGTGCAGACCGGCATCTTCCGCATCAACAGCGAGGTCGGCAACGAACTGGGCATCCCGGACCTTGAGGAGGAGCGCTCGTTCAACTACAGCGGGGGACTCATCTTCAATCCCGTCGAGCAGTTTCAGGTCTCGGTCGACTACTTCAATATTCAGATCGACGACCGGATCACGCTCTCGGGCGACCTCGGCGAGCCCGGGTCGCCGGGGGCCGATGCGATTCGTCCTGTGCTGCAGGGCACCGGCGCCTCCACCGCGAGCTTCTTCACGAACTCCATCGACACGAACACGGAGGGGATTGACGTGACCTCGAAGTACGCGGCGATTCTCGCCGATGGCGTTCAGCTCCAGCTGCGCGGGGCCTTCAACTGGACGAAAACCGAGATCACGGGCGGCCCCCGCAACCCCACGCGGCTGCAGGAGGACTTCGACACCGTCATCCTGCCGCCGGATGATCGCCGGGCGCTGACGGAGGGATCGCTCCCGGAAACGACGACGAAGATGACGGCCTCCCTCACGGCCGGACCGGTGGACCTGACGCTCCGGGGCGCGCGCTACGGCGAGCTGCTGAACGCCGACGACACCCCGTCGGACGAGTACACGCTCGGCACCGAGTACACCTTCGGGGGCGAAATCGGGTACAGCATACTCGACGACCAGGTCAACCTGGCCGTCGGGGCGCGCAACCTCTTCGACAACTACCCGGACCTCGATCCGCAGAAGGATACCTTCGACATCATCCTTCCTTACAACCGGGCCCACCCGATGGGCTTCAACGGCCGCTTCATTTACAGCCGGCTTACGATCTCTCTCTGATACATACGCGCCTGTCGGGGGGGAGGGGCCCTCACCCCCTCCCTCGAGACGGTCCTAGTTCCGACCTGCACTTCGAATTGAGAATCTCGTTCCTAATGACAGACTTTGCTACTCTCCCCCGCCGATGGGGCATCCTCGGCCTTGGCCTGCTCGCGATTGCCCTCGTGGCGACGGGCTGTGACTCGTTCACCGAGAAGGACCTGGGCGACTCCAATCCGCAGACCCCGACCATTGCGGCGTACGTTCAGGAGGTGCCCGCGCTGAGCTCGCTCGAGACGGCCGTGGCGGAGGCCGGGCTCGTCGGCACGCTGGAGAGCGGAGGCCCCTTCACGGTCTTTGCGCCCACGGACGAGGCCTTCGCGCCCCCCATCGACCCGTCGCTCAACCGGCAGGTCACCGAAAAGGTCGTCCGGCACCACGTCGTGAACGGGGAGGTCCTCTCCACCCAGCTCAGCGACGGACAGACCGTGACGCCGCTCGCCGGGGACGATCTTACCATCGGGGTCGGGGAAACCGTCACCGTGAATCGGGCGACGGTCACGAATCCTGACGCAAATGCATCCAACGGCGTCGTACACGTGGTCGACAAGCTCCTAGCCGACGCGGTGGACCGGGCGACGCTGACGCCGCGGTTCACGATCTTTGCGCGGCTGGTGAAGGAGGCCGATCTCGAGTCGGCCCTGCGCGGGTCGGGCCCGAACGACGGGCTCACCATCTTCGCGCCGACGAACGACGCCCTTCTCGAGCTGCTCGACGCCGACGGCAACGGAGAGGTCGAGAGCGACGAGATTCCGTCCAACGCCGCCGAGGTGCTCCAGTACCACGTCCTGGACAGCGTCTTCCTCGCGGCGGACGTGCCAACGTCCGAAACGGCGGTGGAGACGCTCGAAGGCTCGGACGTGACGGTCGTCCGCGACGGCAACGCCGTCACGCTGAACCCAAACGACGAGAACGCCAGCGTGACGACCCCGAACGTCGAGGTCGACAACGGCGTGATCCACGGCATCGACACCGTACTGATCCCGTAAGTGAGGCCGACGGTCGGGCCCATCTCCCCGTCTGAGTTGGGTGCAATTTGGACGCCGGGTGCGCCTCCCTCGTGGGAGGCCGCCCGGTGTTTCTGCGCAGGGGGCGCCGGAACGCCGCGCCGCGCCGGGCGGTAGCACTCGCCCGTACCCGCTCTGTCGCTCGTGCCCCCCGCTGTTCCGACGTGTCGTTTCTGAACCCCTTTGCGCTCCTCGCCATGGCGGCGGTGGCGGTGCCGCTGTTCCTGCACCTCTTCAACCTGCGGCAGCCGCAGACGGTCGACTTCAGCTCGCTGGCGTTCGTGCAGGAGTTGCAGGAGACCGCCGTCCAGCGCGTGCGGATCAAGGAGTGGCTGCTGCTCGCGCTGCGGATGCTGGCCGTTGCGTGCCTGGTTCTGGCCTTCGCGCAGCCGACGCTCACCGGCGACCTCGCGGGGGGTGCGGGCCGCACGGTCCGCACCGCCCACGCCCTGGTGGTCGACAACTCGCTGTCGATGCGCGTGGGCAGCGAGGAGGGGGGCACCGCGCTCGACCAGGCGAAGGCCCGGGCCCGCGGCGTGCTGCGGACGGTCGGCGCAGACGACGAGGTGGTCGTGTGGCCGACGGCCCGCCGGGGGGAGCAGCAGCCGTCCCTCAGCACGAACCCCGGTGTGGCCGAGGACGCCCTCTCGTCCCTCGAGCCGCGGGCCGGGGCGGCGTCGCTCGCCCGCACCGCCGCGGCGGCGGCCGAGGCCGTCGCCGCGTCCGACGCCCCGCGCCGCGTCGTCTACGTGGCGGGGGACTTCCAGCGCAGCACCCTGGGGGACTCGGTTGCCGCACGGGTGCCCGACGGCGTCGAGGTGCGGCTCCTGCCCGTCGGGACGCGGGCGGCGGCCAACGTGGGCGTGACGGACGTGTCGGTGGTCAGCCGCATCGCGGAGGTCGGGGAGCCGGTCCAGATCGAGGCAACGCTCGTCAACTACGGCGACGAGCCGCTCCCCGACTACGTCGCCAGCGTGTACCTCGACGACGAGCGGGTGGCCCAGACCACCACCACGCTCGAGCCGGGCCTGGAGCGAACCGTCTCCTTCACCGTGACGCCGCAGCGGCGCGGATGGCTCCGCGGCGCGGTCGTGACCGAGAGCGACGACTTTCCCCCCGACGACCGGCACCACTTCACCCTCAACGTCCCCGAAGAGCGGCGCGTGCTCGTGGTGCGGGGCACCGGCCAGCAGACCCGGTACGTGGACCTCGCGCTCTCCCCAGAGATGACGGCGGACCGCATTGCGTTTGAGCGGACGGCGATCGGGGAATCCGCCCTGGCCGCCGCCGAGCTGGGCCAGTACGACACGGTGCTGCTGGTGGGGCCCCGCTCCCTGTCGAGTGGGGCGGTCGATGCCCTCACGCGCTACGTTGAGCGGGGCGGCGGTGTGCTGCTCTTCCCGAGCGAGCAGGCCTCGCCGCAGACCTACGATCGCCTCCTCCAGGCCCTCGGCGCCGGCCGTGTGCAGGGCTTCAGCGGATCGCTGTCCGGGGAGCAGTCGGTGGCCTCCTTCGGCCGGGTCGACCTCGAACACCCCCTCTTCAAGGGCATCTTTAGTCGGGAGCGCCGGCCCGACGCGGAGATCGAACAGCCCCGCATCTACTACACCGCGAACCTGCGGCCGTCGGGTCGCTCGGGGCAAACGCTCATCGAGCTCACCAACGGGGTGCCGTTCCTGCACGAGGTGCGAGCGGGCAGCGGGGCGCTGCTGTGGATGGCCGTGGCGCCCACGCCCCAGTGGAGCGACCTGCCGGTGCGGGGCCTCTTCGTCCCGCTGCTGTACCGGTCGGTCTACTACCTGTCGGCAGGCGCCTCGGTGGCGGGCGAGCAGCTGGTGGCGGGCGAGCCGAAAGAGCTCCGCATCCCGGGCCTTCCACCGGGCACGTCGCTCCGGATCGTGGGGCCGGAGGGGACGGAGGTGGCACCCGACCAGCGCAGTCTCTTCGGCGCCACGCTGCTGCGGGTGGGGCGCACGCTCGACCGGCCGGGCGTCTACGACGTGCGGGCGGGAGAGACCCTCGTCCGGCGCGTCGCCGTGAACGTCGACCCCGCCGAGTCGGACCTGCGCGTCGCCCCGGTCGACAGCGCGGCGACCCGGCTCCAGTCGGTGCTCCGGGCTCCGGTCCAGCCAGTGGCCGGGAGCGAGGCGGCGGAGGTGGCCGAGACCCTCCGGACCCAGCAGGCCGGTACCGAGATCTGGAACGTCTTCTTGCTTCTGGCACTGGCCGTTCTCGTCGCGGAGATGGTGGTCGCCCGGCTGTGGCGCCCCGAAACGGCGGCCGCGTAGCGGAGCCGCCGGCCGGCCCGGCCCGAAGCGATGGGCCCTCTGGAACGGGAGGGGCGAAACGGCCGCGCGAAAGATGACACGAACACCGCACGAGACGGGGCCGAGCCGTGCAACACCAAATTCGCATGTGGGTATAGGGATATGCAGTTTGGTTGAACCCACACGCACCTGAATTCCTTCGCGCAGCCTCCCTTCATCAGTCGCCTTCGCCGTTGTTTACGCCCGAAGAGAAAACGAAGGACGCCGAAACCGCCATCATCGTCGGCGTGATCACGCCGCAGCAGTCGCGCTTCGAGGTGCGCGACCACCTCAATGAGCTTCAGCACCTGGCCCGCACGGCCGGGGCCGAAGTCACCGACCGGATGACGCAGTCGCTCAACAGCCCCGACCCGGCCACCTTCATCGGGTCCGGCAAGGTCCGGGAGCTGGGGCGACGGTCGAAAGCACAGGACGCGGACCTCGTCATCTTTGACGACGAGCTGACCCCGGTGCAGGTGAAGAACATCGAGGAGGAGATTGGCTGCAAGCTGCTGGATCGGTCCGGCCTCATCCTCGACATCTTTGCGAGCCGGGCGCAGACCCGAGCGGCGAAGACGCAGGTCGAGCTTGCTCAGCTCGACTACCTGCGCTCCCGGCTGACACGGCGCTGGACCCACCTCTCCCGGCAGGAGGGAGGCATCGGCACGAAGGGGCCGGGGGAGAAGCAGATCGAGACCGACCGCCGGCTCATCGACAAGCGCATCTCGAAGCTGCGCGACAAGCTCGAGAAAATCGACCGCCAGCGCACCACCCAGCGCAAGGGCCGCGACGAGCACACCACCGTCTCCCTCGTAGGCTATACCAACGCCGGCAAGTCGACCCTCCTCAATGCGCTGGCCGACGAGGACGTGCTCGCCGAGGATCGCCTCTTTGCGACGCTCGACGCCACGACGCGAACTGTGGAGCTGGACACCAACAAAGAGGTGCTCATGTCCGACACGGTCGGCTTCATCCGGAAGTTGCCCCACCGGCTCATCGAGAGCTTCAAGAGCACGCTCGACGAGGTGCGCGAGAGCGACGCGCTGATGCAGGTGGTCGACGTGACCCACCCCAACTTCCGGGAGCAGATGCGGGTCGTCCACGAAACGCTCGGTGAGCTCGGGGCCGACGACAAACCGACCCTCGTGGTGTTCAACAAAGTGGATGCCCTAGAGGACCGGAGCCTGCTCCGCGCCCTCCGCGACGAGTATCCGGACGCCTCCTTCATCTCGGCCCTTCGGGGCATCGGGCTCTCGCAGCTCAGGGAAGATCTCCTCGCCCTCATCGAGAAGGACTACGTGGAACGAGTCACATACGTCCCGGTGACCGAGCCGGAGGCGATTGCAAAAATCCACCGCCTGTCCGACGTACAGAGTGAGGAGTACATGTACGCCGAAAACGGCGAGGACGACGGCCCGCAGGCCGTGGCCCGCATGCGCTTCCGGGCCTCGCCCCGAAACGACGATCGTCTGCGACAGACCCTCGAGTCCTTCGCCAAGCTCCGGCCCGTGGTGGACGAGGACGTTCCGGTGCAGGAGGCGCAGTAGACGCCGGGAGCCCCGGACCGAATGGCCTGCCGTCGATGTCACGCCCCCCTGCGGTTCTGGCATGCGAGAGCCCCCGGCACGGCCCTTGCACGAAAGAGAGGCAGACGAGAACGGGTGCCCGCGACGCGGCGTTGACGCGTGTCTTGTTACGCAACCCCCCAGTCCCATGAAGTCACGAGATGCCATTAATGCCTCCATGTCGGCCCTCGAGCCGACCGATACGGTCGAGACGGCCCTTGGGCTCCTCATGGAGCACCACATCAATCATCTTCCGGTGGTTGACTCGGACGGAGACCTTGCGGGTGTGCTGTCGGAGACGCGCCTGATGGACGCCGAGAGCCCGGACGACGAGGTCGGCGACCTGGTGGTCGGTCGTCCGGTGAGCGTGCCGCCGACGGCCCACATCTTCGACGCCGCACGGACGATGGTCGAGCACGACCTCAGCACCATCCCCGTGGCCGATGAGGAGGGCCGGTACTACGGCCTGATTCAACGGCACGACATCTTCGACAAGTTCGCGCAGATGCTGTCAACCCAGCAGACCGGGGCCATCCTCGCCCTGGAGGTGGACCCGCGGGACTATGCGCTCGCGAAGCTGGTGCACCTCATCGAGCAGAACGAGGGAAAGGTGTTGGCCGTCGCCTCCGAATCGCCCGAGCAGGCTTCGGGCACGATCCGGGTGACCCTGAAGCTGAACGTGCGGGATACCTCCCGCATCCGGCACGTGCTGGAGCACCACGACTACCACGTCGTCGCGTCGTTCGGCGAAACCGAGGAGGAGATCGAGGAGCTCGTGGAGGAGTTCGTCCGGTACCTGGAGGTCTAGCAGCCATCATTGGGGGCGGGGCCGACTCGTCCGATCTGCCCCCGAGGACATGATCCATGATGCGTGACCCATGATTTGGAAAGGATCTCGCGAGTCCCGCCTTCACGCATCACGGACTCCGCATCACTCCTCGTGCTTCCTCCAGCCGTTTCGTCTGTCCCTCTGTATCGAGTCCATCCGCCCATGAGTACCCCCCCCGACCGCCCGGATTCGGCCGCCGTCCTCGAATCGATGGCGCTGCTGGCAACCCTCTCCACCGCCGAGGAGGTCCGCAGCGCGGTGGACGAGCGCCGGGCCGGCCGCGACCCCTCGGCCCAGGCGCCGAGTGACCTCGCGACGGCCCGCCTGCACGAGGCCCGCGAGACGCTCATGGACTTGCTCATGCAGCTGGTGCTGGGGCGGGTCCCCCTGGACCGGGACGAGGAGGCCGACCTGGCCCACGCCGTGCGGCACTTCGACCTCCTGATGAAGCTGCGGCGGGCCGAGCGCCTCGTCAAGACCATGCACCAGCATCTCCTCAGCCTCTACCCCCAGGTGTCGGAGGCGCTCGTGGAGGAGGCGCGGCAGGTCCACGGCACGCTGCGGGCACTCCGAGAGGCGGGGTCGGTCGAGACGGAGACGGTCCCGGCGCTGCCCGACGTGCTGGAGCGCGGGCTCTCGTTCGTCGTGTGGACGCGGCACGAGGCGTAACGACGGGTTGCGGGGCCGGGCTGCGGGACTCCTCAGGGCGCAGTGGACCGGAGAAAGCGGGCCACCGGAGGGACGAGTGCCGGGCCCAGCTCCTCCGGCGTATAGTGCCCGACGTTGGGGAAGCGGTGCGTCGGGGCGTCGGGGAAGAGGGTCTGCCAGCGGGCGAGGGTGCGTGTCGTTCCGAAGGCCGGATCGTCGAGGCCCCAGCACAGAAGTGCGGGCCGGCCCCGCAGGCGGTGCCGCCGCGTCCAGAGGGCCCGGAGCCAGTTCGTCTCGCTCAGCAGGCTGTGGGCAAACGTCCAGCAGGCGCGCCGCCGCGGCTGGCTGTCGAGCGCGGCGCCGTAGCGTCGGAGCCAGTCGGGGCGGGCCGGCCCGGCGCCCCCCACGGTGAACGGCATCACGAGGCGGGCGAAGGCGTTGCCGCGCTCCACGGCCATCCGGCCCGCGGCCGTCCCCGCGATCCGCCCAAACAACTGAATGAGGGGCCGCCGGGTGAGGGGCCACGCCCACGTGTTCGTGAGCACGAGACGCCGAACGACGTCGGGGTGCCGCAGGGCGTAGGCGAGACCGATGGGGCCACCCCAGTCGTGGAGCACGAGCGTGACGTCGGTGAGGCCGAGCCCCCGAAGCAGCCGTTCGACGAGGGTGGCGTGGGCGGCGGGGCGATACGAGAAGGGGGCGGGCGCCTCCGAACGGCCGAACCCCAGGTAGTCGGGGGCCACGCACCGGTACTCGGGGCTCAGCGTCTCGATGAGGTGGCGGTACAGCCGGGCGCTCGTCGGGTTGCCGTGGAGAAACACCAGGGAGGGGCCCGACCCGACGTCGGTGTAGGCCATCCGGCCCGCCGGAGTGCGAATGTGGGAGGTGGGCATCGAGAAGGAACCGACTCGTGAAGGCAAGGTGCGTGCGGAACGCTCGCGGCCGGGGGGGGAGCGGTCCGGGTAGGCGGGCGGCACCCATTCCGAAACAACCCGTCGTCGGACCCGAACGGGGCCCAGGCCCCTCGTTCTACGGACCCCACTCGACGCGGCCCCGAAGACCGCCGCGCCGAGTTTCGGCGTCCGGGGACCCGCGGCGGCTTGGGAGGCCGACCACGTGGCGGCGGGGCCCGCCGTCGACGGCTGGGACGCCCGGGACGACCCGCCCGATGACGCTCGTCGGGGGGAGGCGCTCAGTCCAGGAGCGTCGGCACGTCGCGGTACTGGTCGGCGACCGCGCGGGCCTCGGTGGCGAGGCGCTCGCGCAGGGCGCGCGGCTCGAGGACGCGAACGTGGCGGCCCCAGCTCAGCAGCCAGGGCAGCACCTCCAGCTCGTGGTCGACCTTCAAGGTTAGGAGGAGGCGGCCGTCGCCCCTGTGCTCCCGGTCGGCGACGTGGAGGGAAGGGGCCACCTCGACGGCAGGGGTTACCTCGGCCGTGAAGAGGACGCGCACCGTCTGCGACGGCGGCGGGTCGGGGCCGTCGGGCGACGTGCGGTAGCTGTCCGGGCGCCGGAACGTCCGGCTCGTCAGGGTCAGCGCCTCAACCTCCTGCAGGCGCAGGTGCGCCACCCGCGTCCGGGCGTGGTCGTGCCCGACAACGTACCAGGACGAGCCCTTCTGCACCAGGCCGTACGGGTCGATCGTGCGGACGGCCTGGTCGGCGCCCGCCCCCCGCACCGTGGCCTCCAGCGTGCGCTCCTCGACGAGGGCCTGACGCACGCGCTGCAGGTGCCCGTCCTCCGTCGGCGTCCCGAACGCGCTGGGCGGCACGAGGTGGACGCTGCCCTGCAGGGCGAAGGCCCGCTCCCGCGCGTCCGGCGGCAGGACGGCGTCGAGCTTCCGCTCGGCCGAGCGCGCCGCCGCCCGGTAGCGCCCCCCAAAGTTCTGCGCGGCGTAGGCGCTGCCGAGGACCAGCATGATGGCCTCGTCGGTCGTGAGGGTGACCGGCGCCAGCAGGTAGTCCTCCGGCACGCGGTAGCCCTTGCCCGGCACCCCCTGCAGCGGCACGCCGGCCTCGACCATCGCCTGCACGTCGCGGTAGACCGTGGGCTCGCTCACGCCGAGCGTCTCGGCGAGGTCCTCGGCCCGCTTCCAGGCGTCGGGCTCGAGCTGCAGTAGGATGGCGGGCCAGCGCTCGGAGGGCGTCATCGGCATCGGGCGGCTTCGGAGAGAGACGGGGACGCCCGCCAAGATAAGAGGCGGGCCGGCAGACTTTCATCCGGGAGGCGCCTCCCGCACGGCCTTCGTGTGGACGTAGCACGCCTGCCGCCCCCGCGCCGCCGGTCTCCGTACGCCCGATCCGGGCCTCGGCCCAACAGAGCACGGAAACGGCGCTGTCCTTCTTCCAGTTTCCGGAGCGTCCGAGCGGACGCGCGGAATGAGGTTATACGAACTCCGGATGCTCCGTTTGCGTGTGGAGGTCTGGAAGGGTGGACGTGTAGACGTATTTCGCCTCCATACCTCCACACTTCCCCACATCCAAACCCGAATCCTGCTACAGGATTCGGTATTACTCGGGATGATGCCGCTCCCAGTACGTATCCCGGAAGGTGCTCGGCGTGACGTCCTTCAGGGCCCGAAACTGACGGTTGAAGTTTGAGAGGTTGTTGTATCCGACCGCCCCGGCGATCTCCGAGATCAGCCGCCGGTCTTTGACGAGCAGCGCACAGGCGCGGCCGATCCGGAGTCGTTTGATGTATTCGGTCACGGTGACGCCCGTCGTCCGTTTGAACATGCGTGAAAAGGCCGATCGGCTGAGGGCGGCGATCTCCGCGAGCCGGGCGACGGGAATGGGCTCCGTGTAGTGCGCGTGGATGTAGTCGAGCACGCGCTGGACGCGCTCCTGGTCCGGATGGCGGACCTCCCCGGACGGGGCGACCGAGGCGAGGGGCTCGGGGTTCGACGCCCCCGCGATCTTCACGAGAATCGACAGGAGAACGGGGAGCCGCTCCGTGACGTCCCGCTCGGGAAGCGATCTCGCGAGCGGCCGAACGTCGGCCGTCGTGTCCGCCCCGAACGCAAATCCTCGCCCGGCCGACCGAAGAAACCGGACGACCGGTTCGAGCTCCGGAAACGACTGGCGTAGCGTGGACACCCACTCGCGCGAGAACCACATCACGATGGCAGTGTGCGGAGCCGCCGGATCGACCTGCTCGTGGGACTCCCACGTGTGGGGCAGATTGGGCCCAACGAGGACGAGGTCCCCGTCTTCGTAGTCGCCAATGTGGTCCCCGACGAACCGCTGCCCCCGGCTGTTCAGCGTGAGTGTCAGCTCGAACTCCGGGTGGTAGTGCCACTCGAACGGGATGCCGTCGGAAAGCCGTCGGTCGAGCAGTGTCCAGGACGCATTCTGGGGGACGGATACGTTCTCAAAACGGGGTTTCATGGTACTGGTGTGGTTCTCCGGGCG
>JBDGQP010000167.1:0-27051 GCA_042218975.1 Salinibacter sp.
GGTACTCGTGCGGGTCGAAGAGGCCGTCGATGTGGTCGATGCGCACGCCGTCGACCCCCTCCTCCGCCAGCAGATCGCCGAGCAGGCGGTGCGCCCCCCAGAACAGATCCTCGTCCTCCATCCGCAGGCCCACGAGGTCGTTGATGGTGAAGAAGCGGCGGTAGTTGATCTCGCGGCCCGCCGTCTTCCAGTATGCGAGGCGCCAGTGCTGGGCCTCGAAGAGTTCGTGCAGCGCGTCGCGGTCGAGGGCGCCGTCGAGGGTCTCCGCGTCGAAGGACACGTCCACGGCGTCGAGACGGCGACAGAGGGCCTCGGCGCGCTCGCGGGCCGCGGGGACCAGGTCGGCAAAGGCGTCCCGGAGCTCCTGCAGGTCGAAGTAGGCGTCGGTCCGCTCGAAGGTCGGCAGCAGCGCGTCGAGAATCTGCGGGTAGGTGCGCGGGCTCAGGGCAAAGCGGTGTTCGTAGTAGGCGGCGGCAAAGTGGCCGTCCTTGTAGGCGAGGGTGATGTCCCCGTCGTCGAGGGCCGCGCCGTAGGTGGTGCCCAGGAAAGGCAGGAGGATCTTGCCCTGCAGCTCCGGCTTCAGCGGGGTCCAGTCGACGTCGAAGTGATGGGCGTACGCCGAGTGGCGGCCGTAGGCGAGCACGTCCTGCCAGCCCTCGTTGGCCGGACCCACGCCCGCGTGGTTGGGCACGAAGTCGAGCACGAGCCCGAGCCCCGCCTCCACGGCCGTCTCGCGCAACGACTCGAACGCCTCGCGCCCGCCGAACGCCTCGCGGACGCTGTTATGGTCGATGACGTCGTAGCCGTGGGTGCTGCCGGGCCGCGCCTCGGTGATGGGCGAGAGATACAGGTGGCTCACGCCCAGGCGTTGCAGGTAGGGAACGAGGGCCTCGGCCTCAGCAAAGCCGAGGTCTGGGGTCAATTGAAGGCGATAGGTGGCCGTCATCCGAAGAGGCCGGTTTGGGGAAAGAACGGTCGTGCCAAGGGGGGCGTCCCCGCTCGGGGACGCGCCGCGGGGACACGCTCAGCGGCGCCGGGCAGAGGAGTGCGCGGAGGGCCCGCCCCGAAGACGACGAGAGAGTCGAAGGAGCAGGTCGTCGGTCGGGTTCGAGCGGCCGACCCCGTCCACCTGCCCGGCCGGTGCGCATGTACGAGACGGCTCAGCGGAGGGTGTTCTCCAGGACGTCGACGTGCTCGGTTCCGCCGTTGGCGTTCCCGTCCCACACGTTCCAGACCTTCGAGAGGATGTCGAGGTCGCCGTCCCCGTCGACGTCGGCCGCCAGGGCGTCGTGCCCGCCCAGGCGGCCGTTGAAGATCACCCGTTCGGTAAACGTGGGGGGAGTGCCGCCGTCGTTTTCCCAGACGAACCATCGGGGCGGCGCGCCCTTCGGGAAGATGCTCGTGTCCTCCTGCTCCACGGTGAAAATGTCAGTGTCTCCGTCCCCGTCGAAGTCGCCGAGAGCAAGCGAGTGGAAGGAGCCGCGCGTCCCCCGGTGGGTGGTGGGCAGCTCGTGGACGGAGAAGGAGGGCGGGGCCCCGCCGTCGTTTTCGAGCCAGGCGCCCCCGGACCCGGTGCCGTCGGCCTCCACCGACACGATGTCGCGGTCGCCGTCGCCGTCGAGGTCCCGGACCCAGGTGCGGGCCGAGAGTCCCCACGGGCCGCGGGCCCCAACCGGCAGCAGGTGGCGGGTCCACCGCTGTCCGTTCTGCCGGTTCTCGAGCCACCGATCGGCCAGCACGATATCCGGGTCGCCGTCCCCGTCCAAATCCCCGATTCCCTGGGGGAAAAAGCCAGCGTGGATGTCGTCGTTCTCGTCGCGGACGCTCGTGGTGATGGTCGTGCGGGGCCAGTTCCGGTCCCGGGCCGGGGCGTCCGGAACGCGGTACCAGAACAGGCCCGCCTCGTCTCCCAACGCAACGAGGTCCTCACTGCCATCTCCGTCGAGGTCGGCCGTCGCCAGGTCGTGGATTTCGGACTCGATCCGGTCGTCGTACACGAAACGCTCGAACGAAGATGTGGTCGGGTCGCCGGGATTTCGGTACCAGAGTCTGCCCTGTAGAATGTCGGGATGGCCGTCTCCGTCCACGTCCAGGGTGGCCCCGCCGAGGTTGCGGAGGGGGAGGGGCCCGACCGTGTGACGAACCCAGTGATCGACGCCGCGATTCTCGAACCAGTACACCGAGTCGGTGCGGGCGTAGACGCCGTAGTCAATGTCCCCGTCCCCATCGAAGTCGGCGGGCGGGACCAGCCCGTACCCCCATCCCTTGCTCCCGGGCAGATCCCGGCTCACGTAGTGGTGGGCAAACAGGGTCGAGTCGAGGACCGGCGGGGACGCAGGGCCGCCGCCCGCCGGGCCGCAGCCGGCCAGGAGGGCGACGCCGAGCACGAGCGCGGCGGCCCAGCTCCGTACGGGGGAGCCCTGAGCCTGTCGTCCCGAACGAGAGGGCGGGATACCAATCATCTCTCCGCGACGAAGGTGCGTTCGGGAAGGTGTGATACGAACTCGCTTGCACTCGGTCTCCCGAGTGCACGCTCCGTTCGGGTGTGGACGTCTGGAAGGGGGGATGTGTGGACGTATTCTGCCTCCATACTTCCTACATCCAAACCCGAATCCTGCTACAGATTCGGTATGAGCAGTTACTTCCCCAACATCGGGGACGAGACGCAGGGAGTCCAGTAGAGGGGCGATTGCACAGGGCAATCGTATCTTCAGGGCCGAAGCGAGCAATGGAGGCTCACGGGCCCTCTCCGTTCCGATGTTGCCTGGAAAGAGCGGGCGAATGGGCGTGTGGGCGAGGACGCCCTCGTCAGGACGACTCCACCTGGACCACTTCGCAAGCCCCTCGCTCCGATCCGTCGCGGACAAAGGCCCGGTCGAAAGTGGCCAGGCGGTCGGCGTCCTGCGACAAAGCAAGGTGCACCGCGTCGGCGATGTCCAGGCCCTGCTCGTACCACCGCAGCGCGAGGGCGATGCGCCGGGGCCGGTCGACCTCCACGTTCGGAAGTCCCAGAAAGTGCCGAAGCCCGTCCGCCACGGTGGGCACGCCCAGCTCGTAGATCGCCCCCAGCACCCACGCCGTCTCCAGCAAAACCGTGACCGGTACCCAGAAGGTGCCATCGGACGCGAGAAGCTCGCGGGCGGCCTCCACCTGCGCGGGATCGTCGTCGGTGAGCACGCGGACCAACACGTTGGTGTCGAGTGCGGTCACGTGTTGCCCTCCGTTTGGCGAAGTGCCTCCGTGCCGGTCAACCGGTCGTCCGACACTGCGGGCCCGTCGTAACCGGTCCGTCCGCGAACCGCCTCGAAGGTCGTTTCCGGAAACGGGGATCGTGGCCGTAGCAGCACGCCCTCCTCGGTCTGGACGACCTCAAATTCCTGCCCCGGATCCCACTGGTTTTTGTCCCGCACCCGTTTTGGGAGGACGACCTGCCCCCGGCTGGAGAGTCGGGTCGTAGACATAGAGAACCTGCTGGTAAGAGAGCTGTAAGACGCATAGGTCCAATATCTCCTCAGAGCAGAGGTTCCCGCTTTTTCTTCCGAGGCGTTCGGTCGCTTCCCTCTGCACGTCGCGAGGCGCGGTCTCCTCTACACATCCTCACATCTGGCCCCGCCTGCTACAGACGTCGGTACGAGACGGTGAGCGCTACGCGGCCACGGAAACGAGGAGTGCAGTCGCAAGAAGCCGCGTTCTCATCGGCCGACGCCCGTCGGGCTCGGAAACAGCATCATGCTGGCCGCAGCACCGCGGCGCCCGGACGAACGAACGAGAGCGTCTCGCCGGTAAACGACGGCGGGCGCGGGTCGGACGTGTAGCCGCCCTGCTCGGTGTGGAGGCCAACCGCCAGGCCGGCGGGCAGGTCGAACCGGGCACGGCCCTCGAGGTTGACCGCCACGTGTACCGGGGGGCGGTCGACGAGGAGGGTCGTATCGGTCGGGGCCTCCGCGTGCATCGAGGCGTCGAGGCCGGGCCGGAGGGCCAGCAGGTCGCGGTAGAGGGCCAGTACGCCGTCGTGCGGGGGGCGGCGGGGCTCGTCCCAGTCCAGCACGCTGCGCTCGAAGGTGGCGGGAGCCTGGGGGTCGGGCACCGTGCCGTCGAAGCCCGAAAAGTCGGCGAACTCCTCCTTTCGTCCCTCGGTGACCGACGGCCCCAGCTCCTCGTTGTGGTCGGTGAAGAACTGAAACGGCGTCGAGGCGGCCCACTCCTGCCCCATGAACAGCAGCGGCAGCTCCTCCGCCACGCACAGCAGGACCGACAGCGCGCGGTACACCGGCAGCGGGACGTCGTCGGTGAGGCGGTTGCCGGTAGGGCGGTTGCCCACCTGATCGTGGTTTTGGATGAAGACGACGCACTGCGAGCGCTCGACCGGGGCGGGGTCGGTGCCGCGCGCTGCGCCGCGGTGCTCGGAATACTCGCCGCGGTAGAACCAGCCGTCGCGGAGGGTGGTGGCAATGTCGGCGGCGGTCGTGTCCTGGTAGTCCCGGTAGTAGCCCTCGCGGTCGCCGGCGGTCAGGACGCGCAGCTGGTGGTGCAGGTCGTCGCTCCAGACGCCGTCGAGGCCGTGGCCGCCGTCGTCGCGGGGCTGGACGAGCCGGTTCAGGTTGCGATGGTCCTCGGCGATCAGGTGGCGCTCGGGCCCGTCGACGTGCGCGTCGACCGCGTCCGACAGCTCGGCCAGGAAGTGGGGCGTGCTCTCGTCGTGCAGGGCGTGGGTGGCGTCGAGGCGGAGGCCGTCGACGCGGTACTCGCGCAGCCAGTGCAGGGCGTTGTCGACGAAGAAGCGGCGGACGCCCGCCGATCCCTCGTCGTCGAGGTTCATGGCCGGGCCCCAGGGCGTCTCGTACGTGTCGGTGAGGAAGGGGGCGAAGGCGGTGGCGTAGGCGCCGTCGGGGCCGAAGTGGTTGTAGACGACGTCCAGCAGCACCGCCAGGCCGGCCCGGTGGGCGGTGTCGACCAGGCGGCGCAGGGCGTCGGGCCGGCCGTAGGCGCGGGCCGGGGCGAAGAGGGCCGCCGGGTCGTAGCCCCAGTTCCGCCGGCCGGGAAAGTCGTGGACGGGCATGAGCTCGATTGCCGTCACGCCCAGGGCCGAGAGGTACGAGAGCCGCTCCCGCACGGCGTCGAAGGTGCCGGCCGCGGTGAAGGCGCCCACGTGCAGTTCGTAGACCACCAGATCCTCGCGGGCCACGCCGGACCAGTCCTCTTCCTGCCAGTCGTAGGCGCCGGGATCGACGACTGCGGAGGGGCCGTGCACGCCCTCGGGCTGGAAGCGGGCGGCCGGGTCGGGGAACGGGCCCTCGCCGTCGGGGCGGAGGCGGTAGCGGGTGCCCGGTGGGGCGTCGACGCCGTCGAGCGCAAAGTAGCCGTCGCCCCTCGGCTCCATCGACCGTTCCCGGTCCCCGAGCACAAGGGTCAGTTGGTCGGCCGCCGGGGCCCACACGCGGAACGTCGTGGACGCGTCGTTGACGAGGGCCCCGTGAGAGGGAACGGACATAACGGAACGGGCGCTGTGATCGGAGGGAGGATCGGTACACGGGACCCGGCCGCACGCGATCCGCCCCCAGATCTCTTCGGAGTGCCATACGGTTCAGGGGGCCGAAAAACGGGTCCTCAATCCACAACCGCCGAGCCCGCAACTCACAACCCTACAACCCATCAACCCGCAACCCCCAATCCGCACTACGAGTAGTCCTCCGCCCGGCCGTAGATGCGGGTGATGGTCGCAAGAAACTCCTCCGCCTCCTCGGGGACCTGCTCCGGGGTAACGCGCCAGCGCCAGTTGCCGTTTGGGCGGCCCGGCGTGTTCATGCGCGCCTCGGCGCCGAGCCCGAGCACGTCCTGCATCGGGGTCACGACCCGGTCGGCCACCGACGCCATCAGGGCGCGGAGGGCCTGCTCGTGGACCTCGGCGGCCGCGGCGTCGAGATTGAGGTAGGACCGGGCGAAGTCGCGGGCCCGGTCTCCCGAAAGGTCCTCGTTCCACCACCCGACCGTCGTGTTGTTGTCGTGGGTTCCGGGGTAGGCCACGAGGTTGCGGTGGTAGTTGTGCGGGAGGAACTCGTTGGAGGGATCGTCCTCGAAGGCAAACTGGAGAACGGCCATCCCCGGAAAGTCGAACGCATCCCGCAGCGCCTCGACCGAGTCGGTAATCACGCCGAGGTCCTCCGCCACGACGGGCAGTTCGCCGAGCTCGTCCTCGAGGGCCTCGAAGAACGAGGCACCGGGGCCGTCGATCCACTCGCCGGTGACGGCCGTCTCCGCGTCGGCCGGGATCTGCCAGTAGGCGTCGAAGCCGCGGAAGTGGTCGAGGCGCACGAGGTCCATTCGCTCGAGCGTGCGGCGCATGCGGTCGGTCCACCACTGGTAGCCGTTGGCCGCCATCGTGTCCCAGCGGTAGATGGGGTTGCCCCAGCGCTGGCCCTCCGGGCTGAAGTAGTCGGGCGGCACGCCCGCCACCACCGAGGGGAGCCCCTCGTCGTCGAGGCGGAAGAGCTCCTGGTGGGCCCATACGTCGGCGCTGTCGTGGGCCACGTAGATGGGCAGGTCGCCGAAGAGCCGGATGTCGCGGGCGTGGCAGTAGGACTGGAGGGCCGTCCACTGGCGGTGGAAGAGATACTGCCAGAAGACGTGCCGCCGCACCGCGTCGGCGTGTCGGTCGCGGGCCCGGTCGAGGGCGTCGGCGTCGCGGCGGGCCAGGGGCACGTCCCACTCCGTCCACGGGGCCCCGTCGTGGGCGTCCTTGAGGGCCGCGTAGAGCGCGTAGTCGTCGAGCCAGGAGGCCTGGTCGGATCGGAACTGCTCGAGGGCCGTCTCGCTGACGGCCGACTGGTCCGCCTCAAATCGCTCGAAGGCCGTCCGCAGCACGGCCATCTTTCGTGGCTCCACCCGCTCGTAGTCGACGTGGTCGTCGGGCAGTTCTGTGAGCGGGGCGAGGTCCTCCTCGGTGAGCAGGTCGTTTTCAAGAAGCGGGTCGGGACTGATGAGAAGGGGGTTACCCGCGAACGTGGAGGTGCTGGAGTACGGCGAGGCCCCGAAGCCCACCGGGCCGAGGGGCAGGACCTGCCAGAGGCGCTGGTTGGTGCGGGTTAGCATGTCGGCGAACCGGTAGGCGGCCGGCCCGAGGTCGCCGATGCCGTACGGGCTGGGCAGCGACGTGATGTGGAGGAGAATGCCGCTGAGGCGTCGAGCGTCCACGAGAGCAGGCAGTTGATCGAATAGGACGGGCACGCCGAAACAAGCGCATTTTCGCTCCACAGTCAAATGAAAGTGGGGAGGAATCACGAGGCACCGCCGGGGCGACCGCGGGATGCCGTCCGCCAGGGGAGGGGGCGGTTTGAGTGGGCGACAAGGGGCCACCGCCCGCTGTGACGAATTCCTCGAACCCGCCCCCCCGCGGTAGGAGAAGGCGAGTTCCGTCCCGTTGCCGAGCGACCTACCGATCCGTGAACAAAGGGCCCAAAGTCCGTCTTCTGCTTGCAGCGATGCCCGGGCCGCAGCCGTCGCGGAAGATCGCTTGCGTGCTTTCTCACGGATCGGTAACATTCTCGGCAGCCCGTCTGTAGAACTCGTTCGTCGTCCGGTAGCCGCCGAGAACCCGGGGACGGGAGCGCATCACACACGCATCACGACGTCGACCGACCGTGCACCACGTCATTGCTCGAAGCTCCGTGCTCCTCCTCGGGGGGCTGGCCGCCAGCTGTGGAGAGAGCAGCGGCCCCGCCGCGACGGGATGGCCCGAGGTCGAGAAAACCCACGAGCCCTGGACGCGCTGGTGGTGGATGGGGAGCGCGGTCACCGACACAACCCTGACTGAGCTTCTGACGGCGTACAACGAGGCCGGCATCGGCGGGGTGGAGGTGACGCCCATCTACGGGGTGCAGGGCCGCGAGGACGACGCCATTCCGTACCTGTCCGACGAGTGGATGGCGCGGCTCGACCACACCACCGAGACGGCCGACTCCCTCGGCCTGGGCGTCGACCTCTCCAACGGCACCGGCTGGCCGTTCGGCGGGCCGCAGGTGCGTCCGGAGCACGCGGCGCGACGGGCGGTGATCCGGACGTATTCGCTGGCGGCCGGGGACAGCCTCGACGCTCGCGTCGTCCGTCGGAACGACGCCCTCGACCGGAACGCGCCCCTAGCAACGCTCATGGCGTACGCGGACAACGGCCGGATCCGAACCCTCACCGACCGAGTCGCCCCGGACGGCACCCTCGACTGGGTCGCGCCGACGGGGAAGTGGACCCTCTACGCCGTCTTCGTCGGCTGGACCGGGCAGCGGGTCAAGCGCAGCGCCCCCGGCGGCGAGGGGTACGTCATGGACCACCTCTCCACCGGGGCCCTCGAGGCGTATCTCGCGCGGTTCGACCGGGTCTTCGCCGAGGAGGGACGGCCGGCCGTACGCGCCTACTTCAACGACTCCTACGAGGTCTACGGGGCCAACTGGACGCCCGGGTTCTTCAAGTTCTTCGAGAACCAGCAGGGCTACGACCTGCGTCGCCACCTGCCGGCCCTCCACGGAGAGGCGCCGGACTCCACGAGGGCCCGCGTGTGGGCGGACTACCGGGAGGCCCTGGGCACGCGGATGCTCCGTCGATTCGCCGGGCCGTGGGTCGACTGGACCCACCAGAAGGAGGCGCGGGCCCGCTACCAGGCCCACGGGGCACCGGGCAACCTCATCGACCTCTACGCGGCCGCCGACATTCCGGAGACCGAAACCTTTTACGCCAGTGACTTCGACATCCCCGGCCTCCGGACCGACGCGGCGTACACCACCGGACGCATCTCGGGGGCGCGGCCGGACCCGCTCCTGTTCAAATTTGCGTCGTCGGGGGCGCACCTGAGTGGGGATTCCCTGGTCTCGGCGGAGACGGCCACCTGGCTCGGGGAGCACTTCCGGATCCCCCTCTCGCTGATCAAGCCGGAGGTCGACCAGCTCTTTACCGCCGGGGTCAACCACATCTTCTACCACGGCACCCCCTACTCGCCGCCGGAGGCGCGCTGGCCGGGGTGGCTCTTCTACGCCTCGACCCACGTGGCCCCTACCAACACCATCTGGCGCGATCTGCCGGGTCTTAACGACTACATCGCCCGGGTCCAGTCCTTCCTCCAGCGCGGCGCGCCGGACACCGACGCGCTCCTGTACTTCCCGGTCTACGACCAGTGGCAGCGGCCGGACAGCACCCTCCAGTTCTCGATCTACGAGCCGGAGGAGTGGTTCTACGGCACGCCCGTCCACGCGGCGGCGCAGACGATGCGGCGCCGCGGCTACACGTTCGACTACGCATCCGACCGGGCGCTCCGGTCGACGACCACGGCGGAGGGCCGACTGCAGACGGAGGGCAGCCGCTACGAGGTGCTCGTGATTCCGGAGACGCAGGTCGTCCCGGTCGAGACGATGGAACGGGTGCTCGAGCTGGCCCGCAACGGCGCGACCGTGGCCCTGCAGGGCGAGTTTCCGACGAACGTGCCCGGGCTGGGAAGCATCGAGGCGCGACGCGCCCGGCTCCGGGAGCTCCGGGAGCCGGCCCCCCAACCGCCCCGCACGCCCGACGGCGTTCGGGGCGCGACGGTTGGGGAGGGGCGCATCCTCATCGGGGCGACGGTCGACGCCCTCCTCCGGGCGGCCGGCACCGCCCGCGAGCCGATGACCGACCGCGGCCTGTCGTTCACGCGTCGAGTACGCTCCGACGGGTACGACTACTTCATCACGAACCTCGACAGTGCGGGGGTCGACGGCTGGGTGCCGCTCGGGACCGACGCCCGCTCGGCGATGCTCTTCGACCCGATGCACAGGCGGCGGGGCCGCGCCGCCGTCCGGCAGACCGCCGAGGGGACCTCGGAGGTGTACCTCCAGCTCGCGCCGGGGGAGGCGCGGGTGCTGCGCACCTTCGTCGGGCGGGACACGGTGCGCGGGCCCCGGTGGCGGTATACGTCTCCCGGCGCGCCGCGCCCCATCGAGGGGCGGTGGCAGGTCGAGTTCGTCGACGGCGGGCCGACACTGCCGGACTCGTTTTCGACGGACCGGCTGGCGTCCTGGACAGAGCTCGGCGGCGAAGACGCCCGTCGCTTCTCGGGGACGGCCCGCTACGAGATCACGTTCGAGGCGTCGCCCGACCGCGCCGACGCCTGGCGCCTCGATCTCGGGGACGTCCGCGAGAGCGCCCGTGTCTCCCTGAACGGCAAAGACCTCGGCCGGGCGTGGGCCCATCCCTTCCGTGTGCCGATCGACGGGGCCCTTCAAGACGGAACGAATCGGCTCACGATCGAGGTGACGAACCTGATGGCCAACCGCATCATCGACCTGGAGCGCCGCGGGGTGGAATGGAAAACGTTCAAGGACATCAACGTCGTGGGGACCGACTACGAGCCGTTCGACGCCTCCGGCTGGACGCCGATGCCGTCGGGCCTGCTGGGGCCCGTTCGGCTCGTGCCGCTCACCGTGTTTGCCCCGTCGGGCGGGGCCGAGGCTGAGCAGTGAGAGCGGCCGAGACGCCCGTCGAAAAGGGCCGATTTTGGAAGCGGTTACTGTCGGCCTTACCTTGGAAACGAGCACCTCCCGTCTGCGCCACGCTTGGGCCGCACGGGCTGGACTGCACAGACGCTGAGTTCTGGTTTCCCGTTCTCCCGCTCCGTTCCGTGTCTCCATGATTCCCTTCGCCCATCCCTCACAGCCGAAATGGGCCAGGGCGGTGATTTCGTCCGTGCTCGCCCTGATCCTGCTGGGGGCCACGGTGGCCCCGAGCCGGGCGCAGCGCTCCGCGTCGGGACTGCCCCTCGACTCCACGCTCCTAGCGGAGCCGTGGCCGGCGCAGTGGATCGCCCCGCCCGGCGCCGACGGCCAGGCCTTCGGGGTGTACCACTTCCGCCGCGTCGTCTCGCTGAAGAGGGCGCCGGACTCGTTCGTCGTCCACACGTCGGCGGACAACCGGTACCAGCTCTTCGTGAACGGAGAGCGGGTGCGGACGGGCCCGGCCCGCGGGGAGGTTCCCAACTGGCGGTTCGAGACGACGGACCTGGCGCCGCACCTCGAGGCCGGATCCAACGTGATCGCCGCGGTCGTCTGGAATTTCGGCGCGCATCGCCCGGTCGCCCAACTCTCCCACCGGACCGGCTTTCTCCTGCAGGCGAACGCCGAGGCGCACGCGGCGGTCAACACCGACGACGCGTGGCGGGTCACCGAGAACGAGGCCTACGCCCCGATCCCTCGGGATTCGTTCAACGTCGAGGGCTACCTCGTCGTCGGGCCGGGCGAGCGGGTCGACGCGAGCCAGTACCCGTGGGGCTGGCGCAGGTCCGGCTACGACGACAGCGGCTGGGCCTCGGCCCGCGAACTGGGGCCCGGCATGCCGACGGACGGGCCCGGCCCGACCGGCATCCACGAGGCGTGGACCCTGACGCCCCGCACCATTCCGCGCATGGAGACGCGGTCCCAGCGCTTCGCCGCCATCGACCGCGCCCGCGGCGTCGAGCCGGAGCCGGGCGTGCTGACCGGAGAGGAGGATCTGGTCATCCCGGCCCACACGGAGGCAACCCTCCTGCTCGACCAGGAGCACCTCACGACCGCGTACCCGGTGTTTCGAATGAGCGGGGGCGACGGGGCCCGCCTGACGGTGACGTACGCGGAGGCCCTTTACAACGACGAGGGGCTGAAGGGCAACCGGGACGAAATCGAGGGCAAGACGATTCGCGGGGTTCACGACGTCTACCGACCCGACGGCGGCGAGGATCGACGGTTTCGGCCGCTCTGGTGGCGCACGTTCCGCTACGTGCAGCTCGACATCACGACCGGCGAGGCCCCGCTTCGCCTGCACGACGTCCGCAGCGTCTTTACCGCCTACCCCTTCGAGGAGAACGCCTCGTTCACGAGCGACAACCCGACGCTGGATCGCATCTGGGACGTGGGATGGCGGACGGCCCGCCTCTGCGCGAATGAAACCTATTTCGACACCCCGTACTGGGAACAGCTCCAGTACGTGGGCGACACGCGGATTCAGGCGCTCATCTCCCTCTACGTCGACGGCGACGACCGGCTGATGCGCAAGGCGATCCGGGCGTACGACCGGTCGCGCGTGTCGGAAGGCCTCACCGCCAGCCGCTATCCCTCACGCGAACAGCAGTTTATCCCGACCTACTCGCTGCTCTGGGTCTCGATGGTGCACGACTACTGGATGCACCGCGACGACCCGGCGTTCGTCCGCTCGTTCCTGACCCCCATCCGCTCGGTGCTCGAGTGGTACGAGCCGCGGGTCGACGAGACGGGACTCGTGGGCCCGACCCCCTGGTGGAATTTCGTGGACTGGTCGTTCGAGACCGGCGTGCCGCCGGGCGCGGAGGACGGCCACTCCACGATTGTCTCGCTCCAGTTGGCCTACGCCCTCGACCACGCCGCCGACCTCGCTGCGAACTTCGGTCGTCCCGACGCGGCCGAGCACTACCGCACCCGGGCGGCGTCGCTGAAAGAGGCCGTTCGCACCCGGGCGTGGGACGCCGGGCGGGGCCTCCTCGCCGACACCCCCGAGAAAGCCCACTTCAGCCAGCACGCCAACATCCTGGGCGTGCTCACCGACCTCTTTCCGGAGGAGCGGGAGACGGCGGTCATGAAGCGGGTCCTGGCCGACACGTCGCTCACACCGGCGACCTACTACTTCCGGTTCTACCTGCACCGCGCGATGAAGGAGGCCGGCCTCGGCGACCGGTACGTCGAGGTCCTCGAGCCCTGGCGCGAGATGCTCTCGCAGGGGCTCACGACGTTTGCCGAGGAGCCCGACCCCACCCGCTCGGACAGCCACGCCTGGAGCGCGCATCCGAACTACCAGTTCCTGTCGATCGTCGCCGGCATCACCCCCGCGGCGCCCGGCTTCGCCGAGGTGCGCATCGCCCCGGCGCTGGGGCCGCTCGGGCGGGTCGAGGCCGAGATGCCCCACCCCGACGGTCCGATCCGGGTGGACCTCGAGCGGCGGGGCGAGACCGGGCTCACGGGCACGGTCACGCTCCCGGACGGCCTCACCGGCACCTTCGAGTGGCGGGGGCAAACGAGGACGCTCGACGGCGGCACGCAGCGACTCGAGTTCTGACCGCCCCCCGCTCGGCTGGGCCGGCGGCTCGTCGCCGACCGGGCGGGACCCACGATTTCATTCATTGACGATGCACGACGCATGCACAATCAGTTCTGGCTTGTTCTCGGCGTCCTCCTCACCGCAGGAGCGGTCTCCGCCACGGCGGCCCGCCCCGCCCCCGACCCAGGGGGCCTGGAGGTGGCGTCGCTCCGGACGAACCACAAGGCCACGCCGATGGGCATCGACGGCCAGACGCCCTGCCTGGCCTGGACGCTCGCGGCGTCGGCACGGGGCGCGCGGCAGACGGCCTACCGAATCCAGGTGGCCGAAACCCGGTCGGCCCTCAACGACGGAGAGAACCTCGTGTGGGACAGCGGAAAGGTGAACACGGACCAGTCTGCGCACCACGCCTACAGCGGGCCCACGCTCGCGCCCCGAACGCGTTACTACTGGCGGGTGCGGGTGTGGGACGGCGACGGGCAGCCGTCGGACTGGAGCGAGGTTTCCTGGTGGGAAATGGGACTGCTAGAGCCGGCCGACTGGGAGGCGGAGTGGATCGAGCCGGGGTGGAACAAAGATTCGTCCGAGCCCCTGCCGAGCCCCATGCTGCGGACTGAGTTTTCGGTCGATGGCACAGTGGCATCCGCCCGGCTCTACGTCACGAGCCACGGCCTCTACGAGATGCACCTGAACGGCCGGCGCGTCGGGAACCGGCTCTTTACGCCCGGCTGGACCAGCTACGACCACCGGCTGCAGTACCAGACCTACGACGTGACGGATTTGCTCAGCTCGGGCACCAACGCGATCGGGGCCGTGCTCGGGGACGGGTGGTACCGCGGGTACATCGGGTTTCAGGGGCAGCGGAATTACTACGGCGACACCCTGGCGCTCCTGGCGCAGCTGCACGTCACCTACGAGGACGGGCGCACCGAAGTCGTCGTGCGCACCGACGACGGCTGGCGCGCCACCACCGGGCCAATCCGCAAGTCCGACATCTACATGGGCGAGACCTACGACGCCCGGAAGGAGAAAACGGGCTGGACCCAGGCCGAGTACGATCCCTCGGGCTGGTCGGGCGTACGGGGGGCCCAGCACGGCATGGATCGGCTGCTCGCCCAGACCGCGCCGCCGGTCCGGCGCATCCAGGAGATCAAGCCCAAGGAGGTCCTCGTCACGCCGGAGGGGGATACCGTGCTCGACATGGGGCAGAACATGGTGGGCTGGATGCGAATGCGCGTGGAGGGTGAGGCCGGCACCCAGGTCACGCTCCAGCACGCCGAGGTGCTCGACAAGGAGGGCAACTTCTACACGAAGAACCTGCGCTCGGCCAAGCAGACGGACCGGTTCATCTTGGACGGGGAGGGGACGGAGGTCTTCGAACCCCACTTTACCTTCCACGGCTTCCGCTACGTGAAGGTGAGTGGCTATCCGGGCGAGGTGGAGCCGGACGACTTTACGGGGGTGGTGATCCACAGCGACATGCGACCGACGGGGCACTTCCAGAGCTCCCACGCTCGCCTCAACCAGCTACAGCACAACATCGTATGGGGGCAGAAGGGCAACTTCCTCGACATCCCCACCGACTGCCCTCAGCGCGATGAGCGGCTCGGCTGGACCGGGGACATTCAGGTCTTCGCCCGGACCGCCAACTTCAATATGGACACCGTCAATTTCCTGCGGAAGTGGCTCCGGGACCTCGCCGCCGATCAGTTGCCGAGCGGCAGCGTGCCGCACGTCGTGCCCAACGTGCTGGGGAAGAACAGTGCCGGGGCGGCGGGGTGGGCCGACGCCAGCGTGGTGGTGCCCTGGGCGCTGTACCAGGCGTACGGCAACAAACAGATCCTGGAGGCCCAGTACGAGAGCATGACGGGCTGGGTCGAGTTCGTCCGCCGGCGGGCGGCGATGGACAGCACGACGTACCTGTGGGAAAACAACCCCACGTTCGGCGACTGGCTCGCCTACAACACCGACCAGTCGGACTACCCCGGTGCGACGACGAGCAAAGACCTCATCCGGAACGCGTACTTCGCCCGCTCGGCCGACCTGCTGGCGCGGTCGGCCCGCGCCCTCGGGCGGATGGACGACGCGAAGCGGTACCAGCAGCTGTTCGAGGACGTGCGCGCGGCCTTTCAGCGGGAGTTCGTCACGCCGCGCGGCCGCGTGACGTCCGATACGCAGACGAGCTACGTGCTGGCCCTCTCGTTCGACCTTTTGCCCACGGACCTGCGCGCAACCGCGGCGAAGCGCCTCGCGCAGGACGTGCGAGAGCGCGGCCACCTCACGACCGGCTTTCTCGGGACCCCTGACCTGACCCACGTCCTTTCCGAGTACGGCTACCGGGAGGAGGCCTTCGACCTGCTGTTTCGCACCGAGTATCCGTCGTGGCTGTACCCGATCACGATGGGGGCGACGACGATGTGGGAGCACTGGGACGGAATCAAGCCGGACTCGACGTTCCAGGACCCCAGCATGAACTCGTACAACCACTACGCCTACGGGGCGGTCGGGGAGTGGCTGTACACGGAGGTGGCCGGCCTTCAGGCCGCGGCGCCGGGCTACGAAGAGATCCGCGTCGCCCCCCATCCCGGCGATACGCTCACCCACGCCCGCGCCGTGCTCGACACCAACTACGGCCGGCTGGAGTCGAGCTGGACCCGCAGCGACGGGCAGTTCCGGCTCTCGGTGACGATCCCCGCCAACACGCAGGCCACTGTGCGCCTGCCGGGGGCCGCCCGCACCGCCGTCACGGAGAGCGGCACGCCCCTCGACGCGGCGACGGGCATCACGACCGTCCGGGCGGACGGAGAAGACCGGGTCCTCGACGTAGGCAGCGGCGAGTACACCTTCGAGTACGCGTACGACCCCTCGCCCGACGCGGACGATCGGGCGCCGCCGGGGCCCGACGCCACGGTCGGCGAGTTGCTCGCCCATCCGGAGACGAGGAACGTGCTGCAGGAAACGATGCCCGAGGTCGTGACCTCGCCCTGGCTGAGCCAGGCGATGGGCTTTTCGCTGGGGCGGCTGCCCCGCATCGTGCCGGTCGAGGTCTCCGACGAGGCCCTGCAGTCCGTTCGTCGGCGGCTGCAGCAGCTCGGGCGCTAACGACTCCTCCCCCAACGCACCGGATCCATCGTAGCTCGGAGCGACTCCCCATGGCTTCCCCCGACGAACAAACCCTCGCCGACCGGCTCGACGCCATCGAAGAGTTCGACCGCGAGCCGGTCGACGAGGACGACCTGCAGGGCCCGGGCAACTTCATCGGCCTCTTCGCCAGCGAGCACGTGGCGGGCACCGAGTTCGTGATCGGGCCCCTGTTCGTGGCCCACGGCGTGGCGGCGGCCGACCTCCTGTGGGGCCTGCTCGTCGGCAACCTCCTGGCCGTCCTGTCCTGGGCGTTTCTCTGCGCGCCGATTGCCACGGGCACCCGCCTCAACCTCTACTGGAAGCTCCGCAAGATCGCCGGGCCGGGCCTGCTCGTCGTCTACAATATCGTGAACGCCCTCATGTTTTGCTTCCTGGCGGGATCGATGATCTCGGTGGCCGCGACGGCGGTGGGCCTGCCGTTCGACATGGCCATGCCCGGCCTCGACGCGCTCTACCCCAACAGCGTGGGCTGGGTCGTGGCGGTCCTGTTCGTGGGCAGCGTCGTGACCGTGCTCGCCATCCTCGGCTTCGAGAAGATTGCCTACTTCGGCAAGCTGGCCTCCCCCTGGCTCTTCTTCGTGTTCGTGGCCTGCGGCGTGGCGGCGCTGCCCCAGCTCGGCATGGACTCGCTCGGGGAGTTTTGGACGGTGGCGAACGAAAAGATCTGGACCGGCGAGCCGGCGGAGGGCCGCGTGCAGTTCACGTTCTGGCACGTCCTGTTCTTCTCCTGGTTTACCAACATGGGGCACCACATCGGCATGGGCGACCTCTCGACGCTCCGCTACGCCCGGGAGTGGACCTACGGCTTCCTGAGCGCCTTCGGGATGTACCTCGGCCACTTCGTGGCCTGGATCGCGTCGGGCATCCTGGTGGCCCTCGCCATGCAGCAGGGCGGCGAGGTGTCGCCGGGCCCGATCGCCTACCTGGGTGCGGGGACCGCCGGCCTCATCGCCGTCCTCGTGGCGGGTTGGACGACGGCCAACCCCACTCTGTACCGCGCCGGGCTCGCCATGCAGACCGTGACCCCCGACTGGAAACTCTGGAAGGTGACCGGCGGGGTAGGCCTCATTACAACCGTTGCGGCGCTCTTCCCGGCCCTCATGATGCGGCTGCTCGACTTCGTAGCGCTCTACGGCCTGATCCTCATGCCGATGGGGGCGGTCATCTTTGCCGACTACTGGCTGCTGCCGGCCCTGAACCTCCGAGAAAACTACGCCGAGGGGCGCGAACTCGTCTTTAGCTGGCCCGCGGCCACTGCCTGGGGCGGGACCCTCGCCGCCTGCTGGGGCATCAACGCCGTCTGGGGCCTGCAGCTCTATTTCCTCGGCCTGCCGGGCTGGTTCATCGCCGTGGGCCTCTACGTGGGGCTCGCCGCCCTTCAGCAGCGCCGGGAGGCCGCCGCGGCCCCGGTCGCTTCCTAGCCGACTGCCCTCGCATGCGCCCCCGTTTCTCCATCCTCCGCCCCCCGCCATGACGGCGCTCCTCAAGACCCTCTCGTTCTTCGGCCTCGGCCTGACCGCCGTCCCCGCGTTTTTGGTCTTTGCCGACGTGATCGTGTGGGACACCCACGCCACGCTCATGCTCGTAGGCACCCTCCTCTGGTTCGCAACGAGCCCGTTCTGGATGCAGGACGAGACGGCGGAGGCCGCTCCGTAGTGCCGCCCTCGCCTGCTGCCCGCTGTGCATTCCCGACGCCAGATTTGATTTGTATGATTGACGACATCGAGGCCCACAACGACACCGTCGCCGACGCCCACGAGCGGGCCCTCGCCGCCGCGGGCGAGGTCCTGGCCCCGCGCGACATCGACGTCGACGCGGTGATTGAGCGGATCCAGTCGTTCACGGTGGCGGTCCCGTCCTGGGCCCTCCAGACGGGCGGCACCCGGTTTGGACGGTTCCCGATCGAGGGGGAGCCGCGCACCGTCTACGAGAAGCTCGACGACGTGGCGGCGATCCACCGCCTGACCCGGGCCACGCCCCGCGTGTCGTTGCACATTCCCTGGGACGAGCCGGACGACGCCGGGGCCCTCAAGGCCCACGCCGACGACCTCGGGCTCGGCTTCGACGCCGTCAACTCCAACACCTTCCAGGACCAGGAGGGGCAGGCCCACAGCTACAAGTTCGGCTCCTTCGCCCACACCGACCCGGCCGTGCGGCGGCAGGCCGTCGAGCACAACCTCCACGTCGTGGAGCTGGGCGAGGCCCTCGGCTCAGAGGCCCTCACGATCTGGCTCGCCGACGGCAGCAACTACCCCGGCCAGATGCATCTGCGGAAGAGCTTCACCCGGGTGCTAGGGGGGCTCCAGACCGTCTACGACGCGCTGCCGGACGGGTGGCGGCTCTTCACGGAGCACAAGCCCTACGAGCCCGCCTTCTACGCAACGGTGGTGCAGGACTGGGGCTCCTCGCTCATGCTCGCCAACCGGCTCGGCCCGCAGGCCCAGTGCCTCGTCGACCTGGGCCACCACCTCCCCAACACGAACATCGAGCTCGTTGTGGCCCGGCTCCTGACGGCCGGCAAGCTGGGGGGCTTCCACTTCAACGACTCGAAGTACGGGGACGACGACCTGACGACGGGCTCCATCCAGCCGTACCAGCTCTTCCTCGTGTTCAACGAGCTGGTGGACGCCGAGGAGGCGGATCTCGACGGCTTCGATCCGGCCTACATGATCGACCAGAGCCACAACGTGAAGGATCCGATCGAGGCCTTCCTCCAGACCGCCGACCAGCTGCAGACCGCCTACGCGAAGGCCCTCCTCGTCGACCGCGACGCCCTGGCCGAGCACCAGCAGGCCAACGACGCCCTGAAGGCCGAGGAGACGCTGAAGCGGGCCTACCGGACCGACGTGTCGGCCCTCGTCGCCGAGGCCCGGCGCCGGCAGGGCGGGGCGCTGGAGCCCGTGGCGGTGTTCCGGCGTTCCGGCTACCGCGAGCAGGTCGCCGAGACGCGGGCGGACGCGGGCTACACCCCGCCGCAGAGCCTCTGACGCCGTTTGGGGGGTTGGGAGTATGGGAGTGATGTGGACTCCGACTCACAGTGTCCCCATCCGAGGAGGGGGGTAGTTCCTCTCTTCGATGAGAACTTCTCCGAAAACGTATTACGTTAAAACGTTGAACGTCAAAAGGTTGCGGGAAAATATATTCCATAGATTTTGCTGTCTCGCTCTCACTGAAGAATGGCATTCAGGCCTGGGAACGGCATGAAATGAGAGATGCTTAGTCCCCCACACCCCCAGACGCCCGTACTCGCTCCAGTCCTCTCGGAAGGGTCCGCCCCTCTTCGTTTCAAGCTCCCCGCACAATGGAGACCGCACCGCCACACTTCCTCGCCGTCGACCTCGGCGCCTCCAGCGGGCGCGCGCTGCTGGGCACGCTGCGGAACGGGCAGGTGCAGATGGACGAGGTACACCGGTTCGAGACGCCCATGATCGAGGACGGCGATCGGCTCTACTGGGACCTGGAGGCCCTGGAGGCCGAGGTCAGGACCGGAGTCCAGAGGGGCCGTGACGCCGCCCCGGCCCTGCGGAGCGTCTCGGTGGACTCGTGGGCCGTCGACACCGTGCCGCTGGACGCGGACGGGCAGCCCCTCCGCAATCCGTACTGCTACCGCGACCCGCGGACGCAGGCCGTCATGGACGACGTCCTGAACCCGGAGCTGCGCGAGACGATCTATTCGACGACGGGCATCCAGTTTCTCCCCATCAACACGCTCTACCAGGTCCTGGCCGACCACCGCACGGAGCCGGACCTTGTGGACCGTACGGCCCTGCGCCTCCCAATTGCCGACTACCTCCATTTCCGGCTCTGTGGGACGGCCGTCGCCGAGCGGTCGATGGCGAGCACGACCCAGCTCCTGGACGTGCGCGCCGGCGACTGGGCGACCGGGCTGATGGAGCGGATGGGAATCGATCCGTCGACGTGGCCGGACGTCGTGCCGCCGGGTACGCGCCTCGGGCCGCTTCGAGGAGCCGACGCGGGAGACGCCCCCACGGTCGTCGCCGGGTGCACGCACGACACGGCCTGCGCCGTGGCCGCGACGCCCGCCGATCCGGACGGGCCGCCGTGGGCCTACATCAGCTGCGGCACCTGGTCGCTCCTAGGGGTCGAGCGAGAGGCGCCCCTCCTGACCGACGCGGCCCGCGAGGCCGACTTCACCAACGAGCTCGGGCTGGACGGCACCGTCCGCTTCCTGAAAAACCTCACTGGCCTCTGGGTGCTGCAGGAATGCGAGCGCGCCTGGACGGCCGAGGGCCCCGACGTCGACTACGACACCCTGCAGCGGGAGGCCCGGGCGGCCGACCCCCACGGCACGATCGACCTCGACGATCCCCGCTTTCTGGAGCGGGGGAAGATGCCGCAGAAAATTGATTCGTACTGCCGGGAGCACGACCAGTCCGTCCCGGAGACCCGGGGGGCGTTTGCCCGCCTCATTCTCGAGAGCCTCGCGGCCGACTATCGGGACAAGCTCGAGCGCCTGGAGACCGTGCTCGGCGAGGCCATCGAGGTCGTGCACCTGATGGGCGGGGGGGCGCAGAATGAGTTGCTCTGCCAGTGGACGGCCGACGCCACGGGGCGGCGCGTGGTGGCCGGCCCCGCCGAGGCGACCGCCCTCGGGAATCTGCTCATCCAGGCCCGTGCCATGGACGGGTTGCCCGACGGCACCTCTCTCCGGGACGTCGTGCGGGCTAGCACAGCGCTCCGGACCTACGAGCCCGCCGCCCGGTCCGCCCTTCGGGACTGAAAGGGACGAGGGCCGCACTGCCACACCGACATTCCGACCTCATCGCACCCAGATCACTATGTCCATGCCGACCGAATTCGACCACGTCGAGAACCGCTGGGACGACGACACGGCCGATGCCCTCGACCCGGTGGAGCGCCTCGTCTACCGCTCAAACCTGCTCGGGACCGACTGGCGCATTACCAACACCGGAGGCGGCAACACGTCGTCGAAGCTGACGGAGACCGACCCGCTCACGGGCGAGAAGGTGGAGGTGCTCTGGGTGAAGGGCTCCGGCGGCGACCTCCGGACGGCGGAGAAGAAAAACTTTGCGTCCCTCTACCAGGAGCAGGTGCTCGCCCTGCAGGACGTCTACCACTCCTACGACGAGACGGGCGTGAAGACGGTCGCGGAAGACGAGATGACGACGATGTACGACCACTGCGTCTACAATCTGAATCCGCGGTCGCCCTCGATCGACACGCCGCTGCACAGCTTCATCCCCCACAAACACGTCGACCACACCCATCCGGTGGCGTGCATCGCCCTCGCGACGGCCGAGCACGGCAAAGAACTCACCAACGAAATCTACGGCGACGACCTCGTCTGGACCGACTGGCAGCGGCCCGGCTTCGAGCTCGGCCTCGAGATGCAGCGCATCTGCGAGGAGCACCCCGAGGCGAAGGGCGTCATGCTCGGGGGGCACGGCATCATCAACTGGGCCGACGAGAGCCACAAGCAGTGCTACCTGCGCAGCCTCGCGCTCATCGACCGGGCCGAGGCATACCTGCAGCAGCACGGCAAGGCGACGTACGACTTCGGCGGGGCCCGATGCGAGGCGCTCCCCGAGGCCGAGCGGGCCGACGTGCTGACGGGCGTGCTCCCGTGGCTGCGGGGGCAGGTGAGCCAGGACAAGAAAATGATCGCCACCGTCGAGACCGGGGACATCATCCAGCGGTTCGTCAACGGCGCGGAGGCGGAGCGCCTGGCCGAGCTCGGCACCTCCTGCCCGGATCATTTCCTTCGCACCCGCATCAAGCCGCTCTACGTGGACTGGGACCCGCAGGTCGGCACCGCCGAATCCCTGAAGGACGCCCTCGCGGACGGGCTCGAGCAGTACCGCGCGGACTACCGCGCCTACTACGAGGCCCACGCCGGCCCCGACGACCCCGACATGCGCGGGTCGGACCCGACGGTGATCCTGATCCCCGGCATCGGCATGGTGGCCTGGGGCAAGAACAAGAGCGAGTCGCGCGTGACGGCCGAGTTCTACAACGCCGCCGTCGAGGTGATGCGCGGCGCCGAGGCGGTGGGCACCTACACGGCCCTGCCCCGACAGGAGGCCTACGATATCGAGTACTGGCGCCTCGAGCAGGCGAAGCTCGAGCGCATGCCGCCGGAGGAGGAGCTGGCCCGCGAGATCGTCGCCGTCGTCGGGGGCGGCAGCGGCATCGGGAAGGCGGCCGTGCCGCGCCTGATCGAGGAGAACGCGACCGTCGCCGCCCTGGACCTGGACGGCGCCGCCGCCGAGGCCACCGCCGAGGCGATCATGGACGAGATCGGGATGGGCATCGGCGTGGCCGGGTCGGGCGTCTCGCGGTGCGGCGACGTGATCGGTCACGCGTGCGACATTACCGACCGCGCCTCCGTCCGGGATGCCCTCGAGCGGGTCGTGCTGGCGTACGGCGGGCTCGACCACGTCGTCGTGACGGCCGGGCTGTACCCGAATCCGGACGCGGACGGCCACATCCCGGACGAGAAGTGGGACGAGGCGTTCGCCGTCAACGCGAAGGGGCCGCACCTCGTGGCCGACGAGGCGAAGGGCCTCTGGGACGCGCAGGGCCTGGACGGGAGCATGGTGATCACCACCAGCGTCAACGCCGTCGTTCCCAAGACCGGCAGTGTCGCCTACGACACCAGCAAGGCCGCCGCGAACCACCTCGTGCGGGAGCTCGCCCTTGAGCTGGCGCCCGACGTGCGCGTCAACGGCCTCGCCCCGGCCACGGTCGTGGAGGGCAGCTCGATGTTTCCGCGCGACCGGGTCCTCGCGTCCCTCGAGAAGTACGAGGTCGACTACGACGAGGACGAGACCACCGAGCGGCTCCGCGAGCGACTGGCCGACTTCTACGCGGACCGGACGCTGACGAAGGAGCCGATCACCCCGGCGGACCAGGCCGAGGCCATCTTCCTGCTCGTCAGCGACGACCGGCTCGGCAAGACGACCGGCCAGGTCCTCTCCGTGGACGGCGGCCTCCGCGACGCCTTCCTCCGATAACGTCCATCAGCGCCCCCGTGCCCGGCCGGAGGAACGGCGGGGCCGCGCGAGCATCCCCCCATTCCATGGAGCACTCACAGATCATCGATCGGTTCGTCGCGTCGCTCGACCGACTGGAGGTCGGCTGGAGCCGTGTGCCGGAGAGTGGCGTGGCGGCCGCCCTGGAGGAGGTTGTGGAGGGACCGGCTGTGGGGGCGCCGCTTTCCGTTCTGGGGACGGGGACCCTGGCGACGCTCGGGGTGGACGTCGACCCTACGCCCCGGCAGATTGTGGCGGCCCGCACCGGCGTGACGGGCGCGCGGCTCGGCATCGCCGACTACGGCAGCGTCGTGATCGAAGGCAGGCCGGACGCCACCGAGGCCGCGAGCCTGTTTCCCGAGCGGCACGTCGCCGTGCTCCGGGCCGCCGACGTGGTGCCGGACATGACGGCCGCGCTCGAGCACCTCGGCCCGCTTCTGCGCGAGGAGGCCGCCACCGCAATCCTCGCCACCGGGCCCAGCGCCACGGCCGACATGGGCGCCCTCGTGAAGGGGGCCCACGGCCCGAAGGCGGTGCACGTACTCCTCGTTGACCCCGACTGAGGGGGGCGACGTGTCCGATTTTCATCCCGTACAATCGAGGTTTCCCGATGACTCGAACCGACAAGGCCGCCGCCATTCGCCAACTCATGCAGACGGAGGGCACGGCCGTCGCGCAGAACACGCGCGGCTTCAACGACGGCCGGTACGCGTCCGTCGGCCGCCTCGACGACTACGACGCCCTGAAGGCCCGGGCCCGCACAATCAAGGAGGAGGCCATCGAGCGGCTGCCCGCGCTCGTCGAGCAGGTGCGCGCACAGGTTGAGGCGCGGGGCGGCACCGTGTACATGGCCGACGACGCGGCCGACGCGAACCGGTACATCGCGGACGTGGCCGGCGGCGCCGACCGGCTCGTCAAGAGCAAGTCGATGACCAGCGAGGAGATCGAGGTCAACGAGCACCTTGAGGCGGCGGGGATCGAGGTCATCGAGACCGACCTGGGCGAGTGGGTGCTTCAGGTCGCCGATGAGGCGCCCTCCCACATCGTGGCGCCGGCCATCCACAAGTCGCGCGAGGCGATCGCGGAGCTGTTTAACCGGCAGTTCGACCCGCCGACGCCGCTCGAGACGGCCGAGGAGCTCACCCAGTTTGCCCGCGAGCAACTGGGCCGGCTGATCGAGGGGGCGGACGTCGGGATGACCGGCGCCAACTTCATCACCGCGGACAGCGGCACGCTGGCGCTCGTCACGAGCGAGGGCAACGCCCGCAAGTCGGCCCTCGTGCCGCCGACCCACGTTGCCGTCGCCGGCGTCGAGAAGATCC
This sequence comes from Salinibacter sp., assembly GCA_042218975.1. Taxonomy (GTDB): domain Bacteria; phylum Bacteroidota; class Rhodothermia; order Rhodothermales; family Salinibacteraceae; genus Salinibacter. Next base: position 24,533 of record JBDGQP010000167.1, read on the forward strand.
TTCCCCGGGTCGAGGACCTCCGGCCGTTCATCGAGCTCATCGGGCGCTCGGGGACGGGACAGGACATCACGTCGTACGTGTCGCTCCTAACCCCGCCGTTCGACGCGCCGCCGCTCGACTTCGACCGGCCCGACGATCCCATCGCGCCGACCGACCGGGAGTTTCACCTGGTGCTTCTGGACAACGGCCGCCTGCAGATGCGGGACGACCCGCAGCTGCGGGAGACGCTCTACTGCATCCGGTGCGGGGCGTGCTCGAACTCGTGTGCCAACTTTCAGCAGGTGGGCGGCCACGCGTTCGGCGGCGAGACCTACTCCGGCGGCATTGCCACCGGGTGGGAGGCCGGGGTGCACGGGCGCGAGTCCGCCGCGTCGTTCAACGACCTCTGCACGGGCTGCTCGCGGTGCGTGCCGGCGTGTCCGGTGAACATCGACATCCCCTGGATCAACGTCGTCGTTCGCGACCGCATCAACCGGGGCGAGGCGACGAACCTCGATGCCCTCGTCGACGGCCTGCGGCCCGGCACCGACGGCGAAGGGGGGTCGCTTCGCCAGCGGGTCTTCGGGCACTTCGAAACGCTCGCCAAGCTTGGAAGCGCAACGGCTCCTCTCTCCAACTGGATGAACCGCCGGGCGCCCGTCCAGGCCCTTCTCGAGTGGGGCCTCGGCATCGACCGTCGGCGGGTGCTGCCCGCATTCGAGCGCGAGACCCTGAGGGACTGGTTTGCCCAACGCTCCGCGCCCCCGGCCCGGGGGCACCGGGAGCCCGTGGTTCTGTACCCGGACCTCTACTCAAACTACCTCCAGACCGACCGCGGCAAGGCGGCAGTGCGGGCGCTGGAGGCCCTGGGGCTCGAGGTCGAGATTCCGGCGGTGCCCGGCAGCGGGCGGCCGCCGCTCTCGCAGGGCCTGATCGCCACCGCCGAGCGGAAGGCCGAGGCCGTCTGGGAGGCCCTGCGCGGCCCGATCGAGGCGGGCCGGGACGTGGTCGTCATCGAGCCGACGGACCTGGCCATGTTTCGGCGGCGCTACCGCAAGCTGCTGCCGTCGGCGGCGGCGACCGCCATTCGAGACGCAACCTACGACGTGATGGAGTACGCAGGGCGCCTGATCGAGGACGGGCGCTCCGCGGAGCACCTGTGTGCGGCGGACGGAGAGCGCGTCGCGTACCACAGTCACTGCCAGCAGCGGACCCTGGATCTGGAGGGGCCGACGGTCGACGTCCTCGACGCCCTTGGGTACGAGGTCGAAACCTCCTCGGTCGAGTGCTGCGGGATGGCCGGCTCGTTCGGCTACAAGTCGGAGTACTACGAGCTCAGCATGGAGGTGGGCGCTGAGCTTCGGGACCAGTTTGCCGGGGCGGCGGCCAACGGGCACATCGTGGCGGCGAGCGGCACCTCGTGCCAGGAGCAGCTGGAGGCCCTCCAGGACGGACCCGTCCGGCACCCGATCCAGCTCATCGCGCCGGCCGGGTGAGGCACGCCCCCTGTTTCTTCTTCGACACGAGGTCCGTCCGCCTGCTCACCGCGGCCCGGCGACACCGATTCGTGAGAACGTACGCAAATCATCGTCCCCGATGGCTGGGGACCGTGGACGGCCGCCCTCGAAGCGGTGAGGATCGTTGTGCAGGGTCACTCGGGCGACGGGGCCTCGTCCCCGACCGGCAGGTGCGGGCGCTCCTCCTTGTCGAGCCGCGTGTCGGGCGCCCCAGTGAGGGCCTCGATGCGGGTGCGGTAGAGGGCCTGGAAGCGGTGGTAGAGGCGGTCGAGCTGGGCGTCGGCCTCGGCGGCGGGCAGGTCGATCACCTCCGGGTACGCGAACGTGGCGGCCCCCGCGGTGTCGACGAAGAGGGTCTTCAGGTCGAGCCGCCGCTGGAAGAGGCTCGCCGTGGCGTGGAAGGCGTGGAACTTTTCGGTCGGCAGGATCCAGAGGTAGTGCGAGAGGACGCCGCGCCGGATGTAGAGGCCGTCGTCCCGTACCGCGTAGCCGTGGTTGCGATACTGGAGCAGCGCCCACCCGAGGATCAGGGGCACGAGGAGGAAGCCCCACCAGGGCAGGGCCGCCCCGGCCGGGCGCCACCAGCCGGCGGGCCAGAAGTACACGCCCGGCAGCAGGAGGGCCGACAGCGCGAAGGTGTACCGGAAGAAGCGGCGCCGGATCGTGAGGCGGGAGACCGAGCCGAAGGCCTCGGGCAGCTCGAACGAGCGCACGCGCTGGGCCAGCGCCAGGATGTCCTCGTACTGCGCAAACGGAGCAATCACGCGGTGCCCCTGCTCGTCGACGTTCATGCCCACGGTCTGCACCTCCAGCTCGTACCACCCGAAGGCGCGCATGAAGGGGTTCGTCCGGAGGATGAGCGCCTGCACCTTCTTGAGGGGCACGGTGCCCTCGGTGACGGTAAAGAGGCCGTGGCGCTTGCGGAGCTTGTCGTCGTCGAGCCAGAGCTGGAAGCCGTAGTACCGGGCGAGGTGGATGAGCACGCCGCTGATCCAGCCCAGGATGCCGGCCACGACGATGGTC
>JBDGQP010000168.1:0-19877 GCA_042218975.1 Salinibacter sp.
ATCCGTTTCCCTGGTAGTCGATACAGCATGTCCGATCCGGCACCACCGCAAGATGCGGTGTCCGTTATCGATCAAGAGTTCATTGTCGGCGAGCCGTGCCCGGTGGCCGTGAACGTTCCCCGTGCGTTCGTGCACCTGCGGCCCGGCACCGATCCGGACCGGGCCCGCGTGACCGTGGCGGTGAGTGGGTGCCCGCCCGACGAGGCCCAAACCACCCTGGACCGAATGGGGATCAGCACCCAGCAGATCGAGGACACCATCCGTGTCTCCCCGGACGGCGGGACCGCCTCGGCCGACTGGTGGCGATGGGTACGCACGCTCGACGTGTCTCTGCACGTGGAGATGAGGCTTCCCTCTCGGGTCGAAGCCGACCTTCGGGTGCCGGGAGGGGAGGCGCTCGTCTCCGACCTCGCCGGCGAGGTCGACCTGAAGGTCATGGGCGGGACCTGCCGGGCCGAGGCGCTCGAGGGCACCCTGAACATTCGGGCCGAGAGCAGCGGCGTCACCGTCACTGACTTCTCCGGGGACGAACTCCGCGCCCGGGTGGCCGTCGGCTCCCTGTCGATCGACAACGTGGAGGCGAACACGCTCAGCCTCCGGTCCGTGGCGGCTCCGCTTCGGGTCGCCGAGGTCCGCGGCCCCGCCTCGGTCACCGCCAACAGCACAGAGGTTCACATCGAGGCCGTCGAGGGCCCGTGGACCGTTCACAGCCAGGGGGGCCCCGTCGTGTTCGACGCCCCCCCCACGGCGGAGACGGAGCTGGCCGTGGTGGGCTCGACGCTCGACGTGCATCTTCCCCGCGACCACGGCGCCCGGCTGTCGATGACCGGGCCTCGCCTTCACCTGGACGACCAGTTCGCCTTCGAGGGCGAGCGGACGGAGCACACCATCGAGGGGACGCTCAACGGCGGCGGCCCTTCCCTCGACGCCCAGGCCGTCGGCGGCTCGGGGGTCTGCCGCGTGCAGGTCCGCGACTAGTCACCGCGCACGACGACGCCGGCAAATTTCGGGGGCGACCTCGGTACGGAGTCCGCGATGTCCGTCCACTTAGTTGTGCAGGCCCACTAAATGCGCTCGATCGGCAGGGCCACGCCGCCCCCGGTGCCGTGGCAAATGGACGCCAGGCCCCACTGCCCGCCGTGCTGGCGGAGCGCGTGGAGCAGGGTCACGACAATCCGGGTGCCGGACGCCCCAATCGGGTGGCCGAGGGCGATGGCCCCGCCGTGCACGTTGAGCCGGTCGAGGGGCACGTCGAGCTCGCGGTGCATCAGCACGCTGTTCAGGGCGAAGGCCTCGTTGTTCTCGAAGAGGTCGTAGTCCTCGATCTCCATCCCGGTCTCGTCGAGCACCTGTCGGACCGCCGGGATCGGGGCCTCCGGGAAGCGCCACGCCTCGCCCGCCGACCACTGCCCGCTCCCCACCCGGGCGAGGGGCACCAGCCCGTGGGCCTCCACCGCGTCGGGGCTCGCGAGCAGGACGGCGGCCGCGCCGTCCGAGATCTGGCTGCTGTTTCCCGCCGTCAGGACCCCGTCGTCCCGGAACGCGGGCGAGAGCGCAGCAAGCCCCTCCACGGTCGTATCCGGACGGATGCCCTCGTCGGTCTCGAGGCGCTCGGGTCCCGAGCGCGTCTCGTACTCGAGCGGCACCAGCTCCGCGTCGAAGTGGCCGGCCTCGGTTGCCTCGGCGGCCCGCCGCTGCGAGGCCGCGGCGACCCGGTCGAGGGGGGCTCGGTCGACCCCCACCTCTGCGCACAGCCGCTCCGTCTGCGCCCCCATCGCCTCCCCGGTGTCCGGGTCGCTGAGGCCATCGCGGTGCATCACGTCCTGCACGTCCACCCCGTCAGGGGCGAACGTGTACCCCCACCGGGCCCCGGCGTCCAGATAGAACCCGGCATCCGACATCGACTCCGTGCCCCCCGACAGGACGAGGTCGGCCTCCCCTGCCTTGATCATGGTGGCCCCGTTCATGAGGGCCATCAGGCTGGAGGCGCACACCATGTCCACGGCGTACCCGTCGACGGACGCCGGGATGCCGGCCTGCAGGGCCGCCTGGCGGGGCACGAGCTGGCCCTGGCCGGCGCGGAGCACGTTGCCGAGGATGTAGAGGTCGAGGGCCGCGCCGGGGACCCCGGCCCGCTCGAGGACCGCTTCCATGACGGGGGCGGCAAGGTCGACCGGCGAGTGGTCCTTCAGGGCGCCGCCCAACCGTCCTATGGGGCTGCGCACCGCGGCGGCAAGGTAGACGTCTCTCATCGGCGGAATGGACTTGGTGAGGGGATGAGGCGAGGGCGTGAGAGTCCGTCCGCTTCACCCGAGCTGGTCGCGGAGCCGGGCCGGGTCGGTCGTCGGGGCCTCACACGTGAAGTTCTGGCACACGTAGGCCGCCGCCGACCCGTCGATCGGCGTCTGGGCCTCCGTAAACGGAGCCAGATCGGTGAGCGGCGTGGGGTCCTCGGGCCGCTGCAGAGTGACTGTAAACGGGGCGTATGTGTCGCGGACCGCCTCGACGAGCGCGGCGGTGTCCTCGGCGTCGGGGTCGCCCGCGACCACCACTTCGCGGGCGGGCCCCAGGGCAAACTGCACCCCGGACAGGAAGGCCGTAAACCCGGTCGGGCGCGACCGGACCTGACGGCCCGCCCAGCGGCTGAGCGCGTCGGCCCGCTCGTCGAGGGTCGTGCGGCCAGTCATCCGGGCACACCGCAGCAGGTTGGCCAGCTGGGCGGCGTTGCCGGAGGGCTTCGCGCCGTCGGAGAGCTCCTTCGGCCGCACGATTAGGTCCTCGCCCTCCTCGGCGGTGAGAAAGAAGCCGCCCGCCGCCTCGTCCCAGAACTGGTCGATCGACCGGTCGAGTAGGTCGAGGGCCGTCTCGAGCCAGCGGGGCTCGAACGTGGTCTGGTAGAGCTCGATGAGGCCCCAGGTGAGGAACGCGTAGTCGTCCAGGTGCGCCCGAATGGCCGCTTCCTGGTCGCGGTAACGGTGCAGGAGCGCGCCGTCCTCGTCGCGCATCGTCGACAGCAGAAAGTCGGCGGCATCGACGGCAGCCTCTTCGTAACGGGGCTCGTCGAACACGCGGGCGGCCGCCGCCAGGGCGGCAATCAGGAGCCCGTTCCAGTCCGTCAGGATTTTGTCGTCGAGGCCCGGCCGCGGGCGGCCCGCCCGGTGCTCCAGCAGCGTCTCCCGGGCCTCCTCCACAGTCTGCCGCAGCGCCTCCGGGGGCTGGTCCCGGCGCTCGGCCACCTCCCGGAGCGCCGCGTCGCGGTACAGAACGTTCGCCCCCGTGCGCTCGCCGGTGGCCTCCTCCTGGTAGTTGCCCTCCGGCGTCATGTTGAACAGATTGATCAGCAGATCAGCCGTCTCCTCGTCCAGCAGAGACCGAATTTCGTCGGTGGTCCAGACGTAGAAGGCCCCCTCCTCGCGCTCCCCCTCCTCGGTGAGGCTGTCCGCGTCCTCGGCCGAGTAGAAGCCCCCCTCCGGCGCCTGGAGATCTCGCAGAACGTACGTGAGCACCTCGCGGGCGGTGCGTTCGTACCGCTCCCGACCGGTCGCCTGGGCGGCCTCCGTGTAGGCCAGGACGTGCAGCGCCTGGTCGTAGAGCATCTTCTCGAAGTGGGGCAGTACCCACCGCTCGTCGGTCGAGTACCGGTGGAAGCCGTAGCCCACCTGGTCGAAGATGCCGCCCCACCGCATCTGGTCGAGCGTCTCCGTGACCATCGTGCGGGCCCGGTCCTCGCCCGTGCGGCGCCACCGGCGAAGCAGAAAGAGCAACGTATGGGGCGCGGGGAACTTCGGGGCCGAGCCGAAGCCGCCGTGCGTGTCGTCGTACTGCCGGGTCAACTGCCGGTACGTGTCGTCGAGAACGGACTCGTCGGGGGCCTCCCTCCCATTCTCCTCGTCGACGGACCGCCGGAGGAGATCGGTCACCTCGTCGGCGTCCTCGAGGAGCCGGTCGCGCTCGGTGTCCCACATCTCCTGAATGCGGGGAATGAGGTCCATCATGCCCATCTGCTGGAAGCGGCCCGTCTTCGGGAGATAGGTTGCCGCGTAGAACGGCTTCCGGTCGGGGGTGAGCAGAACCGTAAGGGGCCAGCCCCCCTGCCCCCGCATCATCTGACAGACGTTCATGTAGATCGTGTCCACATCGGGCCGCTCCTCACGGTCCACCTTGATCGGGACGAAGGTCTCGTTCATCAGCTCCGCCACCTCCTCGTCCTCGAAGGATTCCTCCTCCATGACGTGGCACCAGTGGCAGGTCGAGTAGCCGATCGAAAGGAAGATCGGTTTGTCCTCCCGTCGGGCCTTCTCGAAGGCCGCCGGCCCCCACGGATACCAGTCGACCGGATTGTCTTTGTGCTGGAGGAGGTAGGGACTCTGCTCGTCGGCGAGTCGGTTTGGCATGGGCGCTGGGTCGAGATGAAGGCGAAGAGGCTGCGTCGGTCGGCTGAACGGCGGGGACGCCCGTCCGTTCGGCGAGGGTCAGTGATCGGGGTGTACCAGTCCCACCTGCACGTCCATGACATTGGTGTGGGTGGGACCCGGGCACAGCAGGTGCCCCAGCGCGTCGAAGAGCGGATACGCGTCGTTGCGGTCGAGGTGGTCGCGGGGATCGCACCCGGCGGCCCGCGCCTGCTGCGCCGTGTCGGGCGTGGCCCAGGCCCCGGCGGCGTCCGTGGGCCCGTCGATCCCGTCCGTCCCTCCGCTCAGGAGGACGGCGTCCCGGGCGGCCCCGTCCAGCGTGAGGGCCGCCCCCAGGGCGAGCTCCTGGTTGCGGCCGCCCATCCCGTCTCCCGTCACCGTCACGGTCGTTTCGCCCCCCCAGATCCAGCACGTCGGGGCCTGTACGTCCGCGCCGATCAGCGTCTCGGCCTGGACCTGCCCAACCCGCCGCGCCTCCCCCTCCACGCCGGGCGTGACGCGGCGAACCGTGTAGCCGAGGTCCTCCGCGGCGGCCTGGGCCGCGGCCAGGGCGGTCTCGTTGGTTCCGACCAGCTGGCACCGTGAGGTCTCGAAGCACTTTGCCCCCGGGTGGGGCGTCTCGGAGCGTGTTCCTCGTGCCCCCGCCGCGAGGTGCTCGCGTACCGAGGCCGGAACGGTGTGCCAGAGGTCGTGCCGGTAGAGCACCCGCATCGCGTCTTCGTAGGTCGACGGATCCGGCACCGTCGGGCCGCTGGCGATGGTCGCAAGGTCGTCGCCCACCACATCCGACACGACGAGGGCCCCCACGTGGGCCGGGTGGGCGGCCTGGGCGAGCTGTCCTCCGCCGACCTGCGTGAGGTGCTTTCGCACGACATTGGCGGGCTCGATGGGCACCCCGGCGGTCAGGAGTCGATGATATGTGGTCCGCAGATCGGCCCCGTCCACCGACGACACTGGGAGCGACGAGAGGGCCGTGCCGCCGCCCGAGACCGCCACGAGCAGCACACTGCCGGCCCCCAGGGCCTGTGCGTGCTCCCGCAGCCGCCGCCCCGCCCGGGCACTGGCCTCGGTCGGAAGGGGGTGCCCCCCCTCCACGATCTGAACGGTCTCCGGGAGCGGAAGGAACGCCGGATACTGGGCCGGGTAGCCCGCCGGGACGACCGCAACGCCCTCCGCCCTCCGCCCGCTCAGCGTCGACTCCACAACCGCGGCCATCGCCATTGCCGCCTTCCCGACGCCGACGACGCGCACCTCGTCGTAGTCGCTCAGCGGGCGAGGAGCCCATTCGGACGCCATATTCGCGTCGAGCACACGGTCAGCCTGGACCCGACGAACCGACGCGTCAAAAATGTCGCGGGCATGCTCCTCCAGGGCGGACGAAGACGAGGCCATGTCTGCGGAGACACGATGAAGGAAAGATCGATCGGGTCGTACTCGCTCCCCCTCCGGTTGTTGGGCGGCGCCTCGGTCCCGACGGCGGTGGAAAAACGTACGGGGGACCGGCCACAGGCCCGCGCCGATCGGCTCTCAGGCCCGCCGGGGGCGATTCAGCCGAGGGCCCAGGGAAGTTTTTCTTTATTTGCAATAACAGAAGTGGCGGGGCGGCCGGTCAGGCCCCTTTTGCCTCTGGCCGGGCCCGACGGAACTGCCCGCAGGCTCAGGTGTGAGTGAGGACGAACCGACTGCTGCACCGACCCTTCCCCTCATGGAGGAGCCGCCCCAGAACGGAGAGCCGACCGCCCCCGATTCGGACATCGGCCGCCTGCACGTTCTTACGGACTTTCATCTCCAGCAGCAGCGCCCCCACGCCGAGTTGGCTCGCCTTGCCATTCGCGGGGGGGCCGACTCGATCCAGTTTCGACAGAAGCACGGCGGGATCCAAAACCTCCTGATTGAGGCCCACCGGGTCGCGCAGGTGTGCCGAGACGCCTCCATTCCCCTGGTCGTCGACGACCGAATCGACGTGATGCAGGCGGTCGGGGCCTCGGGCGTCCACCTTGGCCAGCAAGATTTCCCGGTCGACGAGGCGCGGGCCCTTCTCGGACCCGACGCAACGATCGGGGCCACGGCCACGAAGACCCATCAGGTCGTAGAGGCCTACGAGATGGGCGCGGACTACATCGGGTTCGGCCCGGTCTTCCCCACCACGTCGAAGCGGAACCCAAAGTCGGTGAAGGGACCCGAGGGCGTGAGCGAGGCCAGCGAGGCCGTTCCGATTCCCATCATCGCGATTGGCGGCATCACTCACGACCGCGTGCGGCCGGCCCTCGAGGCCGGCGCCCACGGGGTCGCCGTGCTGTCGGCCATCTGCACAGCCAAGAATCCCGAGCGGGCCACCGCCCGCTTCCGTGCGGCCATCGATGGCGCCAAGACGGCGTCGTAGGCATCCCGGTCAGGGGACCGGGCCGCCGGAGGCCTGCTTGAGGGCCTGAACGAGCCCGCTGGGGGACGGGGTCTCGGCCACGGCGGCCCCCTCGACGCCGGCCTTCCGGAGGGCCTCCGCGGTGGTCGGGCCAATGGTGGCGCAGCGGTAGTCCGACAACGGGCCGGCCTCCGCCTCCCGAATCGCCTCGATCCCGGACGGACTGAAGACGACGAGCCAGGAGACCGCTTCCGAAGGGGGAAGACGCAGGTTGGATCGGAGATGCGTCTCGTAGACGACGAGTTCGTCGAACGGGACCCCGGCCGCCCGCAGTCCGTCGGGCAGGGTATCGCGGCGCCGGGACCCGGAGAGGAAGAGCAGGCGCCCGTCGGGAGCGTCCTCGGCGATGAGGGCCGCCAGCCGGTCCGCGTCCCCCGTCTCCGCCCCCCGCACCTCGACTCCGAGATCGTCAAACCGGCTCGCGGTCTTCGGCCCCACCACGTACGCGGGCCGCCCCGTCCAGGCGGCGCGGAGGGGACCAGCGTCGTCGAACACCCGGTGTACCGCCCGCGCGGCGCGGGGGCTGGTCGCGACCAGGCCCGAGTAGCGATCAGCCCGCCGGAGGTGATCGCGGAGGGCCGTGTCCGCAGGAAACGAAAAGGCGAGCACCGGTCGGCACTCGGCCCGCCAGCCGGCGTCCGCCAACGCCTGGATGTACGGATCCGGGTCCGACGCCGATCGGAGCAGTATGACCAGGGGGGCCTCCCGTTCGCTCATGGCCACGGTTGGGGCGGAAGAGAAAAGGCGTCGACCTCAGAGACTGGTGTGTCGATTTTTCGGTCGGTTACAGACCGCGTCGCTCCCGTCCCTGCGTTTGAGCGTCTGAGGGGGGCGCGAGGTGGGAGGCCGAGCGGAACGCTTGGGATCACCCCATCTGCCATCGTCACGTGACGCTCTGCCCTCAACGTGTAAAATCGAAACAGTCTCTCAGGGATGGAACGGAGACCCCCGCTCGGAGCGGTCTCCGAGGATCCGGTCCAGGATGGCCTCGCCGCCCGCCGCCAGGAGGTCTTCGGCAAGGGCAGTGCCCATGTGCTCCCCATCCTCCGGCTTGCAGGTCCGTTGATCCCGGTGGTGCTCCTCCCCGTCGAGGGCCGCGATGCACGCGTCCATGACGAGGGTCTCGTCGTCGGTGAGCCGGGCCCAGGCCCCGAGCGGGACCTGACAGCCGCCCCTGACGGTGCGCAGGAACGCCCGCTCCGCCCGCGTGGCGGCCCCGGCGGGCCCGTCGTGCAGGACCTCCCGCAGGCGATCTCGAAGGGCCTCCTCGCCGGCCGGACACGCGATCCCGAGGGCCCCCTGCCCCACCGCCGGGACCATGATGTCCGCGTCGATGCGATCGCGGATCCAGGCCGATCGGCCCATGCGCAGAAGCCCCGCGGCCGCCAGCACGAGGCCGTGCCAGTCACTCTCCATCAGCTTGTCAAGGCGGGAGTCGACGTTTCCGCGAACCGGGACAATCTCCAGATCGGACCGCCAGGTCTGGAGCTGGGCCCGGCGGCGCAGGGAAGCGGTGGCGACGGTCGCCTGCCGGGGCAGATCCTCGAGGTGCCCCTCGAACGAGGGGTGCGCGACGAACGCGTCGTGAGGATCCTCCCGCGGGCCGATGGCGGCGAGGGTCAGGCCCTCCGGAACCGTCGACGGAATGTCCTTCAGCGAGTGGACGGCGAAGTGAATGTCCCCCGCGAGCAGTGCGCGGTCGAGCTCCCGGGTGAACACCGCCTCGTCGCCGATCTCCGAGATCGGCACGTCCGTCGACTCGTCGCCCCGGGTGGTAATGGTCCGGAGCTGGACCCGATGCCCCGCGGCCTCGAGCCGGTTCTTGATCGCGTTCGCTTGTCGGAGCGCGAGCTCACTGTCGCGGGTGCCGAGGAGAAGCGGGCTGGGGACCATCGTCGAATCGGTGCGCTGTACGAGACTCCGGCGGAGGGGCCGCCGTCGGAAGAGGGACGCCCGCAGGCGACCGCACGTCCTCAGTCGGCACGGGTCGACGGGGAGGCCGATTCTTCGGACGGCGCGTCGCCCGCCAGCTGAAGGACCTTCCGGAGCGGGGTCGTTGAGGCCGACTCCTCCTCGGCGTCGTGGGTGAGGTAGGGACACCGGGACGGTGCGTCGGACAGGGTGGGGTGCCCGTCCGACGTCGCCTCCGGGAGGGAGCGGCCGCCCGAGTCGTCGGACGGGGCGAACAGGGCGTGAAGGAGCTCGATGCCCTGCACAAAGTCGATGCTGTCGGGATCGACGTTTTTCAGCCGTACAATCGGGACGGCGAGCAGCTTCTGCATAATCGACTTCGTCAGTCGATCCACCTCCTCCCGGTCCATGTCCGTCCGGTGGGCGTGCCGGTCGACCTCCTGCTGCCGGATCGAGTCGAACGTCTCGCGGATGGCCTGGATGGCAGGCTGCAGCGCCTGCTGGTGAAACACCCAGGTCACAAAGTCGGCCAAGAGATCCTCACAGATGGCCTCGGCGTCGGGGACCGCGGTGCTGCGCTCCTCGTGCACCTGGCGGGTCCACCCCCGCAGATCGTCGAGATCGAGGAGCGTGTAGCCCGACCGGGTGTCGACGGCCGGGTCGACGTTGCGGGGGCGGGCAATGTCGACGAGGAGCCGATTCGGAGACGCGGTCGCGCCGTCCGGCAGGGCGTCGGCACGAAGGATCGGGTGCTCTGCACCGGTCGCCACCAGTACGAGGTCGGCGTCCGCGACCGCCGAGTGCCGCCGCTCCCACGGCACCACCCGACCGTCGTGCGTCTCCGCCACCTCGACGGCTCGCTCTGGGGACCGGTTCGCGACCGCGATAGAGGCGGGCGCGTCATCCTCGAGCGCGCGGAGCGCCAGGCGCCCCATCTTTCCCGCCCCGATGAGCAACACCCGCGCCTGCGACAGGGACCGGATCGCTCCCTGTCCCTCAAAGTACTGCCGGGCCATTTCGACGGAGGCGGTGGAGACGGACGCCGCTCCCTGGGACAGCCCGGTTTCCGTGGAGACGCGCTTCGCCGCGCGGAAGGCAGTGTGGAGGAGCCGGTGCATCAGGGAATGCACCTGATCGGCGTCGACCGCTCGCTGGTAGGCCTCTTTCACCTGAGCGAGGATCTGCTGGTCGCCCAGCACCATCGAGTTGAGCCCCGCCGTCACGTGCAGGACGTGTCGCACGGCGGCCTCGTTGGAACGCCGGAAGGCCTCGTCGGGCCAGTCCCGATCGGCCGCGTCGGCGAGGGCCGCCTCAACCCGTCGTACATCCGCCGGCCGACCGTACAAATATGCTTCCGTACGATTGCACGTCGACAGAAGAACCACCTCCGCCTCCTCACTCAGGATGAGGTTCTCGTACAGGGCCCGTTGTTCGTCGGCATTCAGGGCAAACGCATCCGTTTGCTGCACTGATGCGTGCTCGTGGTTGAGACCCAGGGCGAAGAACTTCATAGGGGAATTGGTCCTACGAAAACAGCGGCTGTACTCTTACCTTCGGAATGTCCCCCTGTTCAAATCGGGCCGTTGAATAAGAAATGAGTTCCTGAGGACCGCACGGCATGAAGATAGGGAAAACAAGACGGCCAATGAATTGATGAGGACAGGGGCAAGACCCTGATCAAGGTCGGCGTTAGAGCATCACATGAAGGGTTGTTGGGGAGAAAAGTCCCCATCTTCCTCCGGAGATACCGATCCGTGCAAAAGTCTCTGAACGATTTCTGCGGTGGGCGGCGGACCGAGCCTCATATGCGCGGGAACGGTCTTCATGTACTTCTTCACGGATCGGTATGCCCCGAGCGGCCCCGGTACACTCGGTGCCCGTGCCCACGCTCGGACGTCCCCGATCCTTACGACTCGACGCAATGAAACGCGGGTCTCGGGATCACCATCCTCGTAGGCATCTGGGTTCTGGGGAGTTTCCTGTGCACAATGCTTGACCCTGCCGGGCCGGGTGGACGTTGCGGGCAAGGACGCAGCAGGATGGGGCTCGGAGCAGGCGTGGCCGTACACCGCGGACTCGACCCTTCGTCCCGGTCTGTTCCGGGCCGCGGTCCCGCCACTCGTTATTCTTTCTCTTCCTGGAACGGGATCGTGAGCACCGGGCAGGGCGCAACCCGCACGACCCGCTCGGTGTTGCTGCCCAGCAAAAACTGGCTTAACCCAGTCAGCCCGCGGGTCGCCATCACAATCAGGTCCACCCCCTTCGTTTCCGCCATGTCCACGATGTCCGCGGAGACCTCGCCCTCCCGGACGTGATACGTGCTTTGGACGTCGGGCCCCTCGACGTCGGCGTCCAACTGCTTCAGGGCGCGCTCCGCGTTGTCCACGATCTCCGGATCCATCTCCACCACACCGATGCCGGGAATTCCGGTGTCGCTGAATGTCGGTACGGTCCGCTTCTCGGCCACGAAGAGGAGGTGTAGTCGGGCGTCGTAGACGCTTGCAAACGTCTTTGAGACCTGGAGCGCCTCTCGGGCGTAGTCGGAGAAGTCGATCGGGGCCAGCACATCCTGAAACGCGGCCTCGTCTTCTGCCCCCGTCCGGGGGGCCTCCTCCCGGACCGTCATCACCGGACACGTCGCGTGGCGCACAATCTTGTCGGCCACGTTGCCGAGCATGAGCCGGTCGATACCCCGCCGGCCGTGGGTGCCCATGACCACGAGGTCAATGGCCCGTTCCTCGACGTACTCGTGAATCGAGTCCGCCACGTCGAAGCTCAGCTGGAGCGAGACGGTGGTGTCCACCTCGGCGTCGGGGACGAGGTCGTGAAGCCGGTCCTGGGCCTCCTCGCGGATCTGCTTTCGGAGCTCGCCCGCCCGCTTCTGGGCGTCGGTGATGCCGTACCAGTCGGGGTCGAGCTCGTTGACGACGTGAAGGATGTGGAGTCGGGCGTCGAATCGGTCTGCCACCTCCACGGCGTGGATCAGCGCGTGGTCGGCGCACGTCGAGAAGTCGGTCGGCAGAAGGAGGTGGTCGAGCGTCACGGGGACCAGTGGCGGTTGAGAACAGGGAAGCAAGGGTCGGTACGGGGGCCCGGCCTCCGCTACTCGGACGCCTCCCCCGGAAGCAGGGATTTTCCGAACGGCTTGACGACAAATACGGGGGTGGCAGAGCGTCGGACGATGCGCTCGGTGACGCTTCCGAGCAGAAGACGCTCCAGTCCGGTCCGCCCGTGCGTGGCGATCACGACGAGGTCCACGTCGTGTTCGGCCTGGTAGTCGAGGATGACGGACGGGGCATACCCGACGACGGACTCGACCTCCACCTGCGCCTGCCCGGACTGCTCCTGGGCGGTGGCGGCCAGCGACGCGTCGACCCGCTCGAGCACCTCCGGCCCCGGAAGGTCGGCCATTTCCAGGCCGTAGGCGGAGGGATACATCACTTCCTCGACGGCGTGCAGGAGCGTGATCTGCGCCTCGTAGGTGCGGGCAAGCTCCCGGGCGTGCCGGATGGCCTGATCGGCGCCCTCCGAAAAGTCGACGGGGGTCAGGATGTGATCGACGTGCCAGGCCGCCGCCTGCTCGTCGTGGGCCCGAACGGTAAGCACCGGACACGGGGCCTGTCGGACGACCTCCTCGGCCACGCTGCCGAGCAGGAGCCGCTGCAGGCCGCGGCGACCGCTCGTGCCCATGACGGTCAGGTCGATATCGTGGGCCTCCTGGTAGCGCACGATGGCCGCTGCCGGCGACCCGCTGTCGACGTGCGCCTGAACCAGGGAAAGCGCGTCGAGGTCGACGGGCCGGGCCGGCGCCTCGGCGGCGTCGAGCAGGTCGGCCAGGCTGTCCCGCGACAGCGGGAACGGGGCCGCCCGCTCGGCCTCGCCGGGCCCTTGCTGGTCGCGCACGTTGAGGACATGGATCTCCGCGTCGTGCCCCGCCGCGAGCGCGGCGGCGTGCGGAAAGGCCCGCTCCGCCCCCTGGGAGAAATCTGTGGGCCACAAGAGGGTGTCGATGGACAGCATAGGCACCGGCTGGGGGGATCAGGACCGCGATCGGTGGACGAGCTCTTCTTCACGCAGGAGAGAAACAGGGTCTCGGCAGGCACTTGTTTTTTCAACAGGCCTCTCTCGCACCTTAGAGGATGGCCAGGAATTGAATGCCGCCGCACACGGGAAAACGCGGAGCGCCCTCCCGGCAGTTCCCGCCTACGCCGGTGGGGAGATGCCCCACGGCCTGCCCACGACTTCTTGGGAGGCCGCCTCTGGGCCGGGCGAGGAGGCCCCGAAGGCCCGTCCCCCCTTCGGCCCCTTGAACGGTCGGCCAATCAATGAGCGGAACTTCGGGACGTCTCACCGATACTCAGATAGGTACGTCAGGAGCACGTGGCATTCTCAAGCGACGGAACCAACCAACCGCCCCAATATGCGAGGAGTTAGCTTTAAGCCCCAAGACGCCGAGGACTTTTCTACCGGGGAGATCAAGTCCTACGGCGGCATCTACGCCGCGACGGCCGAGGACTTCGCCGGTGCATTCGAGATGGACCCCGAGACGTTCATCGAAATTGTCCAGTCCTCGGACCTGGACCCTCTCACCGAAGTCGGCGACGACGACAAGCCCGGACGCTACAGCTTGTCCTTCGAGCGCGAGGAATTCGAGAAGCTGAAAGAGATCCTGCTCGACGAGAAGGACGCCGAGTAGCGCCCGCCAGCCCCCTCCGTCCCTGTCTTTTTTCTTCCCCAGCCCGAGCCGCCGGTTCGGGCTGGGGATTTTCCGTTGCCCTCAGGCCGCCTCCGACGCCCGCGACGGCTCTCGCACCTGCGTCTGGACCAGGGCCACCCCCGCGAGGGCCAGCCCGCCCCCCACGACGAACGGCGTCGCAAATCCAAACGGGACGAGCGCACCGGCGGTCAACTGCCCCGCCGCGATGCCGAGGCCGAACGCGACGGTCAAGACCGACAGCTGGGCACCGGACCGGCCCCGCGTGGCCAGGTCTCCGGCCAGGGCGAGCGCGGGGGCGAAGATCATCGCCCCGGCCCCGCCCTGCAGCACCCGACAGGCGATCAGTTCCCAGGGCGCGGTTACCCATCCCTGGACGACGGTGGTGGGCACCAGAGCCGCCATCCCCGCGACCACGAACGGCTTGCGCCCGATGGAGTCGCTGATCCGTCCCACGATGGGCTGTAGGACGGCCAACGCGGCGATGAGCGCCACGAACTCCACCGAAAAGAGAATAGGGCCCTGCCCGAGGCGGCGGTTTACCTGGGGTTCAATGGCGGAGAGCAGTGCCATGCACGCCGCCATCACCAGTGTGGCCAGACCGAGGGCAAAGATGGAGTCGAGCCCGCGACCGTTCCGATCCCAGACGCGGATCCGGAGGCGACGGGCGGGCTCGCCGGGGACCCGAGTGTCCTCCACCAGGAGCACCACCAGGACCGTGCTGAGGAGGGCCATCCCGCCCGCCACGGCGAAGGTTGCCTCGAACCCCGTCAGGGCCGGGAGGCCCGGCAATCGGTACGGGCCCATCTCCACGAGGAGACTGGCCAGGAGCGGACCGCCGCCGAAGCCGACCAGCCGGAAGGCATTATAGACGCCCATGTGGGCCCCTCGCCGCCCCGGCCGGCTCCCCTCGTTGACGAGAGCGAGGCTGGCGGTAATGGTGAAGGCAGCGGCCATGCCCTGCACCACCCGTAGGGCGAAGAGCTCCCAGTACTGTGTGGCGACGGCGAACGACAGGTTCGCCACCGCAAACACCACCAGTCCCCCCACCACGAAGGGCTTGCGTCGGCCCACCCGATCGGAGAGATGGCCGGCCCACGGCTGCGTGAGGCTGCTCGCGACGCCGAAAAGGGCGAGCACGACGCCCGCCACGAGGGACCCCGGGATGCCGAACAACTCACCGGACACCGCCTCACTGGCCACATAGAGCGGAAGCGCGATGATGAGGAAGGAGTTGCCCATCGCGTCGGCCATTCGGGCCAGGGCGAGGGCAAGCACCCGCCGGTCCGTCCCGAGCCAGGTCTCAGACGGAACGGGGGCGGACATCGACGATCAGGTGGGTTCGATAAGGACGACAACGACGAGGCGACCGGAGGATGACCGCCCTTCCCAATGCCGTCGGCCGGGGAAAGGGTCCGAAGCGGGCGAGAGCGACGGCCCGGCCTCCCCCGCATCCGCCTCAAGGAGCAGGGCGAACGTCGGCCCGATTGCCTTGAGGCAGCCCGTCGTTCGGAAGATGGTAAACTCATGGTTGTCCCCCACGGGTCCCTTGATGAAGGGAGTTCAGGCGCAGGGCCTCCATCCGGATCGACGTGGGTACAGAACCCCCCGGCCGGTCCGGTCGTTAATAACAATGGTTGTTCGTTAGCGCCGTCACGGCCCCATGCCTCACCCTGCCCCGTGGATTGGATTTGAGGAACTGTGCGCCCTTCTGCGGGACCGGATCGTAGCGGTCCTCAGTGGGGCCGGCATCAGTACCGAGTCGGGCATTCCGGACTACCGAGGCCCCGAGACCCACGATCAGGAGCGCTCGCCGATCCGCTACGGAGAGTTCATGCGGAGCGCGCGGACGCGTCGTCACTACTGGGCGCGAAGCGCACTCGGATGGCCCTCGTTCGACGCCGCTACGCCAAACGCGGGCCATCGGGCCCTGGTCGCCCTGGAGGACGCAGGACGGGTGAACGGGATCATCACCCAAAACGTAGACCGCCTCCACCAGGCGGCCGGCAGCCGGCGCGTCGTCGAACTTCACGGGGCACTCGCGGACGTCGTTTGCCTCAACTGCGGCACGCTCAGTGCCCGGAGCACCCTCCAGTCTCGCATCCGACGCAAGAACCCGACCTGGACCGACCGTGCAACCGGGCAGGCCCCGGACGGCGACGCCGACCTGCCCCGCTCCGCCACCCGCGACTTCCGGGTCCCTGCCTGCCGGGCATGCGGAGGCCCCTTGAAGCCCGACGTGGTCTTTTTCGGGGAGAAGCCCTCCCCGGACCGGGTGGAGGCCGCCTGGGCGCTGTTGAACGAGGCCGACGCCCTACTTGTGACGGGCTCCTCCCTGACGGTGTACTCTGGCTTCCGGTTCGTCCTCGGCGCCGATCAGGCCGACCAGCCCGTCGGCATCGTGAACCTGGGCGAGACCCGCGGGACGCCCCGGGCCTCGGTCCACGTCGACGGGCGGACCGGTACCGTCCTCCCCCGCCTGGCAGAGACCCTGGGCACGCCGCCGCCCCCTCCCCCCTCGACCGACCCGACCGCTCGACGCATCGAATGATCTCCGCCGATCAACTGACCGAGGAGCAGCGTGCGGTGGTCCGGCACGACGGGGGCCCGGCGGCGGTGCTTGCCGTCCCGGGGGCCGGGAAGACCACCGCCGTCGTGCATCGCCTCCGCGCACTGGTCGAGGAGAGAGAGGTCCCCCCCCAGCGCCTCCTCGCCAGTTCGTTCAACCGGGCGACGGTACAGGAGCTCTCCGCGGCGCTGGGCGGCCTCGGCCTCCATGGCGTGGAGACCCGGACCCTCCACGGCATCGGCCACATGATTCTCCGCGAGGCCGACGCTCACCCCGCCGTGCGCCGGGAGACAGATGCCCCCTCCCCCGACGCCTGCGCCTACCGTCTTGCCCGCCGGGCCCTCCGGGAGCACGCCGACGAGCAGGGGCTCCACCCGGGCGACCTCTCCATCACCGGTTCGGACCTCGTCGACCAGGTGGGGGCCTGGAAGCAGCAACTCGCCTACGCCGATCCCGGTCGGGCCTCGCTGCCCGACGCCGCCCGGGCCCGCGTGCGGACCGCCCAGCACGAAAACGAGGCCTTCCTGGAGCTCTATCGGCGCTTCGAGGCCCATCGTGAGCGGCAGGGGTGGCTGACCTATCCCGACATGCTCCGGGAGGGATGGACGTGTCTCGTCCGCGACGAGGCGCTCCGCGAGCGCCTGCAGGCGGCCTACGACCACGTGGTCGTCGACGAATTCCAGGACCTGAGCCGGGCGCAGTTTTTCATTCTCGATCACCTGACCGCCCCTGACCGCAAGTACCTGGTCGTAGGCGACGACGATCAGTGCATCTACGGGTGGCGCGGGGCCGATCCGTCGTATCTGCTGGGGTTTGCCGACCGCTACGACGCCGAGGAGTACCGGATGCAGGACTCGTTCCGCCTGCCCGCAGCCCCTCTGGTCCTGGCCCGCACGGCCATCGAAGCGAACGACGACCGGCACCCGAAGCAGCCCCGTCTCACGCGCGGAGTCGGGGGCCCCACCGCACTGATTCGGCGCGACGAGGCCGCGGGCGTGGCCGAGGCGATCGCCGCGCGAGCCGAGCACCTGCGGGCCGACACGCCCTACGATCTCTCGGATCTTGTCGTGCTGGTGCGCACCTACGGCCAGACGCCTCCCCTTGAGCAGGCCCTTCTCGACCGCGACCTGCCCTACCGCGTCCGCGGACGGGTCCCCTTCTACCGCCGTCGTTCCGTGCAGACGCTTCTCCGGTATCTGTACGGGGCCCTGCTCGAACGACGGCGGCGCCGAGACGGATTCGACCGGCCCCAATCCGCTGAGCACTATGCGGACCGGTTCTCTTCTATCATCAATCGCCCGAACCGGTACGTGGAGCGGGCCCGTGTGGACTACACCGTGCGGCGGGCCCGGGAGACCGGCCGGTCAATCCTGGCCCTGCTGACCGACCAGCAGTCGGAGATGCCCGACGACACGGCCGAGCGCGTCGGGTCGTTCGTGTCCGTTATGGAGGGACTCGTAGACCGGCTCGACGCCCCGGCGGGGGAGACGGTGCGGGACCTCGTGGACCGGCTGGACTTCGAGGCGCACCTTCGGGGTCGGAGCCCCACGGCGGCCCGGGGCGCGATGCGCGTCCGCACCGTGCGGGCCCTGTGCCGGTTCGCCGAGGGGCGAGACTCCATTCCGGCCCTGCTCCGACGCGTCCGGGAGGTGGCCGCGGCACACTCAAGCCCGAGCGAAGGCCCCGTGCTTGAACTGCGATCGATCCATCGGGCCAAGGGGGCCGAGTGGCCGGTCGTCTTCCTGCCGGGGTGCAACGACGGCACGTTGCCCCTCGAGGCCGACGCCCCCGACGCCCTGGACGAGGAGGAGGAACGGCGGCTCTTCTATGTGGCCCTCACACGGACCCGCGATCATCTCTACCTGGGGGTCCGCGAGAACGCGCCGCCCTCCCCCTTCCTGAAGGACGCCGACGCCTCCGCGCAGGTTGAGCAGTGTGATCATGTTCGGGAAACGCTTCGTCGTCCCCCCGGGGGCCTGTCCGATGCAGCCTGCGCCCGTCTCTGCCAGTCGATTGCAGACCTTCAGCTCGAGCCTTACATCCGTCGGTGGTGGCGGCCGGAGGTCGATTACGCCGCGGCGCTCCATCACCGGCTCAGCGCACTCGAACCACGGGTCGAGGCCGCTCGGGCGGAGCGGGCGACCCATGAACAGAAGCAGGCCGAGTTCGAGCGCGCCCAGTCCCGACTGCCGGCCGAGGTCGAGGCGCGGATCTCGACCCTCCAAAAGCGGCTCGGGACCCCGACCCTTGCGGCCTCTCTCTCCTCCACCGCCCCCGCTCCGCCGACAGACGCGACCCTCACGTTCAGCCAGGACGCGGATCAGATTCAGGTGCAGTGGCAGGGCCGCTCGGTGGCCCGGGTCGATCCGTTCTCGGCGCCCCTCGACGCAAGCACGCTCCTCGCGCTTCCCTGGTCCCAACTGGTGAGTCGTCCGGTCAAGGTCCGACGGGGCGCCGGGACGCTCCGGCTCAAGTTCGACTGGGACGCGACGGCGGCCCAGCTGCTCGACGCCGAGCGCGCCGCCTGTAGTCCCCCGCCGGATCTGGACGAGGAAACCCGCTTGCTGACCAGCGACGCGTTTGAGCGCGGGCACGCCTGTCTCCAGCGGCGGCTCGCCTCCGTGCTTGGGAAGACCGGGGCGGAGTCCGACTCTTCCTAGCCCCCCGGCGGCGTTGCACGACCCGCTCGACTCGGGTCGTTGGAGGCCCTGTGAACATTCGCTGACCTCCGGAACTTGCCCGAGGTCCTCGTTTTTACCTGTGTGTGATTTTGCAAATTGTGGGCCGGTAGTTCAGCGGTTAGAATGCTGCCCTGTCACGGCAGAGGTCGCGGGTTCAAATCCCGTCCGGCCCGCCTCGCCGCCCAGCCTCCGCTGGGCGGCTTTTTCGTTGGGGATTTCTCCCCGCGTTCTCCTCGTGGGTCGGTGTCGCCCGGCCCCCTTCCGCCCCGTACGGCCTGCCTCCCGCCCGGAGGCCTGGCTGGACTCGGGAACGTTATCGACGCCAGTCGAGCCTCCGTCTCGGTGGCGACGTCGCCCGGCGTCCTCGGGGGGCACGCCCCGGATCGTCAAGACCCGTTGTTCTCTGCCCAAGTCCTCGTGCAACCATGTCCGCTCCGCCTCCGCGCCTCCGCGTCGGGGACGCCGGCTCTATCTCTGGCGGATGCCCGAGGAGCCGCCCGGTTTCGTCGAACAGCCGTGACGGGCCTTTCAGGCTGCCGGGTGGACGGCCGACAGGTCACTCGTTTCTCCGCGGACCCGGAGCACGTAGCAGGCCCCAGTCCGCTCGAGGGTGGGCGCCTGGCCGGGGAGCAGGTAGATCTCCGCTTCCCCCAGCAAACTGACCTGCAGTGCAACGGGGACCCCCTCCTCCTCCAGGTCACTGAAGCGGTTGGACAGGTTCTGGTCGGTAAACCGGGCCTGGACCCGGGCGGTCCGCCCATTCACGTGGAGCTTCCCGGTGGAGAAGCCCCGCAGCGGCCGCAGGGCGGAGGCCTGCTCCCGCTTGCGCCACTGGATGTTCGAAAGCATGTACGCCCCGTCGGTGAGATCGGCCATGGTCGAGACTTCTGGGAAAGACGCGGTACGTGCGAGAGAAAACACAGTGTGCCGTGAGTATTCGCGACGCCCCAACAGGTTCTCGGCCCGCTTCGATCCCGGACGGAGGCACCAGAGGTCGAGGGGACCGATCCGTCCGATCCTACCGAGTGGCCGATCCGTGAGAACGTGCGTGCCTGATTGTCCGCGACAGCCGCGGACCGTGTAGGGCCGCAAGCAGAAAACGGGCGTTGGGAACTAGCTACCGGACACTTTTGAGATCAAACAAATGAGGCTGTTGCATCACCGGGGG